>JBEIGX010000025.1:0-16987 GCA_040381675.1 Aphanothece sp.
GAGGCCTTCGACCAGCCGGTGACCGTGGGCTATGCCCACATCCTCAAATTGGTTCACCTGGTGGATGACAAGATCCACGCCCGCTCCACCGGCCCCTACTCCCTGGTTACCCAACAGCCCTTGGGTGGCAAGGCTCAACAGGGCGGCCAGCGGCTCGGAGAGATGGAGGTCTGGGCACTCGAGGCCTACGGCGCGGCCTACACCCTGCAGGAGCTGCTCACGGTGAAATCCGACGACATGCAGGGCCGAAACGAAGCGCTCAACGCCATCGTCAAGGGCAAGCCCATTCCCAGGCCGGGCACGCCCGAATCCTTCAAGGTGTTGATGCGTGAGCTGCAGTCCCTTGGACTCGATATCGCGGTTTACACAGATGCCGGTGAAGAAGTGGATCTCATGCAAGACGTGAACCCCCGTCGAAGCACACCGAGTCGTCCCACCTACGAATCCCTGGGTGTTGCTGACTACGACGAAGACTGACCCTCTGCCCTCCCCCTGCTTCCTCGCACCCCCTTCCCGATATGTCTAACAGCACTCCTCGAAGCGAAAACTACTTCGATTACGTCAAGATCACCCTCGCTTCCCCAGAGCGGATCATGCAATGGGGGCAGCGCACCCTGCCCAATGGCCAGGTGGTCGGAGAAGTCACTAAGCCGGAAACGATCAACTACCGCACGCTCAAGCCAGAGATGGATGGGCTGTTCTGCGAAAAGATCTTTGGCCCCTCCAAGGATTGGGAATGCCACTGTGGCAAGTACAAGCGGGTGCGCCACCGGGGCATCGTCTGTGAGCGCTGTGGGGTGGAAGTCACCGAAAGCCGTGTGCGGCGCCACCGCATGGGGTTCATCAAGCTGGCGGCCCCCGTCTCCCACGTCTGGTATTTGAAGGGCATTCCCAGCTATGTGGCCATCCTGCTCGACATGCCCCTGAGGGATGTTGAGCAGATCGTCTACTTCAACTGCTATGTCGTTCTCGACCCCGGTGATCACAAGGACCTGACCTACAAGCAGTTGCTCACCGAGGACGAATGGCTGGAGATCGAGGATCAGATTTTTGCAGAGGATTCGGAGATCGAAAACGAGCCCATTGTTGGGATCGGTGCCGAGGCTCTGAAACAACTGCTCTCCGATCTTGAACTCAACGAAATTGCGGAGCAGCTTCGCGAGGAGATCAGCGCCAGCAAGGGACAGAAGCGGGCAAAGCTCATCAAGCGCCTGCGGGTGATTGATAACTTCATCGCCACCAATGCCAGACCGGAGTGGATGGTTCTGGATGTCATTCCGGTGATTCCTCCCGACCTGCGCCCCATGGTGCAGCTGGATGGAGGCCGCTTTGCCACCAGTGATCTCAACGATCTCTACCGGCGGGTGATCAATCGCAACAACCGTCTAGCCCGTCTACAAGAAATCCTGGCTCCTGAAATCATCGTTCGCAATGAAAAGCGGATGTTGCAGGAGGCTGTAGATGCCCTGATCGACAACGGTCGCCGGGGTCGCACGGTGGTGGGGGCCAACAACCGCGCTCTGAAATCCCTGAGCGACATTATTGAGGGCAAGCAGGGACGCTTCCGCCAGAATCTTCTGGGCAAGCGGGTCGATTACTCCGGCCGTTCCGTCATCGTGGTGGGCCCCAAATTAAAGATGCATCAATGCGGTCTGCCTAAGGAGATGGCGATTGAGCTCTTCCAGCCCTTCGTGATTCACCGTCTGATCCGTCAGAACATTGTCAACAACATCAAGGCGGCCAAGAAGCTGATCCAGAAGGCCGACGACGAGGTAATGCAAGTGCTGCAGGAGGTGATCGAGGGCCATCCCATCCTGCTGAACCGGGCTCCCACGCTTCACCGTCTCGGCATTCAGGCCTTTGAACCCAAGTTGGTGGATGGACGGGCCATCCAGCTTCATCCCTTGGTGTGCCCTGCTTTCAACGCTGACTTTGATGGCGACCAGATGGCGGTGCATGTGCCCCTGGCGATTGAAGCCCAGACCGAAGCCCGCATGTTGATGCTGGCCAGCAACAACATTCTTTCACCGGCCACTGGTGAACCGATCATCACCCCATCCCAGGACATGGTGCTCGGGGCTTACTACCTCACCGCCGTGAACCGGGCCAAGAACAAACCCGAGTTCGGAGACCGCTCCCGCACATTTGCCGGGCTGGAGGATGTGATTGCGGCCTTTGATGAGAAACACCTGCACCTCCACGACTGGGTTTGGGTGCGTTTCCGCGGAGAAGTGGAAGCTGATGATGAGGCGGATGCGCCCCTCTCCTCCGACACCCTCACCGACGGCACCCGTTTCGAGCAATGGCGTTTCCGGCGGGATCGTTTTGATGAAGATGGGGCCCTGATCAGTCGCTATCTCCTCACCACCGTGGGTCGTGTGGTGATCAACCAAACCATCATTGATGCTGTGGCTGCCAAATAAACCTTCCCCCCATCTGATTCCTTTCCTTTTCCTGATCCGCACCGGCCATGAGCACCTCCTCCAAGAAGAAAGCAGCCAAAGCCGCCCCCGCCCCTAAACCCACAAAGGCGGAGGCCCCGTTGGGCACTGTTGCCCCTCCCTTCCGGAATCGGGTGATCGACAAGAAGGTGCTGCGCAACCTGGTGGCCTGGGCCTATAAACACCACGGCACGGCGGCCACCTCATCCATGGCGGATGAGTTGAAAAACCTTGGTTTTCACTACGCCACCCAGGCAGCTGTGTCCATCTCTGTGGACGACCTGCGCATTCCCTCGGAAAAGGCCCGCTTGCTGCAGGAAGCGGAGGAGGAGATCACCAACACCGAGGAACGCTATCGCCTTGGGGAAATCACCGAGGTGGAGCGCCACACCAAGGTGATCGATACCTGGACAGAAACCAATGAGCGTCTCGTTGAAGAGGTTAAGCGCAACTTCAATGAGAACGACCCGCTCAACTCCGTCTGGATGATGGCCAACTCCGGGGCCCGGGGCAACATGTCCCAGGTGCGCCAGCTTGTGGGCATGCGGGGTCTGATGGCCAACCCCCAAGGGGAAATCATCGACTTGCCCATTCGCACCAACTTCCGCGAAGGGCTCACGGTCACGGAGTACGTCATTTCCTCCTACGGCGCCCGCAAGGGTCTGGTGGATACGGCTCTGCGCACGGCCGACTCGGGCTATCTCACCCGCCGTCTGGTGGATGTGGCCCAGGACGTGATTGTGCGGGAAGAAGACTGTGGCACCACCCGTGGTCTCTTGGTTGAGGCGGATGAAAAGGGACGCTTTTTCAGCAAGCTGGTGGGTCGCCTGGCGGCCGAGCCGATCGTGGATCAGAACGGCCAGGAGCTTGCCGCCCGGGATGGGGAGATCGATGCTCCCCTCAGCCGTGCCATCGAGGCGGCGGGAATCCGTGCGGTGGTGGTGCGATCCCCCCTCACCTGTGAGGCTTCTCGCTCTGTGTGCCGCAAGTGCTACGGCTGGGCCCTGGCCCACAATCAGCTCGTCGACCTGGGTGAGGCGGTCGGCATCATTGCGGCCCAGTCCATCGGTGAACCCGGCACCCAGCTCACCATGCGCACCTTCCACACCGGTGGTGTGTCCACCGCTGAAACGGGTGTGGTCCGATCCCTCGCTGCCGGTGTCGTGGAATTCGGGGCCAAGGCCCGGGTCCGCCCCCATCGCACGCCCCACGGCGTGGAGGCCCATCTGGCGGAAACAGATTTCACCTTGAACCTCAAACCCACCGACAAGGGCAAGGGTCAGAAGCTGGACATCACGGCCGGTTCGATTCTGTTCGTGAATGATGGCCAAACTGTTCTTTCCGACACGATCCTCGCCCAGATTTCATCCGGTGCGCAGGTGAAGAAAAGCGTTGAAAAGGCCACCAAGGATGTGATCTGCGATCTGGCCGGCCAGGTGCGCTTTGAAGATGTGATCCAACCCCGCGAGGTGACCGATCGGCAGGGAAACATCACCCATAAGGCCCAACGTCTTGGTCGCCTCTGGGTGTTCAGTGGCGACGTCTACAACCTGCCCCCCAATGCCCAGCCTGTGGTGCAGGGTGCCAAGACTGCCAAAACCGGTGATGTGTTGGCGGAAAGCCGCTTGGTCAGTGAATACGGCGGGGCGGTCCGTCTGCGGGAGTCGGCGGGTGATTCCCGTGAGGTGCAGATTGTCACCACCAGTTTGACCTTGAAGGATTGCAAGCTGGTGCATGAATCCACCCACTCCGGTGAGATCTGGCATCTGGAGGATAAGGAAGGAGCGAAGTATCTCCTTCGCACCGCTCCTGGCAGCAAGATTGGCTCCGGCGAAGTGATTGCCGAGTTGGCTGACGATCGCTTCCGAACAAAAACCGGTGGCCTGGTCAAGTTCTCCCCTGGTCTTTCGATTCGAAAAGCCCGATCCGCCAAGCATGGTTTTGAAGTGAGCAAGGGTGGCACCCTGCTCTGGGTCCCCCAGGAAACCCATGAAATCAATAAGGATATTTCCCTGTTGATGATTGAAGACGGGCAGTGGATCGAGGCCGGTACGGAAGTTGTCAAAGACATCTTCAGTCAGACGGCTGGCATCGTCACCGTGACGCAGAAGAATGACATTCTTCGCGAAATCATTGTTCGCTCAGGCAGTCTGCATCTCATTGCCGATAGCAAGGTGTTGAGCCGCTATCAGGATGGCCTGATGGTGAATCCTGGCGATGACATTGCTCCTGGCCTGAAGGCAGAGGCAATGGTGTTTGTGGAGTCTGTGGATACAACGGAGGGAGGAGCCCTCTTGCTGCGGCCTGTGGAGGAATATGCGATCCCCGATGAGGCCTACCTGCCGGAATCTCTCACTGTCAAACAATCCGGAGGGCCCCACTTGGGCCTGAAGGCCACCCAGCGCCTCACCTTTAAAGATGGGGAGCTGGTGAAGTCGGTGGATGGCGTGGAGCTCCTGCGCACCCAGCTGATCCTGGAAACCTTCGACACCACCCCTCAGATGACGGTGGATGTGGAGGCCATCGCCGACAAGCGGGCCAAAACCATCGATCGCCTGCAACTGGTGATCCTGGAAACCCTCCTGGTGCGCCGCGACACCCTCTCCGACGCCAGCCATGGCTCCACCCACACCGAGCTGCAGGTGAACGATGGCGATCTGGTGAAGCGCGGCGACGTGGTGGCCACCACCCAGATTCTCTGCAAGGAGGATGGATTGGTGCAACTCCCTGAAGCCACCACGGATGAGCCCATCCGCCGGCTGATCGTGGAGCGGGCGGGCGACACCCGATCGATTCCCATCCAGGGGATCAAGTCCTCCTTGGCTGTCGGTGACCGGGTGGTGGAAGGGGATCTGCTCGGCGAAGACCTCAAGGCCCCCTGCTGCGGCCAGGTGGAGGCCATCAGTGCTGGCGAGATCACCATTCGCCTGGGCCGCCCCTACATGGTGTCGCCCGACTCCGTGCTCCATGTGCGGGACGGGGAATTGGTGCAGCGCGGAGACGGACTGGCGTTGCTGGTGTTCGAACGGCAGAAAACCGGTGACATCGTGCAGGGTCTCCCCCGGATCGAGGAGCTGTTGGAGGCCCGGCGTCCCCGGGATTCCGCCATCCTCTGCCGCAAGGGCGGCACGGTCCAGATCAAGCAAGGGGAAGACGATGACTCGATCACGGTGTCGGTGATCGAAGCCGATGATGCCCTCACCGATTACCCCATTCTCCTGGGCCGCACCGTGATGATGAGTGATGGCCAGCAGGTGAATGCTGGTGAACTGCTCACCGATGGCCCCATCAATCCCCACGAATTGCTGGAGTGCTTCTTCGAAGATCTGCGTACCAGGAAACCCACCATGGAGGCCGCTCAGGAGGCCATCTCCAAGCTGCAATTCCGGATGGTGCTGGAGGTGCAGAACGTCTACAAGTCCCAGGGGGTCTCGATTGACGACAAGCACATCGAGGTGATTGTGCGCCAAATGACCAACAAGGTGAGGATCGAGGATGCGGGCGACACCACCCTCCTGCCCGGTGAGCTCATTGAGCTCCGCCAGGTGGAGCAGGTGAATTCCGCCATGGCCATCACTGGTGGGGCCCCAGCTGAGTTCACCCCCGTGCTGCTGGGCATCACCAAGGCCTCCCTCAACACCGACAGCTTCATCTCGGCCGCCAGCTTCCAGGAAACCACCCGGGTGCTCACGGAAGCGGCCATCGAGGGCAAGAGCGACTGGCTTCGTGGCCTCAAGGAGAACGTGATCATCGGCCGCCTGATCCCTGCAGGCACGGGCTTCAGTGGGTTCGAGGAGGAACTCCGGGCCGAGGCTGGTCCCCATCCCGACATCCTGGAGGAGGAGGCGGCCGGCTACCGGCGCATGCAGAACCTCCGGCCGGATTACACCGTGGAGCTGCCCGCACCACCGGTGAACCAGGCCGTGCTGGACGACCCTTCCGACGAGGATCTGGAGGCTACCCGAAGCCGTCATGGCATCGAGGCCTCCGCCAGCAGCTTCGCGGCCTTCCTCCGTCCCACCCCGGAGGAGGGGTTGGAGGAAGACCTCCTGCCCGATCCCGATGCCCTCGAGGATCTTCAGGAGGAGGGACTGCTGAGCGATGACTGAGACCACCGAACTCGGGACCCCATTGCCCCGCCGGCGCCTGCCGCGCTGGGGCTTCCATCCCCACAATGAATTGCTCCATGGCCGCCTCGCCATGATGGGATTCATCGCCCTGGTGCTCGTGGAGTGGAAGCTGGGCCACGGCATCGTTTCCGCTCGTTGAGCTCTCACCACCCGGTGAACCTTCCCCTGCTGGGCCGAAGTGTGGAGGAGCTGGAGGCCTGGGCTGTGGCCGAAGGGCAACCTTCCTTCCGCGGCCGTCAGATCCACGACTGGCTCTACAGCAAGGGGGCCCATGATCTGGCGTCCATCACCGTGCTCCCCAAGGCGTGGCGCCACACCTTGCAGCAGCGGGAGCAGGAGCTGGGCGAGCCCCTGGTGGGTCGGTTGGTGGAACGGCACCGCCGGGTGGCTGCCGATGGCACCACCAAGCTGATTCTGGAAACCACCGATGGCCTGCGGCTGGAGAGCGTGGGCATTCCCACCGATGACCGGCTCACGGTCTGTGTGAGTTCCCAGGTGGGCTGCCCCATGGCCTGCCGGTTCTGTGCCACGGGGCAGGATGGCCTGGCCCGCTCCCTGGCCCTCCACGAGATCGTGGATCAGGTGCTCAGCGTGCGGGAGGCCATGGACCGCCGCCCCACCCATGTGGTGTTCATGGGGATGGGCGAGCCCCTGCTCAACACCGAGGCGGTGCTTCAGGCGATGGCGGTGCTGTGCCGCGATCTGGGCATGGCCCAGCGGCAGATCACAGTGAGCACGGTGGGCGTGCCCGGCACCCTGGTCACCCTGGCGGGCAAGGCCCATCAGGTGCTGGGTCGGACCCAGTTCACCCTGGCGGTGAGCTTGCATGCGCCGGATCAGCGCCTGCGGGAGGAGCTCATCCCCACGGCCCGGGCCTATCCCATCGACCAGCTCCTGGCCGACTGTCGTCATTACGCCAGCCAGACCTCCAGAAGGGTGAGTTTTGAATACATCCTTCTCTCTGGGGTGAATGACGCCCCCCACCAGGCCGATGCCCTGGCCCACCAGCTGCGGGGGTTTCAGAGCCATGTGAACCTGATCCCCTACAACCCCATCAGCGAGGACACCTTTGAGCGGCCATCCGAACAGCGGGTGGAGCGATTTCGCCAACGGCTGCTAGACCAGCACATCGCCGTGAGCGTGCGGGCCAGCCGGGGGCTTGATCAAGATGCAGCTTGCGGGCAGTTGCGCCGCAACCTGTCCCCCAACTGATCGCTGCCCATGGACATCACGTCTCAGCTCATTGAAGCCCTTCTGCAACGGGGAGTGGAGCGGGTCTATGGGGTCCCGGGAGATTACGTGCTGGGGCTGTTCGACCGGCTGGAGCGCTCCCCGATCGATGTGATCTGCATGGCGGGGGAGGAGGGCGCTGGTTTCGCGGCGGATGCCCACGCCCGCCTGATGGGCCTCGGGGTGGCGGTGGTGACCTACGGCGTGGGAGCTCTCAAGCTGCTCAATCCGGTAGCGGGGGCCTATGCGGAGCGCTCCCCTCTGTTGGTGATCAGCGGTGCCCCGGGCCTGCGGGAATCGGATGAGCACGCCCTGCTCCACCATCGCATCCGTGCCAGCGACACCCAGGAGCGATTTTTCAAGGAGGTGTGTGTGCAGACGGCCTGCCTCGACTCGGGTCGCACGGCGGTGGACAAGATGCTCCGGGTGCTGGAGGCCATGCGCCGGGAATCGCGCCCGGGCTATCTGGAGTTACCCCGCGATTCCCTCACCCGCCCGGTGCCAGGCCCGGTGCCTCCCCTCATGCTGCCGGCGGTGCCCCAGGTGGCCGACCTCCACCGCCGTACGGGCCTGGAGATCCTGGAGTGGATGCGCAGCCGTCAGCGGCCGGTGGTGCTGGCGGGGGTGGAGGTGCATCGCTTCGGTCTTCAGCAGCCCTTGCAGGAGGTGCTGGAGCGTGAGGGCTGGCCCTTCGCTACCAGCCTCAGTGGCAAATCCCTTCTCAGCGAGCAACACCCCCTTTATTTGGGGGTCTACGAGGGGGCCATGGGAGCCGAGGGGGTGCGGGAGGTGGTGGAGGGCAGCGATGGCTTGCTGATCCTGGGCATGCCCTTCAGCGATCTGGACACGGGGGTGTACACCATGCAGCTCAACCCGGAAGCCTGCCTACGGGTGGAGATGGATCAAGGGCTGCGCTGGATCCATGGCGACCAGGACACCCTCGATCCCGTGACCCTGCTCCAGGTGTGGCGGGAGGTGGGGCCCCCACCCCAGCCCACGACCTACCGGCCACCGGTGAGTCCCCTGCCGCCCCAGCCCTTTGTGCCGGTGGCGGATCAACCCCTCACGGTGCGCCGCCTGCTGCTGGCGGTGGATGCGGTGCTGGCCGACAACACGGTGGTGCTGGCCGATACAGGCGATGCCACCTTCGCCTCCCTTGCCCTCCATCTGAAGGAGGCCAACGACTACATCAACAGCGGCAACTGGGCGTCCCTGGGATTCGCCCTGCCGGCGGCGGTGGGCGCCTGGGGCGCGCGCCCGGATCAGCGGCCAGTGGTGCTGGTGGGGGATGGGGCCCTGCTGATGAGCGCCATCGAGCTGGCCACCCTGGCCCGCTACCGCATCCCCGCCCTGGTGGTGGTGATGGACAACGCCGGCTACGGCACGGAGCGGCCCATGCTGGATGGCCCCTTCAACGATGTGGCGCCGGTGGACCACAGGGGCCTGGCCCTGGCCATGGGATTTCAAGCAGCCCGGCGCGTGGAGAAGGAAGGGGAACTCTGGGAGGCCCTGCAGTCCTTCCTGCAGGTCACGGAGGGCCCCACCTTGATCAGCGCGGCCCTCGACCCGCTGGATGCGTCCGATGCCCTGCGCAATCTCACGGCGGCACTGGGCAAGAAGGTGAAGGCGGGAGCCCAGGGCTGAGGCCATGCCCCTGATGCGCTACCGGGATCCAGAGGGTGGGGTGCACGTCGCCCGGGGGGACGGCTCGGGGCGTTGGGAGCGCCTTTGCGGTGATCCATTCGGCCCGTGGAGGCCCAGTGGGGAAGAGGCCCGTGTGGGCCGGATTCTGGCGCCGGTGCAACCGGCGGCGATCTTCTGCATCGGGCTCAACTATCGGCGCCATGCGGCGGAAACGGGCGCGTCTCTGCCGGAGTGGCCCGTGTTGTTCATGAAGTCGCCAGGGGCGGTGCAGGATCCGGAGGGGCCGATTGCCCTGCCCAGGGCCCTGGCGAGCGGCCAGGTGGATTACGAGGGGGAGCTGGCGGTGGTGATCGGGAAGCGTTGCCGCAACGTGAGCCGGGATGAGGCGCTGGGAGCGGTGCTGGGCTTCACCTGCGGGAATGATGTGAGCGCCCGCGACTGGCAGAAGCAGTGGGGTGGAGGGCAGTGGTGTCGCGGCAAGACGTTTGACACCTTTGCGCCCTTGGGCCCGGTGCTGGTGCCCCCCCACGAGCTGGAGGATCCCCTCCACCTCCACCTGCGCACCATCTTGAACGGAGAGGTGGTGCAGGACGGCGAGACGGGCGACATGATCTTCGACATTCCTGCCCTGATCGCGTTCCTGAGTGGGAGCACCACCCTGTTGCCCGGAACCGTGATTTTCACCGGCACTCCCGAGGGGGTAGGGATGGCAGCCCATCCCCCCCGTTGGTTGCAGCCTGGCGATGTGGTGAGTGTGGAAATTGAGGGAATTGGAACCCTGACGAATCCGGTGACGGAAGAGAGGCCTTTCGTCGGTTTCTCCTGACCCAAAGAGAAAACTTTTCTGAGGGGGCGCGGCCTTTGGGGAGGTCTGGATGACAGGCGAGCTGGGGAGTGGGGTCGTGCGCGTGGGACTTCGAAGAAGTCCCACGCGGTCGCCCGAAAGTTCTTGCTAACTTGTTATTGTAAGCTCGTTAACAGGGGAGTCAATCCCTCTGAGGACAGGCCATCGAGCCTGGAAACTCAATTATGGCGGCAAAACGATGAAACTTCCGTTCCATTGATGGTGATCTCTGTCCCTAAGCAATTTGCTCCGCTCCCTGAGGACCAGCCCACTGGTCCTGACGGTTCTTTCTGCTTGTTCCCGTCCATAAGATGACCTACCAGATCATTCCATCGGCGTCTTCCCTCAGCGAGGGACAGACGCTCACCACCAGGGTGAACACCATGGGTGTGGCCAATGGCACGGTGGTGTATTGGACGATCGGTGGGACGAATATCAACGCCTCCGATTTCAGTCGCGGCGCGCTCAGCGGTCAAAGCACTGTCGTGGCGAATGCCTCGGGCGTGGGGACGTTTTCCTTTGCCCATGTTTTAGCGAACGATGTCAAGACGGAAGGCCAGGAATCGCTGCAGATCAAGTTGTTCAGCAATGCGGCGCGCACGCTACAGGTGGGGACAACGGCCACGGTGAGCATTGCCGATACGTCGCGGGCGCCTGCGGCCGTGGTGCCGTTGCCTGTGGCGAGCTATCGGATCACGCCATCGGCGGCCGCGATCAACGAGGGGCTGGCACTGACGACCACGGTGGCCACCACGAATGTGGCGGCTGGAACGGTGCTGTTTTGGTCGTTGTCGGGAACGGGGATCACGGCTGGGGACGTGGTGGGCGGCGTGCTCACGGGCAGTGGCACGGTGGGAGCGACGGGGGGATTCAGCTTTGCCCAGACCCTGGCGAATGACCTGTTGACGGAGGGGGCGGAGAGCCTGCAGATCCGGTTGTTCAGCGATGCGGCGCGAACGCGGCAGGTGGGGACAACGGCCACGGTGAGCATCGCCGACACATCCGTCACGCCGGCGCCCCCACCCGTGGTGCCACCGGGGCCTGCCCTGCCGCCCACCTACACGATCACCCCATCGGCACTCTCGATCACTGAGGGTTCGCTGCTGACCACCACAGTGGCCACCACGAACGTGGCGGCTGGAACGGTGCTGTACTGGTCGTTGTCGGGTCTGGGCATCACGGCGGCGGATGTGGTGGGCGGGGTGCTCACGGGCAGCGGCACCGTGGGAGCCACCGGAGGGTTCACCTTCTCCCACACCCTGGCGAATGATCTGACCACGGAGGACAAGGAGACTCTGCAGATCCGTTTGTTCAGCAATGCGGCCCGCACCCTGCAGGTGGGTACGACCGCCGGGGTGGATGTGGTGGACACGTCCAAGTCACCCACCTATGCAATCAACCTGTCACAGGCCAAGCTCGATGAGGGCCAGGGTCTGACGACCACGGTGAAGACCACGGATGTGGCCAATGGAACAACCCTCTATTGGGCCATCAGCGGCACCAACGTGGATGCCTCCGACTTCAGCAGCGGCACCCTCACAGGGCAAGGCACGGTGGTCACAGGGGCCAACGGATCTGGGCAGTTCACCCTGTCCCACACCGTTGCCAATGATCTGAAAACGGAAGGAGCGGAAACGCTCAGCTTCAAGCTCTTCAGTGATGCGGCCCGCACTAGGCAGCTGGGCACCACGATGTCGAGGTTGGTCAACGACACCTCGCTGACACCGGCCCTGGCGCCGACCTACATGATCATGCCGACGGCGAGCGTGAGCAGCGAAGGCCAGGTGGTGACCACCATGGTGCACGCCACCGGTGTGGCCAACGGCACAACGCTTTACTGGTCGCTGGGCGGCATCAATGTGGATACGGCCGATTTCAGCACCGGTGGCCTGACGGGCTCAGCTCGCATCATCACCGATGTCAATGGCATGGGGATGCTCCACCTCAGCCACACCATCGCCAATGACCTGAAAACCGAAGGCCGGGAAACGGTCAGCATCAACCTGTTCCGCGATGCGACGCTCACGACCCGGCTCGCTCCTACGGCATCCTTCTCAATCAACGACACCTCCACCGCAGGAGGCTTGCCCGCACAGGCTCTGCTCCCCACCTACAGGATCACGCCAGCCCCCGTGCCCGTCAACGAAGGGGCGAACCTGATCACCACGGTTCAAACCACCAATGTGGCCCCAGGAACCATGTTCTTCTGGGAGGTCTCAGGCGCTGGGATCACCAACGCGGATTTCATCCGTGGCACGATGATCGGCACGGGTGTGGTGAATGCCACGGGCCAGTTCCAGATCGGCCAGACCCTGGCGAACGATCTCACCACGGAAGGGCCCGAAGCCCTCAACATCAGGGTGTTCAGCGACCCAGGACGCTCCAGGCAGGTGGGCACCACAGCGGTGGTGACGATCAACGACTCCTCCCAGGCGCCGGGCCTTCCCACCTACACCCTCACGCCTTCTGCAGCCGCGATCGATGAGGGATTGGCCATCACGACGAGGCTCGCTACAACGAATGTGGTGAATGGCACCATTCTTTTCTATCAAATTGGTGGGGTCAATATTGATCCCTTTGACCTGAGTGTGGGAACGACGATTGGTCAGTGTGTGGTGATTGGCGGGCAAGCCACCTTCACCCACACCATCGCCAAAGACCTCAAGACCGAAGGGGATGAGGTGCTGGAGATTCGCCTATTCACCGACAAGCCCGGTGGAGTGCAGGTGGGCAATACGGCCCAGGTGACCCTGCGGGACATCTCAAAAGTCATCCCTGTGGCCACGGAGGTTTTCCAGCCCGAATACACGCCCTTTGCCGTTCGAAAGTGGGCCTCTCCCGTGCCCGTGCCCACCCTCAAACGCCCCGATTCCGTGGGCGTGATGCCCACCACCTGGGGGGATTCCTTTGCTCCCGGGCCCGCTCCGGGTGGCCTTCCTGCCCTCTATCAGGATGTAGATCCCACCCAGGCGCTCTATGGGGGGATTGCGCCGGAATTTTTCAACCGCAATGTGGCTGGCACCAATAATCCCTACTACAGCACGGGCCAGGTGGTGTCCTGGTATTCCCAGCGGGAGGGGGCCAGGCAACAGGTGGTGCTGGATGGGGCCAATCAGGTGGTGAATACGGAGATCTGGGGATACGACAGCACCATGCCGGGTTCAACCTTCAAAACACGGGTGGGTGAGCCGGTGGTGGTGCGCCATTGGAACGATCTCCCCCGCTATCCGGGCATGCCGGCCATCCCCCAGAGGGAGTCTGTCCATTTGCATGGTGGCCATAACCCAGCCCATACAGATGGCTATCCATCCTTTGTGATCAATCCGGGCATGTATCGGGATTACTACTATCCCAATACCGTTCCGATGGGCAACAACGGGCTCCCTGAATTCACGGAGTCTCCGTCCACCATGTGGTACCACGACCACGGCGAAGACCTCACCGATTTCAACGTGATCAAGGGTATGGCGGGCTTCTGGCTCACGTTCGACGACACTGAGCTCAACCTGATCAAAAACAAAGTGCTGCCGGGTTGGTGGAAATCCACTGCCGAATGGAATGAGCAGGAATTTATGAGCAATAATTCGCCCTACGACATCCCCTTGGCCATCACTGATCGCCGCTTCAATGCGGATGGCTCCTTCTTCTACGACGGCTTTCCGATTGGTAGTAATACGGATGGCTACCTCGGCGACGTGCTGCTGGTGAACGGCAAGTCGTACCCCTATATGTATGTGGAGCCCACCCAATACCGTCTGCGCATGCTGGGGGCTTCGGCAGGCCGTTTCTTCCATCTCAGCATTCAGGATGAGAGCGGGGTGAAGCAGCCGCACCTGCGGGTCGGCAACGACACCTGGCTGCTGCCCAACCCGATTGAGATGCGTGAATTCACCATGGCGCCCGCCAATCGGGCCGATGTGGTGATGGACTTCTCACGCTATGCCCCCGGCACCGTGCTCTACCTGGTGAATACGGCGGAGCAAACCAGCGGCACGGGCCCCAAGGGTGATTTGCAGAGGATCGGCACCACCGCCATTTCCAACTTCTCGGAGCGCATCATGAAGATTGTGGTGGGCGAGCGAACGCCCACCACCCCCACCAGCACGATCACTCCCGCCTCTCCTCTGCGGGCCCATGAACCGATTCTTCCTTCGGAGATCAGCGCTCGCCGCACCTTGGAGTTTGGTCGTGGCATGGGAATGTGGTTGATCAACCAGACGGAATTCGACTCGCAAAAGTCCTTCATCCCCATGCCCGTGGGCGTGGCGGAGGAGTGGACATTGATCAATGGAAGTGGAGGCTGGTGGCACCCCATTCATATTCATCTGGAATCCCATCAGCTGCAGTTGCTGGAGGGCCGCAAACCGGGACCGGATTACTTCCCTGAGAAGCAATTCAAGAGCGATACCACCATCCTGGGGCCAAACACGACCGCGGTGATCTACATGAAATTCCGCACATTCCTTGGCCCATTCGCTTTCCATTGTCATACGACTCAGCACGAAGATTCGATGATGATGTTTAATATTGATCCCCATCTTGAAGGAGAGGGCTATGTGCCCGGCTCCCCGATTCCCGCCGATCGCAATTACACTCCTTTCCCGTATACGTCTGCCCACCACCTCGATACGGTCCTGACGGGTCCTGGCCAAACTTCCACGCCCGCTCCCTTGACCCCGCCTGCCACCCAGGTGTCTACCTCCACCCGCCCTGCCGATGGCGGCCCCCCGGAGCTCTCGCCCATCCTGCTGTCGATCTTCCCCCATGCCGCCTGGGGCACTGCCGGCGCCGACCGGATGGTGGCCACCCCCAACAACTCCTATCTCAATGGCCGGGAGGGCAACGACTACCTCAAGGGTGATCGGGGCAACGACATGTTGGTGGGCGGGCAAGGCGACGATGTGATCAGTGGCGGCAAGGGAGACGACCTGTTGGCCGGAGAGTTTGGCAGCGATCGGCTGGTGGGCGGAGACGGGCGCGATGGCTTCTACTACGTCACCGCAGATCCGGGGGGCACCGATGTGATCACCGATTTTCAGGCCGGCAAGGACTTTTTCTCCTTCGACCATGCCCTCAAGAACACCATCGGCCCCAACACCCCTCTGAGCTACATCGGCAGCGCGGCCTTCTCCCGCCAGCTCGGCCAGGCCCGTTTTGCCAACAACCTGCTCCAGGTGGATTTCAATGGCGATGCCACCTCGGACATCAATGTGCGTCTGCCCGGGATCACCACGTTCGATCAGGCGTGGCTGACCGTTCCGGTGGCCTAGGGGCGTTTCAGACGCAGGAGGAAATCCTCCCGGCGATGAAAATCCGCATCCTTGCCCCCATGGACCAGCGCCCAATAGGTGAGGGGTCCCTCCGCATGTTCGATCACCGCGGTGATGCCCAGCTGGAGGGCCCGGTTCCGGCAGGCCAGGGCCAGCTCCTGGGGCAGCTCCAGCTCAAACCCCAGCTCCAGACCCTGCTCTGAGGCCCTTACCGTGAAGGGGAGTTCCGCTCGATCGCGCACGGGCTCCAGGCCCTGCCGGTAGGCCTCCAGCCGATAGATGTTCCACTGGCCGTTGGGGGCCAGATTGACTTCCCAGTAGGGCTCCATGCCCTCGGCCGCCAGAAACAGCTCGAAACAGGTGTGCTCCCAGAGGCCGTCCCGGCGGAGGGGGGCTCCCGCCGTGTTGGGGGCGGGGAGCACCACTGAGTCCAGGGGGCCCCTGAGCTGGTAGGCGATTGCGAGCCGATTCCCCCTCCACTCCAGTTGCCCCCCCAGTTGGAGAGCCAAGGCGGCTGGATTGGATCCAAAGGGCAGAAGGGCGAACACCAGGGCGCCCTCCGGCGCGAAGGGGTCTCTCATCGTCTCTCCTGAAGCCGTTCCAGCAGCCCCCGGATGTCTTGCTCCTGGGCCTCGATGCTTTCCGTGAGGCGAAATTGCACCAGGGCCCGATCCAGGTTGTGGCCGGGCCGCTGGGTGTGGAAGTAGACGTTGCCGGCCAGATGGTCGGTGAAGAAGCGCAATCCCAGCTCAAAGCTCAGCAACCGGATGGCGTCGTAGAGATAACGGTGATCGGCCGGCCCCAGAAAACGGTGCGCCACCTCTCCGTATCCCTCCAGCAGGGCCTCGCAGAGGGTCAGATCAAAGCTGACGGCGTCGAGGGCCGCAGTTTCCTCCCCGAGTGGGTTGCAGCCTGAGCGCAGGCAATCGCCGATGTCGTAGTGCACCAGGCCCGGCTTCACCGTATCCAGATCCACCAGGGCCACCGCACGGCCACTGGAGGCATCGAGCAGCACGTTGTTCACCTTTGGGTCGCCATGGATCGGCCGCAGGGGCAGCTCTCCGGAGGCCTTGGCGCGCTCCAGCACGCCGGCCCAGGCTGCTCGCTGTGCCACAAACCGATGGGCCCAGGCTTCCTGCTCGGTTTGCTCTGTTCGCTCGCCGTACGGGAGACGTTGTTCGCCGGAGGGCGCCGCGCAGATGGCCTCGTACTGCGCCAGGTAGCCCGGCGTGATGTGAAACCCCTCCAGGGTGTCGGCCAACTGCTCGCAGGGCAGATCGTGCACCAGCTCGTGGAACCTCCCCAGCCCGTAGCCCACTTCTCTGGCCTGGCCGGGTGTGGCCAAGGCATCCAGGGAGGTGGTGGCGGGCACGAAGCTGATCGCTCGCCAGAACTGCTCGCCCTCCGCCAGCCAGGGTTCCCCGCTGC
>JBEIGX010000026.1:0-16808 GCA_040381675.1 Aphanothece sp.
ATCATGCCCCAGGACATCGAGCGGGCTTTTGCCGCCAGTGGCAAACGGCTGTTTCCCTTCAAGCTGCAGGAGGTGCGCAGCGAGTGCACCTGCCCGGACAAGGCCAATCCCTGCAAGCACGTGAGCGCGGTGTTCTACTTGATGGGCGACCGCTTCTCGGAGGATCCCTTCGTGCTCTTCCAGCTGCGGGGCCGCAGCCGGGTGCAGCTGCTCACGGAGCTGGCGGAGCGAAGGCGGGCAGGAGCTCGGGCTCCCAGGGTGCATGTGCCCCACCCGGTGCATGGGGCGATCGCCGATCCCGCCCGCTGGTGGCGCTACGACGCCCCACTGGATCCGGATCTGGTGGTGATCACCCCAGCTCTGGAGGGGGAATCGGGGCTGGAGGTGGCGGGCCCCCTGCCCCTGGCGGAGGAGCCCCGCTTCCCGGAGGCCAATCGGCAGTTTCTCGAGCGCCTGCTGGCCCATGGCAAGGCCATGGCGGAGCTGGCCATGGCCCGGGCCATGGCCGCGGGCGCAGAGAAGGAGGCCCCCAGCCCCGGGGAAGGGGAGGGCCCGGAGAGCCGGTGAAGGAGCCACCCTGGCTTGAGCCGCCGGCCCTGGAGGTGGTGGGCCTGATCCTGGCCAGTCACCAAGCAGCGTTTGGCCGCCCGTTGGTTGCCGGCACCGATCCCCACCGCAACCTGCGCCTGGCAGCCCAGGAGGTGTTTGCCGTTGATCAAGCCGTGCTGGCCCATGACGGCTCAGAGGATCCGAGGCTGATTTATGCCAATGCGGCTGCCATCCAGCTGTGGCGAAGGCCTTGGGCCGAAATGATCGGTCTACCGTCGCGGATGACAGCGGAGCCCTTGGTTCGCAAGGAGCGGGCCCAAGCCCTGGCCCTGGCTCAGCTAAAGGAAGCACTGGAAGGGTATGGAGGAATCCGAATCGATCGCTTCGGCCACCGATTTCAGATCAGGGGAGCCAGAATATGGACGCTCCGAGATAGGCAAAGTGAAGCCAGGGGGCAGGGAGCTTGCTTCAGCACCTGGTGGAGGATCTAGACCTCCTTCATGGCTACAGCGCTTGCAGTCAGCGAAGGTGCGCGAAGCGCCAGCTGGGGGGGCTGGGCAAGCTGAGGCCCAGAACGGCAAAGGACGCTGCCGGCTCCACCCAGCTCACATCCACCGGCAGCTCGTAATGGTCTCCTTCGGGGGAACCGATCAACAGACGACCGTGCTGACCTTGGCGTACGGGACGGCCCTTGCTGATGGCGATATTCACCCCTTCCGAGGAGAGCTCCAGAATCTCGCAGGTGGCGTCCTCGGCCTCTCCCCCCTCGATCCGTAACCGGCAGGGCGGTGAGAAAGGACAGGCGCTCCTGCCCCCTGAAGGCAACCGGAATAGACCAACACGCGGCTCGACCATCTGGCCACCCCCGAAGCGTCTCATTTGAGTCTTCTTTCAGATTGGGGTCTGGGCAATCCGGCGGGCAAGGGATGCAAACCGTCCTTAACCGAGCCGCAACCAACAGTTCTGGAACCCCCTGCCTACAGTCCCCACCTAGCCGTGGAGGGAGCCGCCATGACCACCACCCAGCCATCTCCAACCCTGCCAGCCAAGCCCCGTCTCAGCCTTCAGACGGAATCGGTGGGGGCCGACACCATCACCCTCCGCTCCCTGGACTGGGACCGCAGTCGGTTTGACATTGAGTTCGGTCTGCGCAATGGCACCACCTACAACGCCTTCCTGGTGCGGGGGGAACAAACCGCCCTGATCGACACCAGCCATCTCAAATTCGCCGACACCTGGCTCCCCCTGCTCGAGAGCCAGGTGGACCCCGCGGCCATCGATGTGCTGATCGTGTCGCACACCGAACCCGATCACTCCGGCCTGATCGGCCATCTGCTGGAGCGCAACCCCAACCTGGAGATCGTGGCCTCCAAGGTGGCGATCCAGTTTCTGGACAACCAGGTGCATCGCCCCTTCCGCAGCCGGGCGGTGAAAAGTGGCGACACCCTGGATCTGGGCACCAACCCAGCCAGCGGCGTGCAACACCGCTTTGAGTTTCTCAGCGCCCCGAATCTGCACTGGCCCGACACCATCTTTTCCTACGACCACGGCACCGGCATCCTCTACACCTGCGACGCCTTTGGCCTCCACTACTGCTCCGAGGCGCTCTACGACTCGGATCCCGGGGCCATCGCGCCGGATTTTCGCTTCTATTACGACTGCCTCATGGGGCCCAATGCCCGCAGCGTGCTGCAGGCCCTCAAGCGGATGGACAGCCTGCCCCCCATCACCACCATCGCCGTGGGCCATGGTCCGCTGCTGAAGCATCACCTGCCCCTGTGGGTGGGGGATTACAGGGAGTGGAGCAGCCAGCGCAGCGCTGATGGGGCCTATGCCGCCGTGGGCTACATCAGCCAGCACGGCTTTTGCGACCGCCTCAGCCAGGCCATCGCCCGGGGCATCAGCAAGGCCGGCACCCAGGTGCAATTGGTGGATCTGCGCGCCACCGACGCCCAGGAGCTCAGCGCCCTGATCGGGGAGGCGGCCGCCGTGGTGGTGCCCACCTGGCCCGCCGAAGCCGATGCCGACCTGCAGGCCTCCATCGGCACCCTCCTGGCGGCCCTTCAGCCCAAGCAGTGGGTGGGCGTCTACGACGCCTATGGCGGCAACGATGAACCCATCGACACCCTGGCCGATCGCCTGCGCAGCCTCGGCCACTCGGAGGCCTTCGCCCCCCTGCGGATCCGCCACGTGCCCGAACCGGGCGACTACCAGCGCTGCGAAGAGGCGGGCACTGACCTGGGCCAGGTGCTCACCAAGGAGCGCACCATTGCGGCGATGAAATCCCTCGATGGCGACCTCGACAAGGCCCTGGGCCGCCTGTCCGGCGGGCTCTATGTGGTGACGGCCCGCCAGGGGGAAGGAGAAGCGGCCCGCAGCGGAGCCATGGTGGCCAGCTGGGTGAGCCAGGCCAGCTTTGAGCCGCCGGGACTCACCGTGGCCGTAGCCAAGGATCGGGCCATCGAAGCCCTCCTGCAGGTGGACGACCGCTTTGTGCTCAACATCCTGCGGGAGGACAACCACCAGCAACTGCTGCGCCATTTCCTCAAGCGCTTCCCCCCCGGCGCCGACCGCTTTGCCGGGGTGGCCACCCTCGACGGGGTGGCGGCCGGGGGACCCGTGCTCGGCGATGCCCTGGCCTTCCTCGGCTGCCGGGTTGCCCAGCGGCTGGAGGGCCCTGATCACTGGATCATCTATGCGGTGGTGGAGCAGGGCAACGTGGCTGACGCCTCCGCCACCACCGCCGTGCACCACCGCAAGGTGGGCAATCATTATTGATTCATGGCCCCTCTCTCCACCCGCCCCGCCGCCGAACCGACGGCCGTGCCCGCCGACCGCTCGGTGGTGGCCCTGCCGATGGATCCGGGGCTCGTCTGCCTGAGGGGACTGAGTCCACGGCGGCTGCGCTTTGAGGTGGAATACGCCCTTGAGCGGGGCACCACGGCCAACAGCTTTCTGTTTGAAGGGGGTGCCGCGGCCGATGGCCACCCCGTGCCCCCCGTGCTCATCCATCCCCCGGGGATGACCTATGCCGCTCCCTTCTTTGCCGCCCTCGAGGAGCGGGTGCCCGCCGATGCGGAGCTGAAGGTGGTGGTGGGGGTGGTGAACCCCAACCGGGTGGAGTTCCTGCGGGCCATGGTGACCCGCTGGCCCCGCCTGGCCCTGGTGGCCTCCAATCCCGGAGCCAAATTGGTGCGGGAGCTCTGGGAGCAGCAGCGCCCCGCCGCTCCCGGTGCTCCGGAGCCCGCCCCCCTTCCCCCGCTCCCGCCCATCGATGTGGTGCGGCAGGAGGTGTGCCGCCCCCTGGCCGGGGCCTTTGTGCTGCGACTGATTCCGGCCCCCACGCCCCGCTGGCCTGGAGCGCTGATGGCCTTTGAGGAGAGCACGGGCGTGCTGATGAGCAGCAAGTTTTTCTCGGCCCACATCTGCGCGGAGGCCTTTGCGGAAACCAACCGCAGCAGCACGGAGGAGGATCGCCGCTGGTTTTACGACTGCCTGATGGCCCCCATGGCCCGGCAGGTGGACAGCGTGCTCGACCGCCTGGACGACCTGCCGATCCGGGTGATCGCCCCCTTCCACGGGCCGGCCATTGCCACCAGCTGGCGCAGCCTCCTGGCCGACTACCGCCGCTGGGGGGAAGACCAGGGCAAGGCTCGCCTGTCGGTGGGGCTGCTCTACGCCAGTGCCTATGGCAACACGGCGGCCATCGCCGATGCCCTGGCCCGGGGCGTCTCGCGCACGGGCGTGCGGGTGGAGAGCATCAATTGTGAGTTCAGCGAGAGCGAGCAACTTCTGGCAGCCATCCGCAGGAGCGATGCTCTCCTGATCGGTTCCCCCACCCTCGGGGGCCATGCCCCCACCCCGATCGTGTCGGCCCTGGGCACCGTGCTGGCCGAGGGCGACCGCAGCAAACCCGTGGGGGTGTTCGGCAGCTTCGGCTGGAGTGGGGAGGCCATTGATCTGCTGGAGAGCAAGCTGCGGGATGGGGGCTTTCCCTTCGCCTTCGAGCCGATCCGGGTGCGGTTCAGCCCCGATCCCCCCACCCTCCAATCCCTGGAAGAAACGGGCACGGCCCTGGGGAGGCGCCTGCAGACCGAGCAGCGCAAACGCCAACTGCGCAGCCCCGGCGGCGGCCTGCAGGAAAGCAGGAGCCAGCCGGCGATTCAGGCCCTGGGCCGGGTGGTGGGCTCCCTTTGTGTGCTTACCGCCCGCAAAGGGGAGGGAGACACGGCCCTCTCAGGCGCCATGGTGGCCAGCTGGGTGAGCCAGGCCAGCTTCTCCCCGCCGGGCTTCACCGTGGCCGTGGCGAAAGATCGGGCGGTGGAGGGCCTGCTCCACATCGACGACCTGTGCGCCCTGAATGTGTTGGCCGCAGGGCGGGAAAAGGGAGCGATGAAGCATTTCCTGAGCCCTTTCCCCCCTGGAGCCGACCGCTTCACGGGGCTGACCATCAACGAGAGCCCGGGCCAGCAACCGATTCTCTCGGATGCTCTGGCCTGGATGGAGGCCACCGTGAAGCAGCGGATGGACTGCGGCGACCACTGGCTGATCTACGCCGAAGCCCACCATGGCGGTGTGCTTGATGGCAAGGGCACCACGGCTGTTCACCAGAGGCGCACAGGGGCGACGTATTAAGTCGAAGATCAGCCTAAGTCGAGGATCAGCCGCTCACCACTTCCAGGTTGATCTCCGCCACCACCTCGGGATGGAGCTTCACCTGCACCTTGTAGGAACCCGTGCGGTGGATGTCGGGCACCAGGATGTCGCGACGGTCGAGGGTTTTATTGGTGGCTTTTTCAATTGCCTCAGCCACATCGCCGTTGGTGACGGTGCCGAACAGCACGTCGTCACCGCCGGTTTGTTTTTTGACCGTGAAACGGCCGATGGTGTTGAGGGCCGTCCGCATGGTTTCCGCTTCGGCCTTCAGAGCCGCCTGGCGCTCGGCCTCCTTGGCCCGGCGGTGCTCCACCTGCCGCAGCACCGCCGTGGTGACGGGCACAGCCTTGCCGGTGGGAACCAGGAAATTCCGGGCGTAGCCGGGGGCGACCTCCACCAGGTCGCCGTCCTTGCCCAGGCTCAATACGTCCTCACTGAGAACGACTTGCACGCGCTTGGCCATGACGGCGACCCTCAGACGGAATGAACAGGAACGTACAACCCTACGGCAGGACGTTCAGCCCCCTGCCGCCGTGCGGGGGAGCCGCACCTGGGTGGCCAGACCCAGCCGGCGCATCAGCTTGATGTGCAGCCAGGTGAGATCGATCTGGGAGCCGAAGCCATGACGGGCCGAGTGGGGGAAAGCATGGTGGTTGTTGTGCCAGCCTTCACCGAAGGTGAGGGCCGCCACCCAGGGGTTGTTGCGGGAGCGGTCTCCGCTCTCGTGGCTCACCTCGCCCCAGGCGTGGGTGGCGGAATTCACCAGCCAGGTGGCGTGGTAAACGAGCACCAGGCGGAGGGGAATGCCCCAGAGCACCAGGGCCCAGCCGCCGGCGCCGGTCACGGTGCCCAGCCAGAAGAGGAAGAGCCCGAGCACCACCTGCAAGCTGAGAAACCAGGTGTTCAGCCAGCGGTAGTAGGGATCCTTCGCCAGATCACCGGTGAGGCGGGGCACCGTATCCAGGGCAGGGATCTCCTCAAACATCCAGAGCATGTGGCTCCACCAGAAGCCCTTGTTGCTGTCGTGGTGATCCGCATCCGTATCGGAGAACTTGTGGTGGTGGCGATGCAGCCCCACCCAATCCAGGGGTCCGTGCTGGCAGCTGAGCGCCCCGCAAGTGGCAAAAAACCGCTCCAGCCACTGGGGCACCCGGAAGGCGCGATGGCACAACAGGCGGTGATAACCGATCGTTACCCCCAGGCAGGCCGTGACCCAATAGAGCACCAGCAGGGTGGCCACGGCTGGCCAGCTCCAGAACTGGGGCATCAGGGCATAAAGCGCCAGGGCGTGGATCACCACCATGAAGCCCAGGGTTCCCCAGCGGCGACCCTTGGTGGGAGGCATCTGCACCTCCCCACGACGGGGCTGGGTGAAGGCCTTGGAACGGGCCATGGCGCGGGGGCCGCCGCTGATGGCGGCCACCTGACGGGTGTGCTGAGCAGCAACGGGGCGGGGCGGAAGAGATGTGGCGGCCATGCAGGACCGACTCCGGATCATTCGCATAGAATGGTAGCAATACGGATCCATATCACTTGGGTTTTCGAGACGAGCTCATATCTGGCCGTGTCGCCTTTGCGCACCTGATCCGGGTCTGGCATGCCCGAAATGGTTGGTCCCATCGGGTGTTGCCGGCCCTGGCAGACGTGCTCGACCTCGGCCGGGTGCACAATTCCCAGCTCTCCATGCTGCGGAACGGCAAGCTTGCCTCCCCGGGACCCGAGGTGTTCCTTGCCCTTGGCCGATGCAACCGCTGGCTAGCGGATCAAGCTCCCGATGGCCATCTGAATTCAGATCAGGTCCTGCTCCGCCTCCAGGGCCACCCCGAGCTGGTGGAAGCCCTCACCACCTCCGCACTGCCCGTGGTGGATGGGGATGGCACCGTGCTCGGCCCTGGCGACCTGATGGAGGTGTTCGTGGGCGCCCGCACGGCTCCGGCCACCTTTGAACTGGCCATCAACGAAGAGGAAGCCCCAGACCTCTGCGAAGCCCTCGCCCAGCTCCTCACCGCCGGACGCCCCTGGCGCCAGTGCCGGGAGCCCCTGCTGGCCGCCTACCCGGCCACCAAGCGCTCCCGGCGGGAACGGTTTGCCGAGGTGATGGCGGGCCAGCGCGACTTCACGGCGGCCGAACTGATTGCCGAGCTGCCGGATCTCCGCCGCACCCTGGCCCAGCTGGGCGTGGCCGGGGAGGAAGAGCTGGGCCCCGAGCGCTTTCTCACCCTCCTTCGCCAGAAGGCCAAGAGCCTGGGGGTCCAGCCGTCACCCGCAGCGGTGGGCAATGTGAGCGATCTGGCCTCGGCCATCCGCCGCGAACTGGCGGGCTAACCCTGGGGGCACCATAGGAGAAGCGGCAGTAGGGCCCATGGTTGTCTCCTCCCCCGGAACGGCACAGGCCGCCGACACGGTGGCCGCGGCCCTGGAGGCCATCAGCCCCCTGGCCCAGCGCCACACCCAGGCCATTCGCCCGCGCCTGGAGCGGGTGCTGGCGGCCCTCGCCGCCGAACGGGTAGGCAGCCACCACTTCGCCTCCGTGAGCGGCTACGGCCATGGGGACCTGGGCCGCGACACCCTCGATCGGGTCTTCGCCCGGGTGATGCAGGCGGAAGCCGCCGCGGTGCGGCTGCAATTCGTGAGCGGCACCCATGCCATCGCCACCGCCCTCTTCGGGGTGCTCCGGCCCGGTGATCGCCTGCTGGCCCTCACCGGTGCCCCCTACGACACCCTGGAGGAAGTGATCGGGGTGCGGGGGGACGGGATGGGCTCCCTGCGGGACTTCGGCATTGAGTACGCCGTATTGCCCCTCACCGCCACCGGCGAGGTGGACACGGCGGGGTTGGCCGACGCCCTGGCCTCCCCCACCCGGATGGTGCTGATCCAGCGCAGCTGCGGCTACAGCTGGCGCCCCTCCCTCTCCGTGGCCACCATCGGCCGCCTCTGCGAGCAGGTGAAAGCCCTCCAGCCCGATTGCGTTTGCTTCGTCGACAACTGCTACGGGGAATTCGTGCAGGCCGAGGAACCCGCCGGGGTCGGGGCCGACCTGGTGGCCGGATCCCTGATCAAGAATCCGGGCGGCACCCTGGCCCCCACGGGCGGCTATGTGGCCGGAAGGCGGGAGCTGGTGGAAATGGCCTGCTGCCGCCTGACGGCCCCCGGCATCGGCAGCGAGGGAGGCACGGGCTTCGATCTCTATCGCCTGCTGTTTCAAGGACTCTTTCTCGCCCCACAGATGGTGGGCGAGGCCTTGATTGGGGCCGAGCTGGTGGCCCAGGTGTTCCACACCCTGGGCTATCCGGTGCAACCCCTGCCGGGGGCCGAGCGCAGCGATGTGATCCAGGCCGTCCAGCTGGGGCAGGCCGGGGCCCTGCAGAGCGTCTGCCGCGCCTTCCAGGGAGCCTCCCCGGTGGGCAGCTATCTCGATCCGGTGCCAGCCCCCATGCCGGGCTACGCCAGTGAATTGGTGATGGCCGGCGGCACCTTCATTGACGGCAGCACCAGTGAATTCTCCGCAGACGGCCCCCTGCGGGAGCCCTGGGTGCTCTACGTCCAGGGAGGCACCCACCATGCCCATACCGCCATTGCCCTGGAGCGGGCCCTGGTGGCCCTCAACCCCACGTCTCCCTGACAAACTGGAAGCGCTTCAGACACTTTCCCATGGCGCTCAGCTTTCCCGACGACTGCCGCTATTCCGATAGCCATGAATACGTGCGCAGCGAGGGCGATCTGGCCCGCCTGGGAATCAGCGCCTTCGCCGTGGATCAGCTGGGCGACATTGTGTTTGTGGAACTGCCCGAGGTGGGAGCCACCCTCTCCCGGGGCGCGAGCTTCGGCAGCGTGGAATCCGTGAAGGCCGTGGAAGACCTCATCTCCCCCATCAGCGGGGTGGTGGAAGCGCGCAATGAGGCCGTGCTGAGCAGTCCGGAAGAACTGCAGAACGATCCCTATGGAGAGGGCTGGCTCCTGCTGGTACGCCCCGGGGATGCCACCGAGATCAGCGCCTTGATGGGGGCTGAGGACTACAGCCGCAAGGTGGAGGGCGCCTGAAGGTCCGGCATCCAGGGGGAGCGGACCTCCCGGAAAGTGTTTAGAGTCTCGGCCACTTTTTTGGTTGCCTGTGGTCGCCCCATTCCTGCTTCGGCATCTGGGTCCTGGAGAGCAAGACAGGCAGTCGATGCTGGCCGAGCTCGGCCTTTCGTCGCTGGAGGAGCTGGCCCAGGAGGTGGTGCCAACCGGGATCCTGCTCACGCCAGACGCCGCCGCAGAGGGCCTGCCCGAGGGGGTGAGCGAAGCGGAAGCCCTGGCCGAGCTGGCCGAGATCGCCGCCCGCAACAGCAGCCATCGCAGCCTCCTCGGCCTGGGTTACTACGGCACCGCCACCCCAGCCCTGATCCAGCGCCATGTGCTGGAGAACCCCTGCTGGTACACCGCCTACACCCCTTACCAGGCCGAGATTGCCCAGGGCCGCCTGGAGGCCCTTCTCAATTTCCAAACCCTGGTGAGCGAACTCACCGGTCTGCCCATCGCCAACGCCTCCCTGCTGGATGAGGGCACGGCGGCCGCCGAAGCCATGGCCATGGCGCTCAACGTCAGCCGTCGGCCGGAGGCCCGCCGCTTCCTGGTGGATCAGGAGGTGTTTCCCCAGACCCTGGCGGTGCTCCAGACCCGTGCCGAACCCCTCGGCATCGTGCTGGAGACCGTGGATCTGGAAGCCCTGGGCCACCAGGGAGAACCCACCCTGGCGGACGACGTCTTCGGAGTGTTGATCCAGCTGCCCGGGGTGGGTGGCCGCCTCTGGGATCCCTCCAGCGTGCTGGCCGCGGCCCGCGGCGCCGGGGTGATCAGCACGGTGGCCGTGGATCCCCTGGCCCAGACCCTGCTGGCACCGGTGGGCACCCTCGGGGCGGACATCGCCGTGGGCAGCCTCCAACGCTATGGGGTGCCCATGGGCTTCGGCGGACCCCACGCGGCCTTCTTTGCCACCGTGGATGCCTACAAGCGCCACATCCCCGGCCGGCTGGTGGGCCAATCCCGCGACGCCGAGGGCAACCCGGCCCTGCGTCTGGCTCTGCAGACGCGGGAGCAGCACATCCGCCGCGACAAAGCCACCAGCAACATCTGCACGGCCCAGGTTCTTCTGGCCGTGATGGCCAGCTTCTATGCCGTGCACCATGGACCGGACGGGCTGGAGGCCATGGCCCGCCGCGTCATGGCCTTCCGACTGGCCCTGGGGGCATCCCTGGAGAAACTCGCTCTCCCGGTGGAGCCCGGCCCTGGATTCGACACTCTGGTGGTTCAGACGCCCCAAGCCCAGATCCTGGTGGATCGGGCAGAAACCGCAGGCTTCAACCTGCGCTGGGGGGTGGATGGCCGCGGCTGCGAGGGGGGATTCGCCATCAGCCTGGATGAACTCACCACCACCCAGGAGCTGGAACGGCTGATTCGTGCCCTGGCCCCGGACCCCCACCAGGCCGCAGCGGCCATCGCCACCCTGCACCGGAGGCTGGAGGAGCTCGCCGAGCCCGCCTCAGGCCTGGAGGCCCTGCTGCCTGGCCTTCCCCTGCGCCAGGGGCCCTGGCTCTCCCAGCCCGTGTTTCACGCCTACCGGAGCGAAACCGAACTGCTGCGCTACATCCAGCGGTTGGTGAGCAAGGACTTCTCCCTGGTGCACGGCATGATCCCCCTGGGGAGCTGCACCATGAAGCTCAACGCGGCTGCGGAGCTCCAGCCGGTGAGCTGGCCTGGGTTCAGCCAGCTCCATCCCTTTGCCCCAGCCCCCCAGAGCCAGGGCTACCAGCAACTGGTCACCGATCTGCAGAACTGGTTGGGCGCCATCACTGGCTTTGCCGGCGTGTCGCTTCAGCCCAATGCGGGATCGCAGGGGGAATACGCCGGATTGATGGTGATCCGGGCCTGGCACCGCAGCCGCGGTGATGGCCATCGCAACATCTGCCTGATTCCCACCAGCGCCCATGGCACCAACCCGGCCAGCGCCGTGATGGCCGGCATGGAGGTGGTGGCCGTGGCCTGTGATGAGGCCGGCAACATCGACCTGGCCGACCTGGAGAGCAAGGCGGCTGCCCATGCCGCCCAGCTGGCCGCCCTGATGGTCACCTACCCCTCCACCCATGGGGTGTTTGAAACGGAAATCCAGCGCATCTGCGCCCTGGTGCATGCCCAGGGGGGCCAGGTGTATCTCGATGGTGCCAACCTCAATGCCCAGGTGGGCCTCTGCAAGCCCGGCCTCTATGGGGCGGATGTCTGCCACCTCAACCTGCACAAGACCTTCTGCATTCCCCATGGGGGCGGCGGGCCGGGGGTGGGTCCGATCGGTGTGGCAGCCCACCTGGTGCCCTTCCTGCCGGGCCATCCCCTCGCCGCAGTGGGAGGGGGAGGTCGGGGCGCCGATGGCGCTGCCATTGGTCCGGTGTCGGCAGCTCCCTGGGGAAGCGCGGGAATCCTGCCGATCAGCTGGATGTACATCCGGATGATGGGTGGGGAAGGTCTGCGGGAAGCCTCCCTCGTGGCCCTGCTGTCGGCCAACGTGATCGCCGAACGGCTCGATGCCCACTTCCCCGTCCTGTATCGCGGCGCGAACGGGCGGGTGGCCCATGAATGCATTCTCGACCTCCGTCCCCTGAAGCGGTCGGCCGGGTTGGAGGTGGATGATCTGGCGAAGCGCCTGATGGATTACGGATTCCACGCCCCAACGGTGAGCTGGCCGGTGGCCGGAACCGTGATGGTGGAACCCACGGAGAGTGAAGGGCTGGTGGAAATCAACCGGTTCTGCGAAGCGATGGTGGCCATCCGCTCAGAGGCGGCGGCCATTGAAGCCGGTGAGTCCGATCCCCACGACAACCCTCTCAAGCACGCTCCCCACACCCTGCTGACCCTCACCGCAGACCACTGGGATCGGCCCTACAGCCGGGAACAGGCTGCCTTCCCCGCAGGCCTCCAGCAGGCCGGCAGCAAGATCTGGCCCGCCGTGGCCCGGATCGACAACGCCTTCGGGGATCGCAATCTGGTGTGCACCTGTCCCAGCGTGGCCGAAATGGCAGTTGAGAAAGTGGCCTCCTAGCCAGTCCGCCGACTACCCAACCCTTGCGTGATGGGGCATCATTTCGCACAAGTTCTCGGCTGCAACGGCCCTCCAGCGCAGCTGAAATCCCTCCTTTTTCTTTCCCAGGTCCCCCATGGACGGCAACGGCGAAACGCCTACCGGAGCAAGCCAGAGAGTCGAGGACACCAACGTGGTTCGCGTGGCGTTCGGGGTACGCCGGGCACGGCGAGTCCGTCCCGACCGTCCTGATCATTGGGCCACCCTGGTTCTTCCGCTCCAGGCTGGGGGTGGCGGCGTTCCTCCAACCCCACCTCAGGCAGCCTGAGTCGGCGCCCGATTAAGGGGAGGCCAGATTCCTGAACCGGGTGAACTGGGGCTCGAACAGCAGCTTGCAGGTGCCCACGGGCCCGTTCCTGTGCTTGGTGATGATCACTTCTGTGATGCCACGATCGGGCGTTTCCGGGTTGTAGTACTCATCCCGGTAGATCATCATCACCAGGTCGGCATCCTGCTCAATCGAGCCAGATTCCCGCAGGTCGCTGAGCATCGGCCGCTTGTTGGTGCGTGATTCCACCCCCCGACTGAGCTGGGAGAGGGCTATCACGGGCACGTTCAGCTCCCGGGCCATGCCCTTCAGACTCCGGGTGATGCGGGAGAGCTCCTGCACCCGGTTGTCGGAGCCGCTGCCCTCCATGAGCTGGAGATAGTCGATCACCACCAGCCCCAGCTCCTTGCCGGTTTCGGCCATCAAGCGGCGGCACAGGGAGCGCATCTCCAGCACCCCCGCGTTGGGCTTGTCGTCGATGTAGAGCGGCAGGCGACTCAGGTTGCTGATGCCCTGGCCCAGCAGGGGCCATTCCTCCTGATGCAAGCGGCCCGTGCGTAGGCGGCCGCTCTCGATCCCCACCTCCATGGACAGCAGCCGGTAGGTGAGCTGCTCCTTGCTCATCTCCAGACTGAAGACGCACACCGGCAGGTCGTGGAGCTGGGCCACGTTGCGGGCGATGTTGAGCACGATGGAGGTTTTGCCCATGGCAGGCCGGCCCGCCACGATCAGCAGATCGCTGCGCTGCAGGCCCTGGGTCATGGCGTCCAGGTCGTAGAAATTCACCGGCAGGCCCGCCAGGGCCGTTCCCAGAGACCGGGTTTCAATCTCCTCAAAGGTGCGGGTGAGGATCTCGGCGGTGGGCGTCAGGCCCTGGCTCGGCTTCTCTTGGCTGATCGCAAAGATCTTTTGTTCGGCTTCATCGAGCACCTGCTCCATGGGCTTGCTCTGATCAAAGCCCAGCTGGATCACCTCGTTGCCCGAGCGGATGAGCCGACGGCGCAGGTATTTGTCCATCACCAGGCGGGCCACCTGATCGATGGAGGCGGTGGAGAGGGTGCGATCCACCAGCTCCATCAGCCGGGCCGAACCGCCCACCTTCTCCAGCTGGCTCGTATCCGCCAGCCAGGCGGCCATGGCGGTGAGATCCGTGGGCTTGCCCTGGCTGTGGAGCATCAGGGCAGTGCGATAGATCTCCCGGTGCGCTCCCAGGTAGAACGCCTCGGGTTGCAGCACATCCGCCACCCGGCCAATGGCATCGGGGTCCAGCAGGATGCCGCCCAGCACAGCTTCCTCCGCCTCCAGATTCTGGGGCGGAACGGATTCGGGCAGGGCCTCGAAATCAGCTCCCCGGCCACCTCCAGGCTCTCGTGCTTGCGCACTCCGCCGCGGCCCCCCCTCTCCAGGCGCGGGGGCAGGGGTCAGGGGCACACTCACCATCGAAATTCTCCAGGGGGCCGGGGCCAACGGGGCACCCATCATCTCCTGGGGAACAGAGATCCTCGGGGGCCTGGCGCCAGCCTGTGCTGGGTCCCTGATCAGAGCGGAAGTCAGAAAAGCACGAGATACTGGCGATGTGCGGTGAAAGGTGAGGTCAAAGGTGCAGCACCTGCAGCAGCATTCCCTTGGGTTCTGGGGGCTCACCTTTTTCGCCATCATCCTGGCCCGCTACTTCCTGCTGGCGGGTCTGGCCCACTGGTGGCTCTATCGGCACCGGCCCGGCCAGGAGGGCGAGGCCCTCTCGAAACCAACGGAGCGGCGGCCAACGACCCGCTCCATCTGGAACGACATTCGCCTCTCCGTCCACTCCGCGGTGGTCTTTGCCCTGGCGGCAGTCTCCGGTCTGCACCTCCACAGCCTTGGACTGACCAGGCTGTACACCCGGCCTGAGGATTTCGGCTGGTGGTATCTGGGGGCGAGTTACCTGCTGGTTCTGATCCTGCAGGACGGCTTCTTCTATGGGTGCCATCGCCTCAGCCATCACCCCGCGCTGTTTTCCTGGATGCACAGGGGCCACCACAGGTCGAGCCAGCCCACCCCCTGGACCTCCTTTGCCTTCGATTCACCCGAAGCCCTCCTGCAGGCCCTTTTCCTGTTGCTGGTGGTGATGGTGGTGCCTGTGCACCCGATCACCCTGGTGGCTGTGTTCACCACGATGACGGTCTGGGCGATCGTGAATCACCTGGGCCTGGATCATCTCCCGGGGTGTTTTCCCCATCACTGGCTCGGCCGCTGGGTGATTGGTCCGGCCCACCACTCCATTCACCACCGCCGCAGCGATCGCCACTTCGGGCTCTACTTCACCTTCTGGGACCGGTTGCTGGCGACCGAAGACCCCCTCTATACGAGCAAACTGAGACCGAGCACCGACTGACCCTCCGCCATGCCCTTGCCCATGGCGTCTGCCCCTAGCCTCAGGCCATGGTTTCCGCCTTCCCCCCCGCTGCCGCTGCACCCACCGAAACCTTCGAGCTGATCGTGGTGGGCGGGGGGCATGCGGGCTGCGAAGCCGCCTTGGCGGCCGCCCGGCTGGGCATCCAGACGGCCCTGTTCACCCTCAACCTGGATCGGATCGCCTGGCAGCCGTGCAATCCGGCGGTGGGGGGGCCGGCCAAAAGCCAGTTGGTGCATGAGGTGGACGCCCTCGGGGGAGTGATCGGCCGGCTCGCCGATGCCACGGCACTGCAGAAACGGGTGCTCAACGCCAGCCGGGGCCCAGCCGTCTGGGCCCTGCGGGCCCAGACCTACAAACGGCTCTATGCCCGCCAGATGCTGCAGCTGCTGCAGCACACCCCCAACCTGGCCCTGCGCGAAGCCATGGTGACCGGCCTGGAGGTGGAGGGCGACCCCGGGGATGGGCGCCGGATCGCCGGAGTGCGCACCTACTTCGGAAGTGTGTATGGGGCCCAGGCCGTGATCCTCACCACCGGCACCTTCCTGGGGGGCCGGATCTGGGTCGGCCACCAGTCGATGGCGGCGGGGCGGGCCGGCGAGCAGGCCGCTGAGGGGCTCACCGAGGCCCTGCAGGCCCTTGGCTTTGCCACCAACCGCCTCAAGACCGGCACCCCCGCCCGGGTGGATCGGCGCAGCGTGGCCCTCGACCAGCTGGAGGAGCAGCCCAGCGATGCCCACGACCGCTTCTTCTCCTTTGATCCGGCCGCCTGGGTGAGCGGGGAGCCGATGAGCTGCCACATGACCCGCACCACCGCGGCCACCCACCAGCTCATCCGCGACCACCTCCACCTCACGCCGATCTACGGCGGAGTGATCGACAGCAAGGGCCCCCGCTACTGCCCCTCAATCGAAGACAAGATCGTGCGCTTTGCCGACAAGGACAGCCACCAGATCTTTCTAGAGCCTGAGGGCCGCGACACCCCCGAGCTCTATGTGCAGGGGTTCTCCACGGGCCTTCCGGAGGCCCTGCAGCTGGAGCTGCTGCGCACCCTGCCGGGGCTGGAGCAGTGCGTGATGCTGCGGCCCGCCTACGCCGTCGACTACGACGTGCTGCCCGCCACCCAGCTGCTCCCCACCCTGGAGACCAAACGGATCGGAGGCCTCTTCAGTGCCGGTCAGCTGAACGGCACCACGGGCTACGAGGAGGCCGCGGCCCAGGGGCTGGTGGCGGGAGTCAACGCGGCTCGGCGTTTGCGGGGGCAGGAGCCGGTGGTGTTTCCCCGGGAGGGGAGCTACATCGGCACCCTGATCGACGACCTGGTGAGCAAGGACCTGAGGGAGCCCTACCGGGTGCTCACCAGTCGGAGCGAATACCGGCTGGTGCTCCGAAGCGACAATGCGGACCGCCGCCTCACGCCACTCGGCCGCGAACTGGGCCTGATCGATGACCGGCGCTGGCAGATCTACAGCACCAAGCAGGAGGCGATCGCGACGGAGAAGCGCCGGTTGGACACGGTGCGCCTCAAAGCCAGCGATCCGCTCGCCCATATGGTGGAGGAGAAGACGGGAGCGGCCATCAAAGGCTCGATCACCCTGGCGGAGTTGCTGCGGCGCCCAGGATTCCACAGCCTGGATCTCCTGCGCCATGGCCTGGCCGATCCCGCTCTCCCCCGGGAGGTGCATGAGGGGGCGGAGATCGACCTGAAATACAGCGGCTACCTGGCCCGCCAGCAGCAGCAGATCACCCAGGTGCAACGCCAGGCCAACCGCGCCCTGCCGGCCGAGATCAACTACGACACCATCACCAACCTATCCGCGGAAGCCCGGGAG
>JBEIGX010000027.1:0-16485 GCA_040381675.1 Aphanothece sp.
GGGCGAACGGCAGGATCAGGGCTCAATCGGGGCCTCGCGCTGGCCTGATCAATTTACGTCTCGTGCCCGGATGGCATCTACGGAGCCAGGAGGCCGCGGGTCTGCAACCAGGCCGTCAAGGACTCGGCCAGCCGCCCCATACCCCGCTCACTGAGATGGTCCCGATCGCGATAGAACAGCTCCCCCGAGGAGTCGTGGGTGCGACACACCCCATCGCCGCACAGCACCGCCGCCGGATCAAAAACATGGACATTGGGATGGGCAGCCTCCAGGCCGGCAAAGAGGTGAGCCATGGAGACCGTGTCTTCGCGGTGGGAGGCCAGGGATTGCTGCAGGGGTTGCTGGCAGGAGGGGGGCAACCAGGGTCGGAACCACTGCTTCACGCAGAGGTTGCGATCCACCTGCAGCGAAAGGTGACGGGGCACATCGGCCACGATCAACAGGGAGGCACCCTTGGTGGCCAAGGCATCGGCCAGGGAGGCCAGGGCGACCTGGTAGAGGTCCCGCTTGGCGGCCTCCCCGCGGATATGGCGTCCCTGCTGATCCAGCTGCATGGAGCGGGTGTCCTCCCCCGTCCCGAAGTGGGAGCGGAAATAGTTGTGCACAAGCACCAGATCCCCCGGCCGCACCTCCGCCAACACCGCAGCCAGGGCCTGTTGGCTGAAGGCCCAGCACCCGCTCGATTCATGCCCGGAGGCGGAAGGGGGCATGGGACATCCCTTGCGGGAGTAGTGGGTGATCTGGAGCGGCAGCTTGGTGTGCAACCGGTCCTCCAGGGGCAGCAGGGCCAGGGCGTGGCTGTCGCCCAGAACGAAGAGCCGCTGGCGATCCGTGGGGCGGCGAGGGGTGGTGCAGCGCCGCTGATAGGGCGTGAAGGGGCCTGGGGCCACCTCCGGACCCGTATTGCAGTGCTCCCCGGAAACCGCCGTTCCCTCGATGGCGACCCGTTGCTCCCAGGGGGTGGAGTCCACCTGGCGGGCATCGCCTGTAAACAGCCTCCCGCTTAAGCCAACGCCCTGCCCATAGAGCAGGAGGCTGGAGAAGGCCACGGCCAGAAGGCCATAGAGGAGCGTGAGGCCGGGGGTTCTCCCCCAGGGGGCCTGGCGGAGGGGAGTTTCAATGGCGTGGTGGCTCCAGAGGGCCAACAACAGGATCAGCCCCACCTGGAAGGGCACGGTCCAGGGATGGATTCCCACGGTCCAGGCGCTGATGGAGAGCACACTCCAGTGCCAGAGGTAGAGCGCGTAGGAGAGGAGGCCGACCTGGCGCATCGGTGCCGTGCTTAGAAGCTGGGCAGGGATCTGATGGGGTTGGAGGACCCAGAGCAACCCAGCGGTCACGGCCACGGCCGCCACCGTGGAGAGAACCGCCTGGGTCTTGGGCAGAAAGAGCAGGGCCAACAGGGCCAGGCCCAGAGCGGTCGTGGTCAGGGCAGACCCCAGGCCTGGGGACGGGGGACGGGCTCGCCAGGCCAGAAAGGCCAGGGCGCCAGCGGCCATTTCCCAGAAGCGCACGGGGAAGAGGTAGTAGGCCAGGCCTGGGTTGCTTTGGTTGAGCACCAGCCAACCCACCAGGGACGCCCCACTGATCAGCAGCAGGATCCAGGCCAGCCGTCGCCCCCCTCCCGGAGCGCCCTGGACAAAGCCGCTGGCAAACACGAGGAAGGGAAACAGCAGATAAAACTGCTCCTCCACCCCCAGGGACCAGGTGTGGGTGAAGAGGTTGAGGCCCGTGGCAGGGGCGAAGTAGTCGAGCTGGCGAGCGTGGAGCACCAGGTTGCCGGCCCCGAAAAGCGCCCCGATCCCGGTTTGCCAGGTGGCCGTGGCCTCCGCCGATCCAGGGGTCATCACCAGGGCGCCCACCAGGGAGGTGAGCAGCACACAAACGATCAGCAACGGCAGCAACCGCTTCACCCGTCGGGCATAGAACGCCAGCAGGAACGGGCGAAGGCGGCTCTCCTGCCGGCGCGCCAGGGACGCGCTGATCACAAAACCCGAAATCACGAAAAACACATCCACCCCCAGAAAACCGCTGGGCAGCAGCTGGGCGTTGAAGTGGAAAAGGATCACCGCAAGCACGGCCACGGCCCGCAGGCCGTCGATGTCGGGCCGATAGGAGCCCGCTGGGCGGCCCGGGGGAGTGGACGCTGGCGCCATCAGACCACCACCACCGGGCATCACAGGAGGCAGAGATTAAGCAGGGGCCGCCACAACTGATGCGCTCCTGCCAGCCAGGGGGAAGGGTGGCAGCGGGCCCGAGCGCCTGGATACCATCCTGCGATGAGTTTCCTTGCCGGCCTGAACGACGCCCAACGGCGGGCGGTGGACCACGCCACCGGGCCGATGCTGGTGGTAGCCGGGGCGGGCAGCGGCAAGACCCGGGCCCTCACCCACCGCATCGCCCACCTGATCGGGCACCACGGCGTCGACCCAGCGGCCTTGTTGGCGGTGACCTTCACCAACAAGGCCTCCCGGGAAATGAAGGAGCGGCTGGAGGTGTTGCTGGCCCAGGCCCTGGCCCAGCGCCAGTTCGGCCAGCCCTGGGCCACCCTGCCCCTTGTGGAGCAGAAGCAGCTGCGCAGCCGCATCTACCGGGAGGTGATCAAAGACCTCTGGATCGGCACCTTCCACGCGCTCTTCGCCCGGCTGCTGCGCTTCGACATCGACAAGTACGACGACCCGGAGGGGTTGCGTTGGACGCGCCAGTTCTCCATCTACGACGAAAACGACGCCCAGAGCCTGGTGAAGGAGATCGTCACCCAGGAGCTGGGGCTGGATCCCAAGCGCTTTGAACCCAAGAAGGTGCGCTGGGCCATCAGCAACGCCAAGAACCAGGGCTGGTTGCCCGACCAACTGGAGGCGAATGCGGACGGGCAGAGGGATCGCAAGGTGGCCGAGGCCTACCGGCACTACCGGCGCGCCCTGGCGGCCAACAACGCCCTGGATTTCGATGATCTCCTCCTGCTGCCGGTGGAGCTCCTACGGCAGAACGGGGAGATCCGCAGCTACTGGCACCGCCGCTTCCGCCACGTGCTGGTGGATGAGTATCAGGACACCAACCGCACTCAATACGAGCTGCTCAAGCTTCTGGTGGCCGATGGCAAGGATCCCGACCAGGTGGAGGACTGGAGGGATCGCTCCGTGTTTGTGGTGGGGGATGCGGATCAGAGCATTTACAGCTTTCGCGCCGCCGATTTCAAGATCCTGATGGGGTTCCAGGCCGATTTCGGCGACGGTGCGGACGACACGGCCACCCGCACCATGGTGAAGCTGGAGGAGAACTACCGCTCCACCGCCACGATCCTGCAGGCGGCCAATGCCCTGATCGCCCACAACAGCGAACGCATCGACAAGGTGTTGCGGCCCACCCGGGGGGAAGGGGAGCTGATCAGCCTCACCCGCTGCGACGACGAGATCGCCGAGGCCGAAGCGGTGGTGCATCGCATGCGGATGCTGAATGCGGCCCACCCGGAGCTGACCTGGGGAGATCTGGCCGTGCTCTATCGCACCAATGCCCAGTCGCGGGCCATGGAGGAGGCCCTGGTGCGCTGGGGGATCCCCTACCTGGTGGTGGGTGGGCTGCGGTTTTACGACCGCCGCGAGATCAAGGACATCCTGGCCTACATGCGCCTGCTGGTGAACCCGGCGGATTCCGTGAGCCTGCTGCGGGTGCTGAATGTGCCCCGCCGCGGCATCGGCAAGACCACCATTGAGCGGCTGAGCGACGCGGCCAACCAGCTGGGTGTGCCCCTCTGGGAGGTGGTGAGCGACCCGGAGGCGGTGCGCTCCCTGGCGGGGCGATCCGCCAAGGGGCTCCTGCAGTTCGGGGAGCTCATCAACGATCTGCAGGGGCGGCTGCAGGATGCCCCTCCCGCTGAGATGGTGCAGCGGGTGATGGAGCAGAGCGGCTACGTGGCGGAGCTGATCAGCGAGGCCACCGATGAGGCGGAAGACCGGCGCCGCAACCTCAACGAACTGGTGAACGCGGCCCTCCAATACCAGGAGGAAAACGAGGAGGGGTCCCTGGAGGGCTTTCTCTCCACGGCCGCCCTGGCGGGCGATGCGGACGACAAGGACACGGCCTCGGAGCGGGTGGTGTTGATGACTCTCCACGCCAGCAAGGGCCTGGAGTTTCCCGTGGTGTTTCTGGTGGGGCTGGAGCAGGGGCTCTTTCCGAGCTATCGCTCCCTGGACGATCCCGCCGCCCTGGAAGAGGAACGGCGCCTCTGCTACGTGGGCATCACCCGGGCCCGGGAGCGCCTGTTCCTGTCCCACGCCTGCGAACGGCGCCTCTGGGGGGGAATGCGGGAGCCGGCGGTGCCCTCGGTGTTTCTCTCCGAACTTCCCGAGGCGCTCCTGCAGGGGGATGTGCCCCGCAGCGGCGGGGCGGCCCTGCGGCGGGAGCAGCGGATGGAGCGGCTCACCCGGATCGACCGGCCCGAAACCAGGCAGGTGACCGGTGGAGGAACAGCAGGAGCGGCCAGCAATGCGGTGAGACGTCGGGGGGTGTCCCATCCCTGGGCCGTGGGAGACCAGCTCAGCCACAGCAGCTTCGGGGTGGGCACGATCACCCACCTCTTCGGCTCCGGAGAGAAGATCTCCCTGGCCGTGAAGTTTCCTGGCATGGGGCCCAAGATCCTCGATCCCCGGCTGGCTCCGATCGAGCCCCTGGCAAGCCCCCCCCCTTGATCGCCATCTCCCCTGCGCCCCGGATCCTGGTGCTCACCGGAGGGCTGATCCATCTGGTGCACCAACTGGCGGTGGCCAGCACCCTCGGGACTGGAGGGGACCACCCCCCCGCGATTCACATTCTGGTGACCGGCGTGCTTCGCCGAAAACCCGAGGCCCTGGCCGGGATCCATCGGGAGATCGGGGCCTGGTTGGCTGTTCTCCAACGGCAGCTGCCCAGGGGCTATGGGGGGGTGCACCTGGTGGAGCAGCCAGCTGATCTGGAGCCAGGCCCGTGGGACTGGGCCCTGCTCAACAACCAGTGGCTGGAGACCCAGCGCCAGGTGATCGACCAGCTGGGGATCCAGAGGATCGTGGTATGCGGCGATGGGCTTGGGGTGTATTACCGCTGTCCACGGGAACTCCGGGCCCTGGCCCCCAGTCTGCTGGGCCTGCCGATCCGGGAGCCGGGACGCACGGTGCGGTATGTGCTGAGTGGACGCCAACCCCGCTGGCATCGCCCCCCCTTGCCTCCGGAGCCGGAGCCCCAGGCCCGCCGCAGGGAGTTGTTCGGCACCCTGGTGGAGGCTCTGCGGGAGCGAGGCCGCTCCGAGCTGGGGGCGGTCCTGCAACAGGCCCAACCCGAGCGGCCCCTGTGGCTCTGCTCCGTGCCCAACCTGGCCCACCAGTTCCACGGCGAGCGGATGCCCCAGGAGGTGCTGCGCTCCTGGGTGAGCGATCTGCAGCGGGAGGGCTTCCAGCCTCGGATCGACCGGCTGCAGCTGGTGGATCACCCCAAGGCTCCGGCGGGCGGCAGCTTCGGCCCCCTCACGGAAGCCTGGCTAGCGCCCCCCCTGCGGTCCAGCCTGCCCCTGGAGGTGCTGATCGCCCTCCTGCAGGAGGCCCGTCCGGAGGGCGGGATGGTGGTCTTCGGGATGACCTCTGCCCTTTATGGCGTTCGCGCCCTCACCCCTGCGCAGGTGGGCTGGTTGGGCATGGCACCCCTGTGGCGCCACAATCCCCGCTACCGGAGCAAGCCTCTGGAATTCCTCCATCGCGCCCTGAGAAAACACCGCATGGCCTGGCTGACCGATCGTCAGTAGCGCACCTGCCAGGGCCAACGATCGGGAATGCAGAGGAATTGATCATCCTGCCCACAGTCGAAACCGGCTGAGTGGAGAATGCGCCCCTCCAGCCAATACTGGAGAGCGATGTAGAGGGGCGGGAAAATTCCCCAGTAGGCTCGGTAATGATGGAGCCAGGAAAGGTAGAGAATCAATAGGAAGAACGCCACACCATCCGCCAGTCTGCTGGTGATCTGTGGCAGCCAGAGATGGGAGATGGAAGCCTGGATTGCTAGATAAAGCAAACCAAAAACCAACAAAAGAAGGGTAATCCGGCAGCGCAGCAGCTGGCGAGGATCGAGGCGAGCCTGCACACAGCCCACAATCAATCCATAAGCCAGGGCGCGTTGGAATCGGCCCACAATGCCCCGCTGGCTGTAATTGTTGAAATACTCATCCCTGGCGTAATCAAAGAAGCGATCCAGGGCCGTTGGGGCGATGGCCAGCAGCAGACCCACCACCACGATGCCGGCCAGCAGCCAGGGCCAGCGTCGGCGGAGCAGGGCCAGATTCAGGGTCGGGGGAGCAGCCACCCACTGGTTCAGCACCTCGGGCACCCGCCCCAGGAGGGGCAGAAGGCTGATGGGCAGGTTGAGCACGAAGGTGTTGTGCGTAAGGGCGGACAGGACCACCCCGAGGCCCACCCACCGCCGATCCAAGCGAATCAACCGTGCCGCCTGAAGAAAAAGGGGCAACAGCAGCACCACCGCAAGCGCCTGGCGCGTGTGGGCATTCTGGAGAAAGCCCCGCAGCAGGGGGTTGCAGGTGATCAGGAGGGCCCACCAGCCCGCCCAGGGCCAGGCCCGCCAGTGGGCCGCCAGAAGGATCGGGGCTGCGGCAAAGGCCGTGGCCACCAAACCCTGCACCGCTGCCATGCGGTAGGGCAGGAGGAGCAGCAGGGGCCTGAGGAGGCGCCAAAGCGGCTCGGGGGGGGCCCGATCGGGATCCCATTCCATGAAATGGGAAAAGCGGGTGGTGTCGCTGTTGCCCCAACTGGCCAGGGTGAAGAACACCAGCACCAAGCCCAGGAAGGTCATCACGGCTCCGAGCCAGAGCCGCCGCCGCTGCAAAATCCCAGCGATCTGGATCACAAGGGCCAGGAGTCCCTGAGCCACGAAGAGATAGGCCATCGGCAGGGGTGCCTGCATGACCTGGTCGATGCGGAACGGGGCGACTTCAGGGAAGGGGGTCACCATGGATCAATCAACGGGGCGGTCCGGCATTGGGCAGAGAGGGCAAGGGCAGGGGCGACAACATGCTGCCCCCTTCAACACCATGACCTGCAGACGAAGGGGGCAGGGGATCTGATCGCCGCCTGAACAGGCGATAGTGACCACTACTGAGCTGGAGATGATCGCTGATGTCTTCCCAGCGGCCGGGCTCCCTGTTCAAGCAGGTTTCGAAAAACAGGTCCGTGTTCGGACCATCGGGATCCGTGCGCATCCAGACCACATGCTGATTGGCGGGATCCGTGAGCTGCCGGCACACAGCGGAGGAGTCCGTTGGCAGCTCCAGCTTGCGTGTGGCCCAACTTGGGAGGAGATTGCGTTGATTGAGGCTCCATTCAGGGCCAATGCCTGCGGTGCTTGCCCGTTGGTGGAGCTGGCGCTGCAGGGCCACATCCTGGGGGGCGGTGAAGCCTTCACCAGGGCGGCTCAGAAGAAAGCGGCGGGTTGCATCGCGATCCGCTTCCAGGGCCCGAACCAGGGCATTGGGCTGCCTGGGCGCATGGAGAACATGGGCAAGAAAGACGTTGTTGAAAAGAATCGCGGAAAGGATCAGCAGCACCAGGCGGCCCATGCCCTGCTGCAACTGGGCTGAGTGCTCCATCACGGCAAAGCCACAAACCATGATGAGCACCAGAGGAACCAGCAGGAGCTGAAACTCCCCCCGGTCCAGCCCTTTGAGCAGAAATGCCTGCAGAGTTTCGAGGCCGAACACAGCAGACAGCACGGGAAGAATGAGCAGCCGATCCGCCTGGCTAAAGGGCTGACGGGCCAGCTGGACGGCGTGGACGATCAGGGCCAGAGAGGGAACGAGGAGCAGCAGCCAAACGGGCAGACCTGCCATCTGCACCCTGAAAAAATCTCCCAGCAGGGGCAGCAGTTGATCGCTGTCCCCGGGGGCGCGGCTGGCCAGCTCCAAGGGAAGCTGCAGAGACCCGGCCCAGGCCAGAGCCAGCCCATCGGGGAGCCGTGCGTAGGGTGCAAACACCAGGAGCGTTGCCATGAGGCCACCCGCCAGCACGTGCAGGAATCCCGCCAGGGAACGCAGCCCTGGCAGGCAGACGTAACCGACGATGGCCACCATCACGGTGGGTGAGATCCACACAGGGGATGCCATCCAGGCAAGGGCAAGACCGGCACCGGCCAGCAAAAGGTGCCCACGCCGAAGGGCCGCAGAGGGGAGGGAGTCTGGCTGGAGCCTGCTCAAACTGAAGAGGGCCAGCACGAGAAAACCATTGGAAAAATGCTCTGGCAAACCAGAGATGCCCTCTGGAAAGCTCTGGGCCCCTGTCACGAAGAAAACAGCGGCCGCCATGGGCAGGAAGGAACCCGGCGACAGGGCGATCAGCCTGAGCCTGGCCAGGTTCTGAATCGTCCAAGCCAGTAAGCATCCCACAAGGAGATTGACGGCAAGGATGTAAAGGCGATGTCCCAGGATTCCGCCGAGCAAGGCGGATGGGGCATAGAGCCACTGATCCAGGGGTTGGCCACCGTTCACCATCTCAGAAAAGAGAAGCTGGCCTTTCAGCAACCGTTGTGCCCCGTAAAGCAACTCGTCCAGGCGCACGCTGTAGGTCCCTGGCAGGGTGGGCTGTCGGAGCACACGAATCAGGAGGCCCATCAGCGTGAGAGTCCAGATCCCCGCAAGGAACGAGGGTGACACCTGAGGAAATCTCCTGCCGGAAAAGATGCCGTTGGCGGACTCGGTCAAGTTGAAGGATTGATTAAGGAGAGTTTATCGGACTTCAGGTATTGGAAAATCCACCTTCAAACCCTCCCTCCAGGACACTTCCCAGGGCCAGCGGTCCGGTAGGCAAAAGAATGCATCATCTTTGCCACATTGCAGAGTGAGAGTATCCAGCAATCGGTGCAGCACCCAGAAATCGAGGGTGACGGCAAGGGCGGGCAACACGGCCCAGCGAGCTCGATAGCGCTCTAGCCAGGCAAGAAAGACGATCAACAGAAACAGTCCGATGGGGTCGGCGAAGCGGCTGGAAAAGGCGGGCACCCAGCCCTGACGCAGAGACTGCTGAACCAGCAGAAACAACAGGCCAAACAAGGCCAGCTGGCGCGTGTGCGAACAGACAAGAAGGTGGCGCCAGCCCAGACGGCGGAACCAACACACCATCCCGAACCCCAGAGCGAGCGCCACTTGCAAGCGCTGCACCACGGGCGAGAGGGCATAGCTGTTGAAGAACGTTTCCTCTCGGGTGTAGTGGTTCAACTTGAACCAGACGGTGGGGCCAGCCACGGTCAGAAGCCCCGCGAGCACGAGGCCCACAGGCACCACCCACAGCCATTGCCGGCGGTTTGGTCCCTTAGCCGATCCTGCGAGGGGGGTGGATGTGAAGATCAGAACCCGCGGGAGCAGGGCCAGCACAGCGGTGGGGAGAAAGCCTCCGTGCACGGCGGCCGCCCAGAGGGTGAGCAACGACATTGGGCCTCGGCCCACGGGGGTGAGCCGACCGGCCCAGAGCAAAAGGGGCACCAGCAGCAGGGTCAACAGAGCCTGGCGGCTGACGCCGTTCTGAAGAAAGTTGTGGAGGAACGGACTGAACAGAAGCAACAAAGCCCACCAGGATCCCCAGGCGGGAGCGCCCCAGGAACGGGCAAGGCCCAGACCCAGCGCCCCGTATCCGGCCGAGACAAGCCCGTGGACAAAGGCCATCCGGTAGGGCAGCCAGACCATCAAGGGCGCCGCCAACATCCAAAACGTCTCACCCCTGACCCGATCCGTTTGGAAGGCAAGGTCATGACTCAGCTTCGTGACGTCACTTGTGCCCCAGGACGCAAGACCGAACAGGAGAGTGATCTCCAGCACCAGGCAAACGGCGCCAACCCCCCAGAGCCTGGCCCTGCTCTTCAGGGCAGAGAGGGACATCAGCGTGGCGGTGATCAGGATGGCTGCTGTCAGCACCGCCACCAGCAGGGGCATGGAAGCCACCTGGTCGATCCGATAGGGAGCACTGGTGGGGAAGGGAAGCATGCGCCCTACGCCACCGGGCCTGCAGGTCGCTCCAACAGCACACGGCGCAGGGAACTGGATTCCAGGATCCGGTCAAAACCCCAGTAAGGGTTGAGCAGGGCCCGCACGGCCGCACCCGCCTCCGCCCCGGGAAGGCGGAGACAGTGGGAAAGCTCTGCACTGAGCCGCTGACGCTCCTCCCACTCCAGGGATTCCTCTTCAGCTTTGTCGGATCGCAGAGTGGAGAGATCCTGCTCCGCTTCCACCGGCAGCCAGTGGAGCCGCAGCCCCAAGGACACCCCATAACCCAGATGGGTGCCAAAAGCATTGCTCACCATCCCATCACTGAGTTCGAGAAGGGTGCGCATGGCATCCAGAAACCAGGGGTTGGAGCGGTGGCCATTACAGGCCACGATCCAGCTGGCAGGCAACCCCTTCAGCACAGGATCTTTCCAATGCCGGAGCCAGATCACGGAGGCGTAGCCGCCCGCCCGAGCTGTTGCGGCCACCGCATCGATGCAGGCGGCCATGTCGCTTTTGCGCTCCACCTCATCCCAGCTGTGGGCCAGCACCACCAGCAGGGTGCGACCCAGCTGCTCCCGCAGCTCCCGGATCTCCCCTGGAGAGAGCAGCGGTTGGGCGTAGGCCACCCAGGGGCCGATCGGCACGGCCGGCACGGCAAACCGTTCCTGCAGCCAGGTGGCACGGAGGGTGCCCATGCAGAGATAGCCATGGGTCCAGGGCCGGGGGCTCTCGAAGGTGGCGGTGCGACTCACCTTCAACCCATGCTCCAGCAACCAGGGGAGAGGCGCGCCAATCAACGGCAGACCAGCATGGCGCTTGAGCTGCACGTCATGGCCGTAGTGATGGGAAGAATTCTCCAGCTCCCGCCGGGCCGGGCTGAAAAAGGCCTTGCGGTCGGCGGACGCGTGAAAACCTCCCTTGTCCCAGAGATCGCTGCTGATCTGAGGGGCCAGGGGACGGGTAGCGAAGGCCTGGTGCACCAGGCCGCGATAGGCCGCCAGGGCCTGCCACTGGTCGCGATCCAGCTTGGCCAGGCGATTCAGGGGGCCGAAACGGCCGGACCTGAGCCCCCGCTGCAACCCTTCGCGAAGCGTGGAGCGCAGCTGGATGAAACGGTCAGTCATTGCGGTCTCGCCATCCCTGATTCGCCAAGCGATCCCACTCCCCCCGAGCCCGCAAAATCTCCTCCGCCAGCCGGCGCACAGCCCCATCGCCGCCGTTGCGGTCGAGCACCCAGTCGGCGCGCTGGCGGAGGGCAACCACCGCATCTGCGGTGCAGACAAGAAGGCCAATGGCAGGGCGGACGGCCAGATCATTCAGGTCGTCGCCCACAAAAGCGCTTTCCGCCCTGCTCACACCCAACTCGGCCTGGAGCGCCGCCAGGGCGGCGGGTTTGTCACGCACCCCGGTCAACACATGGGAAATGCCAAGGTACCGGGCGCGTTGCTCGGTGGCCCCACTTTTGCCGCCGCTGAGCCAGGCCACCTCCAACCCGGCCTGCTGGAGCAGGCGGATGCCAAGGCCATCGCGCACATCAAAGCGTTTGAGCACTTCGCCCGTTTCCGTTGTCCACAGGCCCCCGTCAGTGAGGACCCCATCCACATCCAGCACCAGCAGCCGAAGCTGCCGAAGCTGCAGCCGACAACGGCGATAGGCCCGATGGTGACGCCAGCGTCGGTGAAGAGTGAGCAGCATCCGCGCTCAGAGGTGGCTCACGGCCTCAGGTTGCTCCACCAGGGGAGCGCGGATGGCCAGCAGCTGCTCAAGGAGAGGTTCCAGACGATGGAGGGGCACCATGTTGGGGCCATCGCTGAGGGCTCGATCCGGATCGGGATGCACCTCCATGAACAACCCATCCACCCCGACGGCGACCGCAGCCCTGGCCAGGGGGGCCACAAACTCCCGTTGGCCTCCAGTGCTGGTGCCGCGACCACCAGGTTGTTGGACGGAATGGGTGGCATCAAAGATCACCGGACAACCCAGGGCCTTGAGCTGGGGAAAGCTGCGGTAATCCACCACGAGGGTGTTGTAACCGAAGCTGGTGCCCCGCTCCGTGAGCCAAAGGTGCTCCACGCCGGCCTCCCGTAATTTCGTCACCACCTGGGCCATGTCCCAGGGAGCCAGGAACTGACCCTTTTTCACATTGATCACCCGGTCGGTGCCGCGGACCGCGGCCGCCGCGGCCAGGAGCAGATCGGTCTGGCGGCAGAGGAAGGCGGGAATCTGCAGCACATCCACCACCGGCGCCACCGCTGCAGCCTGATGACTCTCGTGAATGTCGGTGAGGAGGCGCAGGCCATGGCGGCGCTTGACCTCAGCGAGAACGTCGAGCCCTTCCTGCAGGCCAGGCCCGCGGAATGAGCCCCCGGAGCTGCGATTGGCCTTGTCAAAACTGGCCTTGAAGATGACATCAATGCCCAGACGCTCGCCGATGCGGTGAAGGTGCGACGCCACATCCAGCACCAGATCGGCACTTTCGATCACGCAGGGACCGGCAATCAGGGTGAGGGGAGCGGCAGACATCAAAAATGAGGATCGGGGGAAAGACAGCAGGGGCGAAGGGAGGGATCAGCCGGCGGATCGGACCTCGAGGGACGCTAGTTCGCGAAAGCTTTCGGACAAATCGCGCAATTCCTCGAAGGTGCCGTAGGCCTTGATCCTTCCGCCCTGAAATTCATAGATGCGATCGCACCGTTTCACCGTACTGAGGCGATGGGCGATCACCACGGTGGTGCAGCGGCGACCGACCAGCTCCAACGCCTCGATCACCTCATTTTCCGTGCGGTTGTCGAGTGCACTGGTGGCTTCATCCAGCAAAAGAAAGCGGGCGCGGCGATAGAAGGCCCGGGCGAGGGCCAAACGCTGGCGCTGACCACCTGAGAGCTGGAGGCCGTTCTCCCCGATCGGGGTGTGGAGACCGTAGGGGAGTTCGCTGACGAATTCATCGAGCTGGGCCGCATCCAGGGCTTCCCACACCTCGGCCTGATTGATCTCCTCCTCCGTCTGACCGAAGGCGACGTTTTCAAGAATGCTGGCGTCCAGAAGATTGATGAACTGGGGCACCTGGGCACAACTGGCCTGCCAGGCCGGGAGATCGAGATCGCTCACGGGGATCCCATCCAATTGCAGACAACCCTTCTGGGGTTCAAGCAGGCCGAGCAACAGATGGGCCGTGGTGGTCTTGCCGCCGCCGGTGGTGCCCACCAGAGCGATGCGGGAGCCCACAGGAATAGAGAGGGTGACATCTTGGAGAACCCAATCGTCCCCGGTTGGGTATTTGTACCAGATGTTGTCCAGGCGAATCGACCGGGTGGGGAAGATGCCTTCGGGGGACGGCACACCGGGCGTGGCCAGGGTGGGGCGGGAACTGGGGAGATCAAGCAGGGCAAGAATGCTCTCCACCACAGGTAGGCCGCTGCGCAATTGGGTCAGAGAGGCGAAAAAGTCCTGCAGCGGAGGGGTGAGGCGGAGGGCAGCGACGGCAAGGGTGGCGAGAAAAGGAATGATCTGCAACACCTTCTCCTGATCGCCACTCATCAAGGCGGGGACCGCACCCACGGCAAAAATGATGGTGATGCCGAAGGGTTCGATCAGCATGCGGGGCACCACGGGCAATAGCTCGGAAGCCCAGGCGAAACGTTTGGACTCCTCGCCGGCGTGCAGGAAAGCTTCTCGGAAATGGCGCTCAGAATTGCTCAGACGAATATCACGAATGGAGCCAAGAGATTCGAGAAGAATATGGGCAGTGCGGGCCTCCAATCTGATTTTCTGTCGGGAGGCATGACGCAGGTACGGCGTGATCAATAAAGAGGCAATGAGATAGGCGGTGATCAGTGCAACGATCAGAAGCGCCGCCAGGCCCTTGCCTAAGTAAAGGATGCCGAACGACAGCATGATGATGGAGAAAATGCTGCCCACCATCCGCAGAAGGGGATTGACGACGGAGTTGGAGGTTTTCTTGACATGGCTCAACACCATGGCCGAGAGCTTGGCCGTGCTCTTGGACAAGTGGTATTCATAATCCTGTGCCAGCACCCGTGAATGAACCTGGTTGGAGAGATCAATCCAGATCTTTGCCGTAAGACGCTGCTGGAAAAACTGCAGAAGCAACTTCGACAGGGAGGCCATCCAGGCAAAGCCGATCAACAGAACGATGAGCCACAAGCTCTGATCGAACTCATTCCCCCCAAACACCTTCACCCCTGGAAGATTGTCCTGAAGTTTGCTGCCCACCAGCGCACCGAACAGCCGACTCACCACCCAAACGGTCAAAAGATCTGCAAGCCCAGGCACGATGGACAAGGGCAGAAGCAGAAACAAAGCCCGCAATCTCTCACGGGGAAGATATCTCAGTAATCGCTTCAGATGGCTAAGGGTGTTGCTCCGCAGGAGTGGCTGTTGTCTGCTGGCCAACGCGTCTACTTGCAAACCCTTTTCAAGCACGCTATTGGAGTGTTCAGCTCCCCATGCGCCGCGAGAGCCACCCCTGCAAGCGCCCCAACCGCTGCCCCCAGCGCAGGCGCCAGGAAGGGAGCGCCCGCAGGGGTGGGTGGCCCTCCAGCAGGCAGCGCTGCCAATGGGCCTCCACCCCTTCCAGGGCATGGCGCCAGCGCTCCAGGAGCACGGGCTCGGAGCACTCCCGCAGCAGGGCCTCAAGCCGTGCTGGATCGGCCCTCCAGGACTCGCTATTGCGGGCGGCGGCCGTGATGCGCTCCACATCGGCAGCGAGGGTGCCCGAGCCGATCTGATGGCCCAACATCCCTGGGTCCAAGGTGTCCGCCAGGGCATGGTTCAGGCTGCTGAACACCACGCAACCGCAGGCCAACGCTTCGATGGGAGGCAAGCCAAAGCCTTCGCTCACACCCCGTCCCCGCCAGTAATCGGCAGAGTCGTAGAGCACCACCGTGGCGCTATTGAAGAGATCCACCAGATCATCCACCCAGCCGCTCTGAACCTCCACCGTCAGGCCGGCGCGACGCAGCTCCGGCACGAGCTGGTCGAGCACGTAGCGGCTGGTCTTGCGCCGCTGCACAAGCACATCGATGGGCCGGGCGCCGCTGGAGGATCGGGCGCCGCGCTCCAGCCACTTGGAGGAAAGCGCGTTGGGCACCAGAAAAAGGGGGTTGCGGGAGGCTTTCTCCCCCCAATAGGCCAGGGTGTTGCGACTCACCGCCAGCACGGGGACTCCCGGGGCCAGGGAAAAGCCGTAGCCGCTGCTGTGAGCGTGGTAAGCCACCGGCCGGCCCCGCAGCTGGCGCAGCAGGGCCGGCACATCAAAACCCCAGCTCACCACCCAAAGGGCTGCCCCGGGAGCGGACTCCTGCTGTAGCAGATCCGCCAGGAAGGGATGGTCCGGCTCCCGCTGCCGATAGGTCACCACCTCCGTGGGCCGCAGGGAGCCCACCAGGCCTGCAGTCTGGAGTTCCACAAGCAGGCCGCCGCAACGAAACTGGCCCGTGGTGCCAGGCACCAGGAAACGCACGGGACTCAGACGTGAAACGCTCAGGGGGAGGGAGGCCTCAGGCGACGACGGCTTCCGTGCTGCCCGTGCGCTGACGCCGGGTGAGGAAGCCAAACAGCACCTTGCCGATGGCGGCCACCAGGTTGCCCTCCAGTTCCTGGAACATCTTCATGTTGTGGTGGAAGGCCTGGTTGGCTTCCCCCACGATGCGATCGGCCGTGGCCTGATCAATGGGCAACTGGTCGAGGACTTCGCGATAGTTGGCTTTGAAGGCCTTCTCATCCTCAATGGCGGCGAATTCGTAGAAACGCAGGCCGTCATGCTCGCCCAGATTCATGGCCTTGCGGGCAATGGTTTTCAGCACCTGCCCGCCAGACAGATCGCCGATGTAGCGGGTGTAGTGGTGCCCCACCAACAGTTCCGGGGCCTCCTTGGCCACCTCGCGGATGCGGGCCACGTAGGACTGGGCACCAGGGGTGGCCTTGGCCTGCTGGCGCCAGTCGGATCCGTAGTAGTAGGCCAGATCTTGCTCCAGCGACTCCCTGCGATTGAGCTGGGAGAAGGCGACGGGACCCACCACGGGGTGGTCGCCCAGCCGGCCGATTTCCTCTTCCATGGCGCTGTACACATGCCACAGATCGGCCACGAGGGTGCGATAGCTCGCCTTATCCACCACACCCTTGAGAAAGCAGCTCACAAAACCGGTGTTTTCAGCCATGGTGTGGGCTTTCTTCGTACCCTCACGCAATTGGGAAGCCAGGGCGACGGCCATCGGTTCAACAAGACAAAAATTCGTCCGATCACCGTAGTGGCCTCCCCAGCATTCCCCCCGCGAAGGTTGCGAAGGATTACGGACTCAGGCCGCCCGCTCCCCCTCGTCTGCCCTCCTGTTCTCGCCATCGAACAGGGCAAAGAGCTCCCGGCAGAGCTCCTGAAGCCCTTCTACAACGACCGGCGACGGCAGGTGCGTTCCCGAGGGTTGCCAGTCGCCCACCGTGGCCAGGCGCCAGCGTTCCGA
>JBEIGX010000028.1:0-16482 GCA_040381675.1 Aphanothece sp.
AGATCGCTTGCTGCAGGGAATTGAGGCCTACCGCAGGTCCTGGGAGGCCAACCCCCTCCCCCAGGCGGCAAAGCGCTGGCACGGGGGCCGGGGCGTTCTGGTGCCCGGTGATCGGCGCTGGCCCGCCAAGATGAATCAGGCACAGCCCCCACCAGCAGCCCTCTACTGGTCAGGGCGTGGCAGCCTGTGGCAACACCTGAGCGAGCGCCGGGCTGTGGCGGTGGTGGGAACCCGCAGACCCTCCCGCCATGGTCTCAACGTCTCTCGGCACATCGGTGCCGTTCTCGCGCAGGCAGGGTGGCCTGTGGTGAGCGGCTTGGCCGCAGGAATCGATGGAGCGGTCCATGAGGGTTGCCTGCAGGCAGGGGGAGTGCCCATCGGTGTTCTGGGCACCCCATTGGGGCGGATCTATCCACGCCACCACGCTGCGTTGCAGGCCTCCGTGGGCCAACAGGGCCTCCTCGTCAGCGAGCTGTCGCCAGAGGCTCCTGTGAGCAAGGGATCCTTTGCCCTGCGCAATCGGCTGCAGGTGGCCCTGGCCTGTGCCCTCATCCTGGTGGAGTGCCCTGTTGGCAGCGGCGCCCTCCATTCGGCAGAACTGGCCTGGGGTGAGAGCCTCCCTCTCTGGGTCGTGCCTGCCGACACGGATCGGGTCTCTGCCGAGGGCAGCAACAGCTTCCTCGCCCGAGGCGCCACCCCCCTCACCCGTCCCGAGGATCTCTTGCGGCTGCTGGGGCCAGGCCCTCTCAAGCCGCCAGGGGCCGGGCCCGATGCCCTCCGCCACCCCTCGGCCAGCCCCAGCCGCCCCACCCAACAGCTCCTGAAGGCCCTGGGGCGGGGGGCCTCGCTGGAAGAGCTCTGCCAAGCCCTGCACACCACCTCCCAGGATCTGCTTCCCCATCTGCTGGAGCTGGAAGCCTGCGGCACCCTGATGGCGGAGCCTGGGCTGTACTGGAGGCCCCGTTCCCTCTCCCCAACACCCCTTCCTAGGGTTGGTTGATGGTGTGCTCTCCCATGGAACGCCTGACGGGCGAAGAGCTCCTCTCCTGGCGGCAGGATCTGCTCCGTCTTGGGGGTGAGCGTCAAGCCCTCGACTGGTTGCTGGACATGACTGCGGGCCTCTCCCCTTCGGGCCTGCAAAGCCTCAGGCTCCATCCCGATCGCCCGATCGAGCTGCCGATTCCTCTTGGCGATCTCGAACGCCTCTGGCGGGAGCATCTGATGGCCTCCGCCCCCCTCCAATACCTGGTAGGGCGTTGCTGTTGGCGAACATTCGAGATGGCCGTGGGGCCCGCCGTTCTGATCCCCCGGCCGGAAACGGAACTCCTGATCGACCTGGCCACCGAGCTAGTGGGGGGTGCAACTCCAGCGGATCTCCTCTGGGCCGATCTGGGCACCGGGAGCGGTTGCCTGGCCATGGCCCTGGCGACAGCCTGGCCCGCCAGCGAGGGCCTGGCCGTGGATGTCAGTGCGGAGGCCCTGAGCCAGGCCCGGATCAATCTGCACCACGCCGGTGTAGATCAGCGGGTCCTCCTGGTGCAGGGGAGTTGGCTGGAAGCCCTCCAACCATGGTGGGGGAGATTGCAGCTCGTGGTGGCCAATCCCCCCTACATCCCCACCCTTGAGATCAACCAGCTCGACCCCATCGTTCGCGATCACGAGCCCAGGTTGGCCCTGGATGGAGGCCCTGACGGCCTGTCCTCCCTCCGTACTATTGCCGCTGCGGCTCCCTTGGCCCTGGCCCCAGGCGGGTGGTTGCTGGTGGAGCATCACCACGACCAAAGCCACCAGGTTCTGTCCCTTCTGGAGGAACATGGACTGGTGGACGGGCGGTTTCACCTGGATCTGGAGGGCCACAAACGCTTTGCCAGTGCGCGCCAACCATGAACGTTCTGTCCGTTGAAGAGCTGTTGGCCTGCCTGCAGCGGGATGAGCCCGTTCTTTTGCCAACGGATACCGTGCCGGCTCTGGCGATCAGGCCCCCTGCTGCTGCACGGATCTGGGAGCTGAAGCAAAGGCCGGCCCACAAACCCCTGATCCTGATGGGCGCCGATCTGGAGCAGCTGCAGCGAGCCCTAGCCGTTCCCTGGAAACCCGAGTGGCTGGAGGAGGCCCAACGGGTGTGGCCGGGAGCCGTCACCCTGGTGCTGCCGATGGCAGGGCCCCTCTGCGAGGCGCTCCATCCCGGAGGCACAAGCCTGGGTCTGCGGGTGCCGGCCTGTGCCATGACCCAGGCGTTGCTCCGCAGTGCCGGTCCGCTGGCCACCACCAGCGTGAACCGATCGGGAGAGCCTCCTGCCCTCGATGCGAACCAAGCCACCCAGTTATTCCCAGAGCTCAGCCTGCCTGGGCCCGTTCCCTGGCCAGCAGGCTCAGGATGCCCCAGTGAAGTGCGAGCCTGGGGCCAGGATGGGTGGCAGGTGCTGCGCGCCCCCTGATGCTGTTGCTCACGTTTCTCACCTTGGTGGTGATGTCGCTGGGCCTAGGGCTGCTTTCCCCCCTCCTTCAGCTACTCACACCCGTGCTTTCTCTCGCGTGGCTGGGGTGGGGGGTGCTGCTGCTAGGCCTCTGGTTGTTTGCCGCTCCCGGCCCAGACGATCCTCCCTCCCCTCCCTGAGGCCCATGGACGTGGACCCGGAACGCTTGCCCAGGTGTTGACTCACCTGCAGGCCGATCACCCCCCCGAGCACGGCACAGCCGATCCACCACCAGATCCGCCGGCTCCACCAACGTCTGGGGATCGTGGTGGATGGCGACCCAGCGGGGAGGGCAGATGGGAGGAGAGGAACCAACCGCTGCTGCCCACTTGCCCCTTCCGGCAGATGCTGCTGAAGCCGATCGAGCAACAGGTCGCGTTCCTGCAACAACTGTTGCTGGCGATCGAGGAACGGTTGGAGTCGGTCATTGAATTTGCGCTCGAAGATCTCCGGCAGATCTTTCAACAAATTCTGGTAACTGTTGATCTGAGCCTGGGTGGCCTCTAGCTCGTCAAGGGTGGCGAGATGCTGCTCTTCCTCATCCTCGTGGTTGGACATCGAAGAAGGAATTCAGAAAGCCGGCTAACGGATTTGAACCGATGACCTTCGCTTTACAAAAGCGCTGCTCTACCGCTGAGCTAAGCCGGCCGAGAGGTCACACCTTAACCCGACCCAGGGCCCAGAGGACCAATTGGGTGCGGCTGCGGCAACCGGTCTTCTGCAGCAGGGCCGAGACATGACCCTCCACGGTGCGTCTGCTCAGGCACAGACGAATGGCGATGGCACCATTGCTGGCCCCCTCCAGCATGACGTCCAGCACCCTTGTTTCCGCTGGGGTGAAATGGATCGGGGTTGGCGCCAGCATGGGAGGGAAGCGAGGGTTCCAAGTGTTCCCTCGCCCGGTCTCAGGTGGGCTGGGGCTCCGCGGCGGTTTCCGCGGCAGGGGGGTCCGCGGGGGGATTGTCTTCAGCGGCGTCCTGGGGCGCGGTCGTGGACGGTTCTTCGCTCTCGCTCGCAACAGGTTGCGGAGGAGGGTCTTTGGCCTCCGAATCGGCCCCTGAAACAGGGACGGGCGAATGGGCTGAGGGGAGGGGCTTCACCCGGGCCCGGCGGATCGGCAAATTGGCCACCAGCGCCGTGACGCGATCTTCCGTGGCCAGGCTCACCTCCCCCTCTTCAATATCAATTTCCACATACTTTTGAACCACCTCCAGGATTTCCCTGCGCATCTGCTCCAGCAGCTCTGGGTTCAGATCACTGCGGTCGTGGGCGAGCACCAATTGCAGGCGTTCTTTTGCCATCTCAGCGCTGGGTTTCTGCAGGCCAAGAAGTCGCTGAATGAAGTCCAGTAAAGCCATGACTCAGAACAACCCCATCTGGCGAATTTTGGACAGAAAACGGGCTCGCAATCCCTTCCTTTCCTTCGAGGGATCAATCAAGGGCACATCGTCGCCACGCAGGCGTTTGGCGATGTTGTGATAGGCCCGGCCGGCAGCCGATCCGGTGTCCGCCAGGGTCAGAGGCTCGCCGCGGTTCGTGGACACGATCACCTGTTCATCTTCCACCACCAAGCCCAGCAGGGGCAGGGCCAGGATGTCGGTGACCGAATCCACCGCCAACATCTCCTGGTTGGCCACCATCTTGGGGCGCACCCGGTTAAGCACCAGTTGGACCGGCTGCACATTCATGGTGTTGAGCAGGCCAATCACCCGGTCCGCATCGCGGACGGCAGAAATTTCAGGTGTGGTGATCACGATGGCTTCTTGTGACGCCAGGGCTGCGTTCTTAAACCCCTGCTCCACCCCGGCCGGGCAGTCGATCAGAACAAAATCAGACTGAGCAGCCACCAATTCAACAATCTTTTTCATGTCCTCTGGCGTCAGCCACTCCAACATGCGGGGATTGCCCGCCGGCAGCAAACTCAACAGGGGCTGTTGTTTATGCTTGACAAGGGCTTGCTCAAGCCTGCAGGTTTCCGCCAGAACCTCCTGAGCTGTATAAACAATCCGATTCTCCAATCCCAACAGCAGATCGAGGTTTCTCAGACCGAAATCCGCATCCAGAACCGTCGTGCGTTGACCCAGTTTGGCTAGAGCAATGCCGAGATTGGCGGTGAGGGTGGTTTTACCAACCCCACCTTTTCCTGAGCAGATCAGAATAATGCGAGCTGGGGCTGGGGTCACGAGGAAAACTGACGTCTGCGCACGTTAAGCCAGGTCTACGCGCTCCCAGCAGCCGACGGGCCAGAGCGCTGGGCTGGCACGCTGAGCAGCGGCCAGCATGGGTCGGCCGGATCAATCTGAATGGCCCCATTCACGAGGTGGGCCTTTTCCGCAAACCCCACAGGAGGAAGCTCCTCCGGTCCCCGGGCCACCTGATCGGCAATGCGGAGCTGCAAGGGACGAAGGTGGAGGGCGACAATCACTGCCGATCGATCGCCGGAGCAGCCGGCATGGGCGATTCCCCGCAGCCTTCCCCACACCAGCACATGACCTTCCGCCCGAATCTGGGCTCCAGGATTCACATCTCCCAGCACCAACAGCGACCCGTTGGCCTGGCGATGCTGCCCCGATCGCAGGGTGCCTTGGTGGATCACGAACGGAAGAGACAGGGAAGCACCCTGGCCCCCATCCCCAGCCCCATCCGTTTGGGGCCCGGGCCCACTCACCTGGAGCCCCAACGCCGCCGCGGCCACCCGGGCTCCCGTCTCGAGGGAGCAGACCCTCTCCAGGGACAGGGAGAGGGGCGCGAGCCGTGCCATCAACACCTGGTAATCCCCCATTCGCAGGGGCCAATCCCCCCCCAGCAGCGTGACCGGGCCCGTGAGATGGGGGCTGAGAAGAAGGGCATCCCCCACCTCAGCCGCGAGATCTCCCGCGTTTTGCCACCGGGGGAGCTTGAGGAGATGGGGCTGGCCCTCCCCGGAGGAGGGGATCAGCTCGGCGGGCATCGCGGGCGGGTCATGCGCAGCAGACCTTAAACAAAGGGGCGCCTCAGAGCGTTTCCTCCACCTCCTTGGGAACCACCAACCAGGCCCAGGGTTCCTGGAGGGTGAGGGTATGCACGAGCTTGGAGTGGTCTTCCAATGCGGCCAGATGCTGGCCATCCCAGAGGCGCAACCCACTTCTGTAGGGGTCGTATCCCCGGGTCTGGCCCTGCAGCAGGGCACAGCACCCTTCCGGATCGATCCCTGCCCGGTGGGCCTGCCGTTGGGCCTGGGCCAGGAGCTGGAGGCTCTCTGGAGTGGACAGGTGGCGGACATCCATGGCCTTCAGCAGCCGGCGATCCAGAAGGCGGGTGCAGGGGTCCCGCAGCTCGGGGGGGGCATCATCCCGCCAGCGACTCAGGTGATAGGTCGTGCGCACATCGTCGTTGGCCAGAAAACGCCCGAGCGTGAGGTGCTCCTTGTTCCATAACCAGCCGGCCATGGCCTCATCGGCCCACACCTGCTGCGGGCCCAGCTGACGGGCCACATCAATCGTGCGTTTGAGCAGCCAGTTACAGACCACATTCAGCCGATGGTTGTAAACACTGCGATACATCAATTGCCGCACCACCAGGTAGTGCTCCACCGCCAGCAGGCCCCTGGGGTGAATCGCCAAAGAACCATCCGGCGCCAGGATCAGGGCGGCCAGGAGCCGGTCCAGATCCAACTGGCCATAGCGGGCGCCCGTGCTGTAGCTGTCCCGCAGGAGGTAGTCCAGGCGATCACAATCCAGTTGGCTGCTCACCAAGGCCTTGATGGCCGGTTCGGCATAGTCGCCGCCCTCCAACAGGGTGGCCACAGCTTCCGCGCAGCCCTTCTGGGCCGCCTCGAGAGGCCCCCTCAGTTCCCCGTCTTCCCGAATCAGGCGGGCCGACCAGGCCTCATGGCTGATGCCAAACATCTCCTCCCCGCTGTGGCTGAAGGGGCCGTGGCCAATGTCGTGGAGGAGGGCGGCCGCATATAGAACCACCCGATGCTCCGCCAGATGGGGATGGGAGCGCTCCAGATGGTGCAGGGCCCTCCGGGCCAGATGCAGCACCCCGAGGGAATGGGTGAACCGGCTGGATTCCGCCCCATGGAAGGTGAGATGGGCCGGTCCGAGCTGGCGGATCCGCCGCAGCCGCTGGAACGCGGGGGTATCGATGATGGCAATCGCCATCGCCTCGGCCGGAATGGCCCGATCCAGGGCGATGGCCCCATGGAGGGGGTCGTGGTAAACGCGCAGACCTCCGTTCATGGCCTCACCTCAGGGGAGTCGAACTCCTGCACCAGCAAGCGCCCGGCCGCCTGGAGCCAAGGGTCGTCCCGCCCCCCTGGATTGAGGGGTTCGGGCTGGGGCAGGAGGAGATCGGGGGTGATGCCTAGGCTCTGGATATCCCGACCGGAAGGGGTGAGGTAATGGGCCACGGTGACAGCCAGCCCGCTGCCATCGCCTAAGGGAATGAGGGTCTGGATCAGGCCTTTGCCAAAGGTCTGCCCCCCCACCAACGGGGAGCGGCCGTTGTCCTGCAGGGCCCCGGCAAGAATTTCGCTGGCGCTGGCGGTGCCGCTATTCACCAGGGTGATCATGGGGCCACGGAAGAGCTGCTCCGCCGAACTCTGCTGGCTGGCCGTGATGCCGCTGCGATCCATGGTTTCCACGATGGGGGCGCCTCCCAGCAGGCCATTGGCAACGGCCAATCCAGCACTCACCAACCCGCCGGAATTGTTGCGCAGATCGAGGATCAATCCCTCCACGGCCGGGGTGCCGGGGCCGGCGGTGCGAAACGCCTGGAGGGCCTCCGCCACCTGGGAGGGCACGGGTTCACTGAACTGGGTGATGCGCAGATACCCCAGCCCATGGCCCTGAACCGTCAGGCGCTGGCTCCGCACGGGCACCAGATCCACCGTCCTCCTGGTGAGGCTCACCTCCCGGGGCACGCCTCCTTTCTCCCGGATACGGATCTCCACCATGGAGCCCGGCGCCCCCCGCAGGAGCGCGGCGGACCCCTCCAACCCCAGATCGGCCGTAGAACGGCCATTAACGCTCAATACCTCGGCACCGGAGGGGATCTGGGCCTCCGCAGCGGGTGAGTCGTCCAACGGGGCGATGACCACCACCTGCTGATCCCCCTGCCGCAGCCCGAGCTGGAGACCCACCCCGGAAACGGTGCCTTCATTGCTCTCGCGCAAGGCGGCAAAGTCGGCCGGGCGCAACATGCGCGTGTAGGGATCGCCAATGGCCGCCAACATGGCGTCGATGGCGCCGTAGGCCTCGGCCGAGGTTTCGATGGAGCGCTCCAGGGTCTGCTGGCGGCGTTGGCGCCAGTGGAGCTGGTCAAGCTGCTCTGGATCCACGTAGCTCTGGTTGACCAAACGCCAGGCCTCCACCACCAGCTGCTGGGCATCATTGAGGGCCCAGGCGGCACCGGGCAGCACCAGGAGCGCGCTGAGCATCCACACCATCAGGCTCCCCGCGGCCAGGCAGGAGCGCAGGCGAGAGCGAGCGGGCCCCTTCTTGGAGGCAGGAGGTGTTGCAAAGGGTTGAGGGGGCGACCGACGGATGGGCAAAACGCTCACAGGGCAGGAAGAACGATCAGTAGACTTTCGCAACCAAACGCCCTCCGCTGCATGGCGAACTCTTCACCTGCCGCGTCCGATTCCAAGAACAACCCCGTCTACGACTGGTTCAACGAGCGCCTCGAGATCGGGGCGATTGCGGATGACATCTCCGCCAAGTATGTGCCACCGCACGTCAATATCTTTTATTGCCTGGGCGGAATCACCCTCACCTGCTTCCTGATTCAGTTCGCGAGCGGGTTTGCGATGACCTTCTATTACAAGCCCACCGTGGCTGAGGCCTATACCTCGGTGCAATACCTCATGACGGACGTGAGCTTCGGCTGGCTGATCCGCTCCGTGCACCGTTGGAGCGCGAGCATGATGGTGCTGATGCTGATCCTCCATGTTTTCCGTGTGTATCTCACCGGCGGCTTCAAGCGCCCTCGGGAACTCACCTGGATCACCGGGGTCACCATGGCCGTGATCACCGTGTCCTTCGGAGTCACGGGCTACTCCCTCCCCTGGGATCAGGTGGGCTACTGGGCCGTGAAGATCGTGTCTGGTGTTCCTGCAGCCGTGCCCGTGGTGGGGGATTTCATGGTGGAGCTTCTCCGCGGTGGCGAAAGCGTGGGGCAATCCACCTTGACCCGTTTTTACAGCCTTCACACCTTTGTGTTGCCCTGGCTGCTGGCGGTGTTCATGCTGATGCACTTCCTGATGATTCGGAAGCAGGGCATCTCTGGTCCTCTCTAAAACCTGTTCCACTTTCCCCATCCCCTTCACCCTCCAGAGTCATGCACATCCTCAAAAAGCCTGATCTCACCGATCCCGCCCTCCGGGCCAAGCTGGCCAAGGGAATGGGACACAACTATTACGGAGAGCCCGCGTGGCCGAACGACCTTCTCTATATCTTCCCCGTCTGCATTCTCGGCACCATCTGCTGCATCGTGGGCCTGGCTGTGCTTGACCCCGCCATGCTGGGCGACAAGGCCGATCCCTTCGCCACCCCCTTGGAAATCCTCCCCGAGTGGTATCTCTACCCGGTGTTCCAGATTCTTCGGGTGGTTCCTAACAAGCTTCTCGGGATTGCCCTTCAAACCATGGTGCCCCTGGGCCTGATGATGGTTCCCTTCATCGAGAGCTTCAACAAGTTCCAGAACCCCTTCCGGCGCCCTGTGGCCATGGCGGTGTTCCTGTTCGGCACCTTCTTCACCATCTATCTAGGCATCGGTGCCGCCCTGCCCATCGACAAGTCCCTGACGCTGGGCCTGTTCTGAGGGGTTGAGCCTCTTCTCCTCTCATTCATGGCCCACAGATCCAAGGATCTGTGGGCTTTTTTGATGGAATCCAGAGAAGGGCGTGGCTGGCCCGTGCTCAGTCTGGCGAGGTACCCAGCGCAGCCGGGTGCCAGCTGGGCCTTCAGCTGAAGGTTCTCCCGTAACGCAGGTGCCTATACCCGCCAGCGAGATGGAACGTGAACGCCATACCCGTGTCGGGCATGAAACACCACCATCAAACCCTTTATTGGAAAGAAGGAAGCGGGCGGCGGGAATCGAACCCGCATCATCAGCTTGGAAGGCTGAGGTTTTACCACTAAACTACGCCCGCGAAATGGGCCCGCACTGAGCCCATGGCATTCTCCCACAGGCCCCCCCCGCTCCAACCAGGCCCCCCGAGCTCAGCCCAGCAGGGTGCCACCCCGCGAAACCTCAAGCATGATGGCCTGCGGTGATCTGCAGGACCATTTGACCCTCCCCCACTCCTCTTCAGCTCCGGAAGGAACGAGCCCCGCTCTCCTGCCGGGTGGGGAACGGCGCCTGATGGTGTCCTACGGCCTCGGGGATGCGGGCACCGGCATGGCGGCCTCCCTGATCGGCTTCTATCTGTTTGTGTTTTACACCTCTGCAGCCGGGCTTCCCCCCTGGATGGCGGGGCTGGTGCTGATGCTGGCCCGCATCTGGGATGCCATCAACGACCCCGTGGTGGGCTGGCTCAGCGACCGGACCCGCCATCCCAACGGCCCCCGCCTGCCCTGGATGCTCTGGAGCGCCATCCCCCTGGGGGCGGCCATGGCGGCGATGTGGTGGCTTCCCCCGGGCAGCCAGTTGGTGAAATTCACCTATTTCGTGGCCATCTCCGTGCTGGCCAACAGCCTCTACACCTGCGTCAACCTGCCCTACACCGCCCTGATGGCGGAGCTCACCCCCAGCACCACCCTGCGCACCCAGCTGAACCGGGCCCGGTTCACCGGTTCGATCATCGCCGGTCTGGTGGGCATCGTGCTCGGTGGCGTGCTGCTCAAGGACCACGCCAATCCCGCGAGCTACGCCCAGCTGGGCCTGCTCTCGGGCCTGGTGATCAGCGCCAGCACCCTGGCCTGCTGCTGGGGGATCGCCCCCACCGCTCGCCAGGCCCAGCAACCCAACTCCAGCCAGGGCTCCACCCGACGCCTGCTGGGGCGGATCGGACACAACGGACGTTTTGTGAGGGTGCTGGGGCTCTATCTCCTGCTCTGGTGTGCCCTCCAGCTGATGCAGACCGCTGCCCTGATTTTTCTGCCGGTGGTGATGCGGCTGCCCGAAAGCTGGAGCAACTGGATCCTGCTGCCCTTTCAGCTGAGCACCCTGGCGGGCCTCCAGCTGTGGACCTTCGTGAGCCACCGGCAAGGGAGGCTGCGGGCCCTGGGTTGGGGCGCGGGCTTCTGGGTTGCAGGCTGCCTGGCGGCCATGCTCCTCTCTCCCCTCAACGGTCAGCTCGCCCCCCTGGCCACGGTCTCCAACCAACTCCGGCTGGCCAGTCTTGTGGGGGCGATCCTATTGGTGGGACTGGGGGCCTCCACGGCCTACCTGATTCCTTGGTCGTTGCTGCCCGATGCCATCGATGTGGACCCGGAAAAGCCAGCAGGGCTCTATAGCGCCTTCATGGTGTTCGTGCAGAAGCTCTGCATCAGCCTGGTGCTGTTTGGCTTTGGCAGCCTCATGTCGCTGAGCGGCTACCTGCCGGCGATGGGCACCCAGCAACCTGAATCGGCCCTGGTGGCCATCCGGCTCTGTATGGGCCTCATTCCCGCCCTGCTTGTGGTGCTGGGCCTGGTGGTAATGCGCCACTGGCCCCGGGGCAACGAAGCCCAGCTGGCGCCATGACGGCAGGCCGAAAGCGACGCCCCCCTGTGCCCCGCTGGCTGAACCGCTTCGGCAACAGCCTGATGCTGGGCGGGCAAGCGGTGAGCGCCATTGCCAAGGGCCACATCCACGCGGGAGATCTGTTGGCCGAGCTCCTGGAGGCTGGCCCGGCCAGTGTGCTGATCGTGCTGATCACGGGCCTGGCTGCAGGCACGGTGTTCAACATCCAGGTGGCCGCTGAGCTCTCCCGGCAGGGGGCCAACTCCGCCGTGGGGGGGCTGCTGTCGCTGGGGCTCTCCAGGGAGATCGCCCCCCTCCTCACAGCCATGCTGCTCACAGGCAAGGTGGCCACCGCCTATGCCGCCCAACTCGGCACGATGAAAGTGACCGAACAGATCGACGCCATCACCATGCTCCGCACCGACCCGGTGGACTATCTGGTGGTGCCGCGATTGTTGGCGCTGGTGATCATGTCACCGGTGCAGTGCCTGCTGTTTTTTTGGATGGCCCTGTGGTCGGGCCAGCTGAGCAGCACCCTGCTTTACAGCATCCCCCCGAGCGTCTTCTGGACGTCGGTTCGCACCTGGATGGAGCCCGACGACGTGCCCTCCATGCTGTTGAAATCCGTGGTTTTCGGCCTGATCATCGCTGTGCTGGCCTGCGGCTGGGGACTCACCACCAAGGGGGGCCCCAAGGAGGTGGGCACCAGCACCACCGGGGCCGTGGTGATGATTCTGGTGTGTGTGGCACTGGCCGATGTGGTCCTCACCCAGATCCTGTTTGGGAGCTGATGGCCCGCCACACCAGCCAGAATCACCAGTCTGGCCATCCAACGGAGATCCATGGCGATGTCGTCCCCAGTTGAAGCCCAGGCCATCGATGGGGATGTCACCCTGGCCCCCCGTTTCTGGGTGCCCCTTGGGCTCACCCTGATCGCCGCCCTGGTGCTGGCGGGCACCGCCCGCTGGGGGGGCGCCCCCTGGTTGGGGCTGACCCTGCTGGCCTTCGCCACCTTCTTGATGGTGCAAACCGCGGTGCTTCGGCTCTGCTTCAACGCCGAAGCTCTCCTGGTGCTGCGCAGCGGCAAGGAGATCCGCCGGTTCCCTTACAACGAATGGCTGGCCTGGCGCCTTTTCTTCCCCGCCGTGCCCGTGCTGTTCTATTTCCAAGAGCAGAAGAGAGTGCACCTGCTGCCCGTGCTCTTTGATGCCACCGCCCTGCGGGCCCAGCTGAACCAACGGGTCCCCCTTCCCGTCGCCCCCCAGCCATGACCGACGACACCACCCCCACCCCAACCGACGCCCTGCCGCCCGAACCTGCCGGGGGCGAGGGCCAACAGCTGGTAGCCCTAGCGCTTCTGGAGCTGCAGCAGAAGCGGACCAGCCTGGAGGGCGAGATCGCGGCTCTGGAGGCTCGAAAGGCCCAGCTCAGCGCAGAAATCAACGGCACGTTCAGTGGCCAGTCGGAGGAGATCGCCAGGCGAGTGCGTGGATTTCAGGACTATCTGGTGGGCGCCCTCCAGGACCTGGCGGCCTCCGCCGAACAGGCTCAACTGGTGAGCCAACCCCTGCTGGTGCAGCCCTCCACCCTGGATCAGCAACGGGCCGCAGAGGCTGCCTCACCCCAGCCCCCCCCCGCGGCGGCGGGTCTGTTCAGCCAGGACGAGGAGGTGATCCGGGCCTGGTTGGCCAGCTTCCAGGGCCAGCCCGACTTCTCCGCCGATCCCTGGCGTCTGCGCCGCACCCTGGATGGGGAGGGGGCCTCCCTGCTGGAGGACTGGTTTCTCCGTCAGGGGGGCCGGGGAGCCCAGCCCAGCCGGGGCACCCGCCTGCGCAATGTGGTGGTGGCCTCCGCCGCCATCACCATCCTCGGAGATCTCTATGGGGATCGCTTCCAAACCCTGGTGATGGCCAGCCAGCCGGAACGGCTGGGCGAGTGGCGGCGGGGGCTGCAGGATTGTCTGGGATTGAGCCGGGATGATTTCGGGCCCAACAGCGGCATCGTGCTCTTCGAGAGGTCGGAGGCCCTGGTGGAACGGGCCGACCGCCTGGAGGAACAAAACGAACTGCCATTCATCGTGATCGATGCCGCGGAACGGGCGATCGACATCTCCGTGCTGCAATTCCCCCTCTGGCTGGCCTTCGCGGGCACCCCCATGGAACTCACTGCTGAGGATGACCTCTACTGACCCCCTGACCCCCATGCTGTTGCCCTTCGCCCTCCTCCTGCTGGGCTATCTGCTTGGCTCCATCCCGTTTGGCTATCTGGCCGCTCGCCTGCTGAGAGGCATCGACATCCGCCAGGAGGGCTCCGGCTCCACAGGAGCCACCAATGTGTTGCGGGTTGTGGGGAAGGGGCCCGCCCTGGGGGTGTTTCTGCTGGATGTGTTCAAGGGCACCGCGGCCGTGCTGGCGGCAAAAGCGCTGCTGGCGGCCTCCCTCGGCGGCACGGCACTGGATACCTGGGTGGTAGGCGCGGGCCTGGCGGCCCTGGCCGGCCACATCTGGCCCGTGTGGTTGGGCTGGCGGGGGGGAAAGGCCGTGGCCACAGGACTGGGCATGCTGCTGGGCCTGGCCTGGCCCGTGGGCCTCGCCTGCTTCGGCGTCTTCCTGACGGTGCTGACCGTGAGCCGAATGGTGTCGCTCTCCAGCATGGTGGCCGCCGTGGCCCTTCCCCTGCTGATGCTGGGTTGGTTTCCCCAGCACGGGGGCTTTCGCCCCGCCTACCTGGCGCTGGCGTTGATCACCACCCTTCTGGTGCTCTGGCGCCATCGGGCCAACCTGGCGCGGATCCTGGCGGGCACCGAACCACAGCTGGGCAGCGCCAAAACTCCCTAGGCCAGCTCCCTGCTGCGCTGGGCGGCGGCCAGCACCGCTTCCAGCAAGGCCGAACGCAACCCGGCCCGCTCCAGCTGACGCAGCCCGGCGATGGTTGTCCCCGCAGGGCTGCTCACCATGTCCTTGAGCTGACCGGGATGGAGATTCTTCTGCTCCAGCAAAGCGGCCGTTCCAGAGAGGGTGCGCAGGGCCAACTCCTGGGCGAGGGATCGGGGCAGGCCAGCGGCGACCGCCCCATCCGCCAATCCCTCCGCCACGAGAGCCACAAAGGCCGGCCCTGAGGAGGTGAGGGCCAGAAAGGCGTCCAACTGGGGCTCCGGCAGAGACCACACCGCACCGACCCTGGAAAAGAGCTGGTCGAGCCAGGCCCGCTGCTCCAAGGGCGGCTCCTCCCCCCAGGCCAGAGCGGTGAGGCCGCAGCGCACCAGGGCGGGGGTGTTGACCACAGCCCGCACGCAGGCGCGGGCGGGAAACAGATGCTGGAGCCTCTCCAGCCGCACGCCCGCCAGAAGGGAGATCAGCAGCGGAGGGGTGGCACCGGAGAGCTCAGGTTCCAGGGCGGCAGCCTGGCGAGCCACGGCATCCAGCTGCTGGGGCTTCACCGCCAGCAACACCACCGGTGCCCGCCAGGCAAGGGCCGGATTCGTATCCACCTGGAGGGCATGGCCCGCCAGAGTGGCATGGGCCCAACGAGCCTTGGAGGCTTCGGAGGCCACCACCGCCCGCACGCTTTCGGCCAAAACTAAGCCCTCCTCAAGCCATGGCTCGAGGAGGGCCTGGGCCATTGTCCCCAGACCGACCACGCCGAAGGTCTGGAGAGAAATGGGGGATTGGAGGGTCAACCGAGAAGGTCGGAACGACCCCAGGCCGGACTGGGGGCCGCATCCTGGGGCTCAGAAGAAACGGTGCGCTGGGCGGCGCTCACCCTGGGGGAAGCCGTCTCTTCAACGCTGGAAGCGGTGACGGTCACACAGCTCGGGGCAAACAGAAAAATGCTCTCGCCAACGCGCTCCTGGTGACCATCGATGGCATAGGTGCCTCCAGCCACGAAATCAACGGCACGCTGGGCCTGGTCGGGCTCCATCATGGTGAGGTTGAGGATCACGGTCTTCCGCTCCCGCAGACCCTGAATCGCCCGAGGCATCTCATCAAAACTGCGGGGCTCCATCAGCATCACCTCAGCCACCGCGTTGGTGAGCCCAGGCAAACCAATGACATTGGTGCCGGCAAAGGGATCATCGCTGGGGACAGCGAAGTCTGAATTAATGGCCAGAGCCGAAGTGCTGCGCCCAGCGGCGGCTGAGGAATCAAAGCTCTCGCCGGCGTCGTAATCGAGCTCGTCGTCGTACTCGCCATCGAGATAGTCGTCACCAGAAACGACAGCACGGAGACGGGAAAACAACGACACGAATCGGGCCTCGGCGGAGTGAGCTTGCACCTGAATAGCGTCCCACAGGTCCGCTTGCAACCACCTGTGGTGTGGCCGTCCAGGGATCTGGACACATTAGCCCCCAGGGGTGGGTCGTGCACCAAACAGCCCCGAACCCACCCGAACCCAGGTGGCACCAGCCTTTACGGCCTCCTGCCAGTCGCCACTCATTCCCATGGAACGTTCAGGAAGAGCACATTGATTTGCCAGCAGGGCACACTCCCGAAAGAGGTCCAACCGCTCCTCGGCCTCCAACCCCTGGGGCGCCATGGTCATCAGGCCCTGCAGCCGCAAGGGAGCCAACCCGGCCAGGAGGGGCCAGAGCTGGCGCAGCGTGGCGGGATCAAAGCCCGTTTTGCTTGGATCCGGTCGGAGCTTCACCTGGACAAACACCACCGGCGCTAACCCTTCTTCCTGAGCAATGCGCTGCATGCGCTCCGCCAGAGGAACACTGTCGAGGGAGTGAATGGTGCCGAAATGGCGCAACACCCCCCGCACCTTGTTGGCCTGTAGGCGGCCGATGTAGTGCCAGTCGAGAGGGGGAAGATCGCCGAGAGCTAGCTGTTTGGCCTGGGCCTCCTGCAGCCGACTCTCCCCAAAGCTCCTTTGGCCCAGGGCCACAGCCTCCCGGATCGCCTCCACCGGCTGGCCCTTGCTGACCGCCAGGAGCCGGCACGAGGGGGGCAGGCTGTCGCGCACGGCAGCGAACCGCTCGGCCATCGTGGGGCCGTTGCCCATGGATCTCAGAGAAAGGTTTGGTCGAACAGTTGCCGCCAACGCCCGTGCTCCTGGGGGCCTTCCCGACGGGCACGGGCCAGGTTTTGCTCGGCAACGTGGCGGGCATCGGCCAGGGGAATCACTTCAAACGTGGCTCCTTTGGCCTGGAGAGTGACAAGGAAAAAAATTCTCTGGGCATAGAGCGTTGCGAAGAGATCCCTGTTCTCCCCGGCTGGAGCGACCCGATAGAGCATCCCAAATGTGGGATGGCTGAGATACCGCTCTGCGCTCACGAGCCACAACGAACTGATTCCATTAAAGATCACAGGGCGCAAGGGGCCCATGCGAAGAAGGATTTTCAGGAGAAGCCGGC
>JBEIGX010000029.1:0-16480 GCA_040381675.1 Aphanothece sp.
ATTGGAAGGCCTGTGCTGTGTCCACCGCCATTGCCAGTGAATCCTCTCTCCCTGAAGGACGCCGTGAAGCTGGCCAACCAAGGGCTGGCGGATTCGGGAACGGCTTGGCGCCTCGAGCTCCGTGGCCAGCGACTCGGACTCCGTGGCCCCCTGCCCCCCCGTCCAGGTAGCGCGGAGTCCCACCCGACGACCCAGAGGCTGAGCCTGGGATTGCGAGCCAGCGAGGATGCCGTGCAGGAAGCCCTGGCTCAGCTTCACCAGCTCCAGCTCCAGCTGCAGCAGGGCACCTTTCGCTGGCAGGACTGGCAGCGGGCTTCCTCCTGTGCCGCCGATCCCCCCTCTGGCCAGGAGGCAGGGCCGGGGCCAGGAGGGGGGCTCTCTGGGGCGGAGCCCCCAAGTGCCCTCCTGGATGCCCTGGAGTCCTTTCAACGGGCCTTCCACCAGGAACCTCGTCGTCGCCGTTCCCCCTCCGGCACCCGCAGCACCTGGCGCTCGGCCTATCAGCCCTATCTCCGCCGCCTCCGGGCGATGGGTGAACCAGCCAGCCAACAACTGGATGCCGGGCTGCTCACGGCGGTGCTGGAGAGTTATCCGGTGGCCAGCCGCAGCCGACAGCAATGCGCCCTGGTGTTGGGGGCTCTGGCCCAGCACCTGTCCCTTCCTCTCCCCCCTGATTGGCAGGAGCGGGGACGGGGCTATGGGCTCCATGCGGCCCGGTTCCGCCCCTTGCCGAGCGATGCCCAGATCCTGCAGGTGGTTGAGCTGATTCCCAATCCACAGTGGCGTCTGGTGTACGGGCTGATGGCCACGTATGGCCTGCGCAACCATGAGGTGTTCTTCACGGATGTGTCCGCCTTGGCCCCCGGAGGCGACAGGGTTGTGCGGGTGTTACCCACCAGCAAGACGGGGGAACACCAGGTTTGGCCCTTCCAGCCTGAATGGGTGGAGCACTTCGATCTGGAGCGATTGGCCAGGGAGCGGCAGGCCCTTCCCTCCGTGACCACGAATCTGCGGGTCACTTCCCTGCGCACGGTGGGCCAGCGGGTGTCAGAGCAATTTCGGCGTTATGACCTGCCTCTCACCCCCTACGACCTCCGTCATGCCTGGGCGGTTCGCACCATCCACATCGGCCTGCCCGACACTGTGGCGGCTCGGATGATGGGCCACTCCGTGGGCATCCATAACCGCACCTACCACCACTGGATCACCCGAAGAGATCAGCAGCAGGCGGTGGATGCGGCTTTAGCCCGTCGCATGGCGAGCTGAGGAGCAAGGCAGAGTGTGCTGTCAGTGACAGGACGCTCCATGACGGACAGCTCCATGACGGACGGACCATCGCTGGACGAGGTGGCCGCTGACCTGGGGCAAGGGGGGATGGGATCTCCTGAAACGGATCAGGAGGCCTACCAGCGACGGATGGAGCGCAGGCGCCAAGTGCAGCAGATGCGCCTGGAAACCCGCCAGCTGGAGAAGGGGCTGGTGCTGGTGTTCACGGGGGAAGGCAAGGGAAAAACCACCGCGGCCCTGGGGATGGTGCTGCGCATGCTCGGCCATGGCGAGCGGGTGGCGGTCATCCAGTTCATCAAGGGGGGCTGGCAGCCGGGTGAGGTGGCAGCCCTTGGGCGTTTCGGTGAGGATTTGCACTTCCATGCCCTCGGGGAGGGGTTCACCTGGGAAACCCAGGATCGGGAACGGGATCGCAGGGCTGTGCTCCTGGCCTGGCAGCAGGCCCTCGCCTATCTGCACAATCCCGAGTGGAAGCTGGTTGTTCTCGATGAGGTGAATGTGGCGCTGAAACTCGGCTACTTGCCCATCGAGGAGCTGTTGGATGGGTTGAGGGGGCGGCCTGCCCTCACCCATGTGGCCCTGACAGGACGGGGTGCGCCCGAGGCCCTGATCGCATCCGCCGATCTGGTCACTGAGATGCGGATGGTGCGCCATCCCTTCCGGGAGCAAGGGGTGCGCGCCCAGCCGGGCATCGAGTATTGATGGCGGTCCCCCACCTTGGTCTGGGTGGGCTGGCGGCTGGGGTCTTGCTACTGTTCGGCGGGTTTGGCCGGCCAGAACACAGGAATGACAGCCTATCGGCGTGTGTTGCTCAAGCTCAGCGGTGAAGCGCTGATGGGGGGTCAGGGGTATGGCATTGACCCGGCCATCGTGCAGTCGATCGCATCCGATGTGGCGGATGTGGTGTCTGCTGGCACCCAGTTGGCGATTGTGGTGGGGGGCGGCAACATCTTTCGGGGTTTGAAGGGTTCAGCCGCAGGCATGGATCGTGCCACCGCCGACTACGTCGGCATGCTCGCCACGGTGATGAATGCCATCACCTTGCAGGATGGGCTGGAGAGAGTCGGGGTGCCAACGCGGGTGCAAAGTGCGATCTCCATGCAGGAGGTGGCAGAGCCCTACATCCGACGCCGGGCCATCCGCCATCTCGAAAAAGGGCGTGTGGTGATTTTTGCTGCTGGTTGTGGAAATCCCTTCTTCACAACGGACACAACGGCAGCCCTTCGTGCCGCGGAGATCAATGCGGATGTGGTGTTCAAGGCCACCAAGGTCGATGGCGTTTATGACAAGGATCCAGCCCTCTACCCTGATGCCACCCGCTATGACACCCTCACCTTCATGGATGTGCTCAGTGGTGAGCTTGAAGTGATGGATGGAACTGCGATTGCCCTCTGTAAGGATAACTCGATCCCCATTGTTGTTTTCGACCTATTTGGCCGCGGCAACATCAGCCGAGCCGTGGGCGGAGAGCCAATTGGCACTCGAATTGTGTCTACGCTACAGCCCCATTCGTGATCCTTCCTTTTTATTCCTAAGCTCCTATGGATCTTGAAGCCAGCATGCGCAAATCGCTGGAGGCAACCCAGCGAAATTTCAACACCATTCGGACAGGACGTGCCAACCCATCCCTGCTCGACAAGATCATTGTTGATTATTACGGAGCGGAGACACCTCTGAAATCCCTGGCCACGCTCTCCACGCCCGATTCCCAAACCATTCAGATCCAGCCTTTCGATGCGGGTTCGGTGTCGCTGATCGAAAAGGCCATCGCCATGAGCGATCTCGGATTGACGCCGAATAACGACGGTAAAGTCATTCGCATCAACATCCCTCCCCTGACGGAAGATCGACGCAAAGATCTCTGTAAGATTGCCGCGAAATACTCTGAAGAGGGAAAGGTCGCCCTGCGCAATCTACGCCGGGAGGCGATCGACCGAATCAAGAAAAAGGAAAAGGACGGGGAACTTTCTGAAGATCAGTCCAGAGACGAACAGGACAAGGTCCAGAAAGTGACGGATCGTTTGATTGTTGATCTTGAGAAGCAATTGGCCGACAAAGAGGCTGAGATTCTCAAGGTTTAGCGCGGGTTTCTCCATGAGTTCCCATCGGGTCAGTCCCGTCGACACGCTGGTGATTGGGGCTGGGCCGGCGGGATCGGCAGCGGCCTTTCATCTGGCTGAGCGAGGCCGGAGTGTGGTGGTTCTCGAACGGGAATCCTCCGGGCGGAGCAAGCCCTGCGGGGGTGGGATGGCGGCATCTGTCCAGCACTGGTTTCCCTTTGATCTGTCTCCTGCCGTCGATCAGGTCATCCGGGAAGTCCGTTTCACCTGGACTCTGGATGATCCCGTGGAGGCCAGCCTTCCCGGGGAAGCTCCTTTTTGGATCGTGCGACGGTCTGTGCTGGATGCCTACTTGGCTGAGCAGGCTGCCAAGGCTGGGGCCACGTTCTGCTATTCCACGGCGGCCGTCTCCGTGGAGCGCCAAGGTGCTCTCTGGCAGGTCTGGGACCAACGGGGCGAGCCCTGGCAAGCCCGCAGTCTGCTCATTGCCGACGGATCCTCCTCCGCCCTGGCCAGCAGCCTGGGGTTGGGGCCCCCGCGCCCCCGCTTCGCCTCCACCCTGTCGGTGGAAGTGGAGTGTCCCATTCGGGAGCCAGGGGTGGCCTATTTCGATTTTGGATCAGTGCCCCAGGGTTTTTGCTGGGCTTTTCCCCGCCACCATGGCTTCAGCATCGGCCTCGGTACCTTCATCGGCCAGGCGGACGTGGATGGAGAGGCGGTGCTCCAAGGGCTTCTTCCCTTCCTGGGCCTCCCCATTGAGGCAGGCCACCGCCAAGCCTCCCGTCTGCGTATCTGGGATGGCCACTATCCTCTCCACGATGAAGGGGTGTTGGTGGCGGGTGATGCGGCCTCCCTGTGTGATCCCTTTCTCGCGGAGGGGCTCCGGCCTTCCCTGATGAGTGGTTGCCGGGCAGCGGAGAGCTTGCATGCCTGGCTTGGCGGAGACCCCCAGGGGCTGAAGGCCTACACGGCTGTCATGCGCAGAGATTGGGGAGATTCCATGGCCTGGGGAAAGCGCATCGCCCAGGTGTTCTACCGATTACCGCGTGTGGGCTACCAGATCGGGCTCAAACGGCCCACAGCCCCCAAGCGCATCGCCCAAATCCTGTCGGGGGAGATGGGCTACGGCGACATTGCCCAACGGGTGATCAAGCGTTTGCTGTTTCAGCGCGGATAGGTCCGATCACACCCTTTCAAGTCCCGAAGACGTTGGTCGATGGAGCCCAGCAGTTCGATGGCAAACATCGGCGATTCCTGGACGGCAAAGAGGAACTTCTCTTTGTTCATCACCAGCAGTTTGCAGTCTGTCTGAGCCACCGCATTGCCGAATCGTCGATGCTCCGGCGTCACCAAGGCACCGGCTCCGAATACATCCCCCGCCTCAATGCTCTCGTGGCCGCTTTCCCCATTCCAGGTGAGGTCGACCGTGCCCTCAAGCAGGCCAAACATGCAATCACCTGATTCCCCCGCTTTGAACACCGTGCTGCCCGCTGGCACGTGGATCACCTCCCCAGAGGAGGCCAGCGCGCGCATCGTGTCCAGGGCGTTCATGGGAGGCTGCAAACGATGGCCCTAATTTAGGGCTGAAATACAAAGGAATGGTTAATAACGGCCAACGGTGTCTATCCGATGGCTAGCGCCTCTCCGACGGCTAGCGCCCCACCGCGAGTGCTGCACCCAGTCCCCCCCGCACGTCCTCTGGGGCGAGTCGTCCATCCTGGTCGGTGTCGAGGGCATCAAACACCGCATCGCTGCCTAGCCACTCTTCCCGCGTGATGCAGCCATCCCCGTCGAGATCGTTGAGCAAAAAGATCTCATGCACGGCATGGGTGAAAGCAGCTTTCCCTTCCAGGCTTGCCAGGCGATGGGCCAGCTGCACTTCCAGCGTATCGATGGCTTTGGAAAAGCCTCGGATGCCCTCGTCCAACTTTTCGGTGGCCATGCGATCCGATTCCATGAGCTGGTCAAACAATGCTTTGTCGACATGGATCTTCTCGTCGCTGGGCCCAGGAGCAGCGACGTTCAGCTTGCGGATCAACTCCCCATCTTTTGAGCGCAGTTGCTCCATCAAGGCGGGAGAGATTGTGAGCAGATCACAGCCTGCAAGTTCGATGATCTCATCGATATTCCTGAAGCTTGCCCCCATCACTTCTGTTTTGTAGCCATAGTTTTTGTAATAGTTGAAGATCTTCGTCACAGATAGCACGCCAGGATCTTCAGGCCCGGGGTAGCTATCGCGTCCGGAAGAAGCTTTATACCAATCCAGAATGCGGCCCACAAAGGGGGAAATAAGGGTCACTCCGGCTTCCGCACAGGCCACGGCCTGGGCAAACCCGAACAAGAGGGTGAGATTGCAGTGAATGCCTTCTTGCTCCAGCTTTTCGGCGGCACGAATGCCCTCCCACGTGGAGGCAATCTTGATCAGCACCCGCTCCCTGTTGACCCCTGCCTGTTCATAGAGACCAATCAGTTTGCGCGCCTTCTCAATGGTGGCCTCCGTGTTGTAGCTGAGCCTGGCATCCACCTCTGTCGACACCCGCCCAGGCACGATGTGGAGGATTTCCTTGCCGAAGGTCACACTGATCTCGTCGAGGGCTTCGGCAACCACGTCTTCCACCGGGGCTGTCTCCCCGATCACAGCCCTCGACTCCCTCAGGGAACGGTCGATGAGACTTTGGTAGGTGGGAATCTGGGCAGCAGCAAGAATCAGTGAGGGGTTGGTGGTGGCGTCCCGGGGGGTGAACTGGCGGATGGCGTCAATGTCGCCCGTATCGGCCACAACCACGGTCATGGTGGCCAGTTGGTCCAGCAGGTTGGTCATGCGATGCAGCGGCCTGAAACCTTCTTTTCACGCTAACGGTGACATCTAATGACGCCCAGCTGGGACGGCTTGGCTTGTGGGAATCCATACAAGCCGGAGGGGGTTTGGATTCAGGGCTGGCTTTTGACGAGCTGGGGTTTTGGGGTGATCTTTTCGGGACTTGAGGGCGGGATCTTCTCGAGCACGAGGAGGGCTTCCACGATCTGGCGAGCCACCGGCAGCGCCACCGTGGATCCATAGGCATTGCCCCCCTGCGGTTCATCCATCACCACCAGAACGACATAGCGGGGGTTTTCCACCGGGAGGATGGCCACGAAACTTGTGATCCTGGCTCCGGGGATGTAGACACCGTTTTCAGCCTTTTGTGCCGTTCCTGTTTTGCCTCCGATTCGGTAGCCGGGGATCTTGATTCCCTTGCCGGTGCCTTTGTCGACCACGGTTTCCATCCAATTCACCACCTGTTGGGTGACCTTGGGATCCAGCAGCTGCACACCCCTTTGGGTCGCCCGGGAGGCCAACCCTTCTCCGGAGCGCAGACCCCGGGTGATGTGGGGACTCACCAAGCGCCCCCCATTGGCCAACATCCCTTGCAGCTGGATGAGTTTCAGGGGGGTGAGGGAGAAGCCTTGCCCGAAGGAGGCCGTGGCCGGTTCGATGGCCCCCGAAATGAATTCCTCCCGGGATTTCAGTTGTCCGGCAACCGCGCCGGGCAAGTCGGTGTCCGGCACGTCGTTGATGCCGATGGTGTTGAGCCACTTCCAGAAGGTCTCACGCTTCAGATGGCTCATGGCATCGACCATCCCCACGTTGCTGGACACCTGGAGAACCGTGGGGAAATCGATGATTCCATTCGCTCGTCGGTCGGCATTGAAGATGGGCCAGCCGCCAATCGTGAGTTGGCCGCTGTCATTCACCGTGCCCTTGGGATCAATGGCCTTTTCCTGCAAGGCAATGGCCAGATTGATGGGTTTGAAGGTAGAGCCGGGTTCATAGAGATCCTGCACCGACCACTCCCTGAAAGAGGCCGGGTTGAAATCCCAGTACCGATTCGGGTCGTAGGTGGGAGTGGAGGCGAGGGCCAGCAGTTCCCCCGTGTGGGCATCCATCACAAGGGCCACACCCCGTTTGGCATTCCACTGCTTCATCTGCTTGGCAACGGCCTGCTGGGCCACCTGCTGCAAGCGGGAATCCAACGTGAGTTGGAGGCGAAGATCATCTCCGTAGAGAGATCCGGCCTGCAGACCATCGGGAAGAGGAGTGCCGTCACCACCTCGGCGCATGCTGAAGGTGCTTTCCTGTCGCTTGAGGTCCTGATCGCGACTCTGCTCTAACCCGGCCTGGGGCACCCGATCCTGGTTCAAAAAGCCAACCACGTTCGAAAACAGGGTTCCCTGGGGGTAAATCCGTTGGGGATAGGCCTCAAGATCCAGGCCGCTGATTTGAAGTTGGCGCACCTGTTCAGCAGTTTCCGGATCCAGGTTCGTGGCCAGCTTGACACCACTCTTCCTGCCGCCAATATTTTTCAAAAGTTCCGATTGCGGCCGAGCCAGAATCTCAGCAAGTTTCGCGGTCACCTCCTTCGCGGTGCGGCGGGTGTCGACGTCGTCGCCAAAAAAGCTGAAATACCTCGGGTGGGCCCAGAGGGTAAAGCGCTCCTCGTCGATGGCCACCATCCGGCCCGCCCGGTCCACGATGGTGCGCCGCTTGCCCAGTGGCTTGATGGCCTGGGTCTGGATCTCACGGGCTTTCTCCTGAAGGGCATCACCCTGAACCACCTGCAGCCAGAGGAGACGGGAGGCCAGACCGCCCAGGGCCAGGGACAGCAGGGCATAGACCCATAACAACCGTATGGAGGGCGATTGGAGTGGAACGACATTGCGTCCGTGGCCCCGCGGCCGACCGTTTACCCCACCCAACCTGCGTTGCGATGTCCAAGGACGCCCATGGGGTTGACGGCGGGTGGTGGGTTGCTCCATCAATACCCAGCTGGTAGCGACGGCCTAATTTTCCCGGAGGGTGAACGTCCGATGGTGAATCCTGCGAGCAAAGGGAAGGATGCCTTGCTGGCCCCAACCTGCTTGGGAGCAGGAAGGTGCACCAGATTCTCACTGCTGGTGGGCATGAGCTGACCGGGCCGACCCATCGTCTGGATGTGGTGTTGCTCCAACACCGCAGCGGATTCGTGCAATCGGTGCTCGAGCACCTTGGTGGCCTCCAGCTCGGTGTAGTTCTTCGACCACTGATTCTGCCAGTGGAGCGTTAAGGCACTCAGACCTACCAGGGACAACCCCAGTCCCATGAGCGCTCCTGAGGACACCTTGTGAAGGCTCGCCAGCAGAGGAGACTGTCGCTCAACTTTGCGGCCGCTCAAGGACCCCTGGATCAGCTGCAACGATCTTCCGCCCAGGCGAGAAGGCCTGGGCTGATGCCTCCTTCCCGTCTTGCGGACCTCAGACCGTTGACTGCGTCTGGAGGAGCTGGGAGTGGAGTTGAAACGGAAGGAGGGGGAAGGGGTGGCAACCAAGGAATTGGGGCCGATTTTGAGCAAGTGAACCACCCCAGTGCCTTCTCGGCAAGGCAGGGATCAGCGGGCCAGCAGCAGGAGATTGAGAAAGGTCAGGCTGTTCCACAGCGCATGCAGACAAACGGAGGCAGCCAGCCGTCCGCTCTGCCACCGCAGGAGACCCAGTCCAATCCCAAGCACCGACAGGGGCAAGAGCTCACCCAGGCTCAGATGGGCCAGGGCAAAAAGCACCGCACTGATGGCCACTGCTGCCATCCCTCCCACGTGACGGCCGAGGACGGGAAGCAGCACGCCACGAAACAGGGTTTCCTCAAAAAGCGGGGCGAAGACCACGGCGGTGAGGGCGAAAGCCAGCAGGGCCAGCCCGTTGGAACTGGCCAGCACCATCTCCAGCAGCGGATTGCTTCCCCCCGGATCTGTCCACACTTGTTGCAGCAACCAGGTGGCCAGTGCCACCAGGGGGATCACCATCAGGAAGCCCTTCAATGCCGGACCCACCACGGCCGGAAGGGGCCGCCAGCCCCACTGGAGCCAGCCTCCTTTGGGAGGGTTGGCTTGCCGCGCCAGGAACAGGCCCAGGATCCCCAGGGGCGCCACCATCAGGGTGAGGTAAGACCCCAGCACCTCGATCCCCTGGCGGGTATCTCCAGCCAGCGTCCACCGGCTTAACAGGCTCCCCAGACTTCCCTGGGTCAGGGCCGGGAGGAGGAGCTCACCGAGCAGCACAAACCCGCCCGCGATCACCAGCGTGACATCCACCAACGAGAGGGGCGGGCTCACCAGTGGAGGGGGGCTGGGAAGCCGGCCCCTTTGCAGCAGCCAGAGCTGACGCCCCAGGAGGATGACACCCACCACCATCAGCAGGGCCGGCAGCACGGTGAGGGCTAGAAAGCGCCCAATCAACCAGGGGGCCAGCCGTTGGGCAGGGCAAGCACGTGCGGTCCCACCCAGTTGCTCGCATCCGAGCTGGGCGATCAAGCTGTTCTCTCCCCAGGGGGCCAGAAGGGCCTGCTGCTGGGATGGGGACATGTCGGCCCGCCCTTGGAGCGCGAGCAGCAGCGGCCGACGGGAGGGATCCACCTGGGTGGCCAGTTCCGCCAAGGCGGCAGTCCTGGAGTTGGATTCCTGCTCCGTTTGGCTCCGCTTCAGCAGGGCGAGTTCCAATCGCCGGTTGGCCGCTGGGGGGCTGGAGGGATCCTTGCTCTCCTTCTCCAGTACCTCCTTGAGGGTTCCCCGTGGGTCGTCACCCACGAGGAGAGGCCGCAGGGAGGGCGGCAGGGCCTCTGCAGTCAGAACGGTGAGCTCCAACTGACGCACGTCCAACGCATTCGCCACCGAAGGGCGGGACAGGCTCGCTTCCAGTCCGCTGATCCAGATCAGTCCGCTCAGGGAGAGGGCGAGAAGGGCGAGCAGTCCCTTCCATCCCCGTAGGCCGTCCCACGGGGATAAACGTCTCGATCCAGGGTCAGCATGGGTGGGTTCGGGAGAGGCCTGACCTGCCACAAAGTCTTGATCGGGGGGGATTCCTGGATTCTGGTCCCATACAGTTGACCTTGTCCGACCCCAGCTGGCCGTGCCCCTTCGCCTCGTGCTTGTGCGTCATGGGTTGAGCACCTTCAACCTGGAGCACCGCATACAAGGCCGAGACGATCTCTCGGCTCTGGCCCCCGAGGGGACATCCCAAGCCCACCTGACGGGGTTGGCCCTGCGGGATGTGGCGTTCTCCCACGCCTACAGCTCCCCCCTCACCCGGGCCAAGGACACAGCAGAGGCCCTGCTTGCGGCCACGGGTTCCCCCATCCCGATCCAGCTCGAGGCGGATCTGCGGGAAGTGGATCTGGGCCCATGGAGCGGGCTCCGTCGCCAGGAGGTGAACGAGCGCTACCCGGAGCAGGCCCGCACCTGGCAGCGCGCTCCCTACATGTTGGAACTGGAGCGGGCGGATGGCAGTCGGTTCTTCCCCCTGAGGGAGCTGATGGAGCAGGCCGGCAGATTTGTGGACCGCCTGCACGCCACCCACCGGTCCGCCCTGGCCGCGGGGCAGACCGAGAGCGTGTTGGTGGTGGGGCATAACGCCATTCTTCGCGCCCTGATCCTCCAGATCATGGGCCTGGACGCCACCGGATTCCGCCGGTTGCGCATGGACAACGCCTCCATCTCGGTGCTCAACGTGAGCCAGGCGGAGGGCGAGCCTGTCGCTGTTCAAGTGGAGTCGCTCAACAATTCCAGCCACCTGGGCGAAGGGCTGCCCCCAACCAAAGGGCCCCGCCTGCTGTTGGTTCGCCATGGGGAAACGGATTGGAATCGAGAAGGCCGCTTCCAGGGACAGATCGATATTCCGCTTAATTCCCAGGGGAAAAATCAGGCCCGGGCCGCCAGCGAGTTTCTTTCCTCCGTGTCGATTCAACGGGCTTACAGCAGCACCATGGCCCGCCCCCGGCAGACGGCGGAACTCATCTTGGCCTCCCATCCCGGCGTTCCACTCACCACGACACCGGGGCTGGTGGAGATCGGCCATGGACGCTGGGAAGGGTGCCTGGAAAAGGAGATCGCCGAGTCCTGGCCCGAGCTCCTCGCTGACTGGAAACGGGCGCCCCACACCGTCACCATGCCTGATGGGGAAACCCTGCAGCAGGTCTGGGACCGGTCGGTGGCCACCTGGCACACCCTCGTGGCCGGGCTCAGCCCTGAGGAAACCGCCCTTGTGGTGGCCCATGACGCCGTGAACAAGACCATTCTCTGCGCCCTCCTGGGGCTTTCCCCGGCAGATATCTGGATGGTGAAACAGGGCAATGGGGCGGTGAGCGTGCTCGACTACCCCCAAGGCATGGACGGGGGGGCCGTGGTGAGCTGCCTCAATCTCACCGGCCACCTCGGCGGGGTGCTCGACCGCACCGCCGCAGGAGCCCTCTGAGGCCTTGCCCATGGCTTCCCACCTGTTGGTGCGTCAGGTTCAGGTGCTGGAAGGCCCAGGGCAACCCGCCCTTCGCCGGGATGTCTGGTTGAGAGGCCGTAGCCTGCTTGGGTGGCAGGCCTCTCCCCCTCCCGAACAGGGTCAGGAGGTGAAGGAGCTTGATGGTCGCCATCTGTGGTTGGCTCCTCCCTTGGTGGATCCCCACAGCGTCTTGGAAGACCCCTGGCTGGGACGCTCCGAAACCCTGGACAGCCTGGCCCAGGCGGCCACGGCTGGTGGGTATGGCACGGTGGCGCTTCTCCCTTGGGCCCGACCCTGGCGGGATCGTCCTGAACGGTTGCAGCTCGCCTGGGAGGCCCCCTTGCAATTGCTCCTCTGGGGCAGCTTCAGCCATGAAGGGGCCGATGAAACGCTTGCTCTCCACAGGGAACAGCTCCAAGCCGGTGCCCTTGGCCTAGCGGGATTCGACCACCTTCCTCCTCTGGCCTTGCTGGAGAAGGGGCTTCGGCTGGCGGAGATGGGCCCCCGCCCCGTGCTCCTGGCGCCCCGGGATCCTGCCTTGGGGCAGGACGGTTTCGTGCGCGAGAGGGTGGAATCCTTCAGGGCTGGATGGCCAACGGATCCCGTGCTCAGTGAAACCCTCCCCCTGCAGACCTTGCTTTCTCTGGCGGCGGCCCATCCAGGCTTGGGAATGCGGCTGATGAATCTCTCCACCAGCGAAGCTGTGGGGTTGCTTGAGGCCCAACCGCATCCCCCACCAGCCAGCGTCAGCTGGTGGCATCTGCTGGCCGACAGTGGCATCTTGCATCCTGCGGATGAAGGTTGGCGCGTGGTGCCCTCCCTCGGGGGGCCCGCAGATCGGGAGGCTCTTCTGCACGCCCTTAGACGGGGGCTCCTCACTGCCGTCGCTGTGCATCATCAACCCCTGGATGCGGAGGAGCAGTTGCTGCCCTTAGACCAGCGCAAGGCTGGTCTTGCCGGCCATGGCCTTGCCCTTCCTCTGCTCTGGCAGGAGCTGGTGGTTCGGCAGGGCTGGTCGGCGGAAGAGGTCTGGCAAGCCCTTTGCTGGGGCCCCTGCAAATTCCTCGATCGTCCACCGGAGCGTCTCTCCCCCCCCACGGACCGTTGGATTCTCTGGGATCCCGCCCACGCTTGGCCGGAAGCGGCTCAGGAGCGGGGTTCCCTGGCTGCCAACCTCCCAAGCCTGGGAGCTGCCGGATTGACCGGTCGTGTCATGGCTTCTGGCCTGCAGCCGGAGAACCGCTGGCCCCTTGCAACGATCCTGAGCTGTTGAAGGGGAAGAACCGCCAAAAGGCCCGACCGATGATCTCGCTTTCAGGAAGGAAGGGTCCCCCGGGCCAAAAGCGTGCATCCCAGCTGTTGGCTCGATTGTCGCCAAGCACCAGCACCGTTTTGGGGGGCACCACCACATCCAGGGTGGGACAGGGGCCGACTCCCCTGGAGTCAACGGGGCAGGTGTTGGTCACATAGGGTTCGCTCAGGGGTTTGCGATTCAGAAGCACCTGTCCCTTGGGGTTGACTTCGATGCGGTCCCCCGGGATGGCGATCACACGTTTGATGTAGGCATCACAGGCTGGTTCCTGCAGGCCCAGCATCGGTCCGATCAAGGGGATGTTGACGAGCAGACAGCCCAAGGGGCCTGGTTTGTGTTGGGCCGATAGCACCCGATCAAAGTGATGGGGGGCGTGAAACACCACGATCTCTCCCCGCTGGGGAGCACGGTTGCGATAGGAGAGTTTCTCCACCAGGAGGCGATCCTGCAACTGCAACCCTGGCAGCATCGATCCGGAGGGGATGTAGCGCGCTTCCACGAGGAACTGGCGGATCCCCAGGGCCACGGCCAGCGTCAGCACGATGCTCCGCCAGAACGACCAGGGATCGTCCTCGGAATGGGTGGGTGAAGGTCTGTCTTCTTCTGGCGACGTGCTGGTGTCCAGGCCCGGCTGCTCGTGATTGTGGCTGCTCAAAATGAGTCATGGCGCAATGGATGGTCGGCTCCCATCGGCGCTCCGCAGAATGGCTGACCAGCAGGCAGATTAGTCGCACATCCGCGAGCGCAGCCATGGCGCGCCCCCGCTGGCACGAGACCCTCTCTCGTCCTGGCAACAGATTTTGGAAGGGCTGGGACCAATTTGTCGCCCTCTGGGCGGTTCTGAACCTTGTCTGGGTGATCGTTGATCTCACCTATGTGCCCCTGCGTCCGTTCTGGCTCCAACGCACCCTCCATCCCATTCCATCGTTGCCCCTGGCGGTGTCTCTCCCCCTGCTGCCTGACATCACCCCTTGGATGGACCGGCTGAAGGGAATTGAGCCCCACCGGGAAACCCAGAAGTTCATCCAGGAATTTGCGAACACAGACGGGTTGATGCAGGGCTATCAGCCGGGTTCCCCCCTCTCCGCTCAACAGAAAAAAAGCCTGGCCCATCTGCAGACCCTGAGCCACCAGATCATCGATACCGATCCATTTCAGTCCACCGCTGGATCAGGCACCCTGGAAAAGATCAAGAATCGCTTTCGTAGACGCGCGGATCTGGATTCTTCCAAAGAGTCCGTCAGTTTCATCCTCAGCGATGAATGGCTCAAGACCCATGCATGGGAGGGTGAGCGGCGCTTCTGGCAGAACGATGTATTGCCCCTTGTGGCACGAAACTATTGGAGATCGATCGATCAGAATGGACAGCAAACTGATCATTTCTGGCGCACCGATCTGTTGCTCTTTCAGAGTGTTTTTCTTCTGGATATTCTGCTTCAGACGATTCGATTGCGTCGCAAATTGCCTGGTCTGAGCTGGCGTGATGCTTTCCTCAGACGTTGGATTGACCTGCCGTTATTTTTGCCTTTTTGGCGCTGGTTGCGGCTGTTTCCCGTGCTGGAGCGTCTGCAAAAGGCTGGCTGGGTCAATCTCGAGCCTTTGCGGGCGGTGGTCAGTCGCGGGGTCGTGGCGTTGCTGGCCTTGGAGCTCTTTGAAGTTCTGGCCCTTCAGATCATGGACGGCCTGCAGCAGCAGGTGCGCTCCAAGCGTTGGCCGATGCGGTTGCGGGCCCTGCGCAGCCATCAGACCGTGATGAGCCAGGAGGAAAGGGAGCTGGTGGAGCTGGTTCGGCTGTGGGCGCCCCTGTTGTTGGTGCAAGTGGCTCCACGCCTCGCTCCCGAATTGCAAGGTGTGTTGGGCCATGCCTTACAGACGAGTCTGCAGCGCACCCTGGTGCCTGGCCCCCTGCGGCAACTGCAGCCCCTCCTGGGAGTGGAGCAGGGGTTCAGCCGGCAGTTGGCCCAGGGCATGGTGGAGAGCTTGCTGGATCTGTCTCGTGGCGCAGGGTCCCAGCTGGGTCGACGGGATGACGAGCAACTTCGGCTCCTTCAACACGTGATCGACCGTTTTTGGGAGGAGCTGGCCCTGGCTTTGGAGGAGGGGCCGGCCCTGGAACGCTCTCAGGAGTTGATCTGCACCGCGATCGAAAGGGTTAAACGGACTTACATCAGCCAGATCAGCCGCTCGGGCGTGGCGGGCCTCATCGATGAGCTCGATCAGCTCATGAATCGAGAAGGGGAGGAAACGACAGACGTTTCCTCCCCCCTGATGTCTGCACGACCGCCGGAGGGTTGATTCAGCCGCGGTTGATCAGGGCCTTGATCGCACCGACCAGGCTGTTGGACCCCTTCCCAACGCCCCCATCTGGGTTGGTGCGCACGGTGACGTCTCCGTTGACGGTTGTGCGGCAGCTCAGCCGGTGGGTGGCAGGGCGATCTGCCAGGTAAACCTCTTCGACATCCGAGCGCGGGGACAGGTTGCGGGCACCATCGAGGACTTCCATCACGCAGGTGCCGCACTGGCCCAGCCCACCGCAATTGTTGAGGTTGTTGAGGCCGGTGTAGGGGTTAATGCCCGCATCCAGGGCGGCTTTGCGCAAATTGGCGCCCTCGATGCACCCCACCTGCTGGCCTTCGCGTTCGAAACGGATGGTGGGCACGATGGATCGGGGGTGGACGCGCAGCCCAACTTAGGGCACCTCGGGTCTCGATTTCTCCGGATGGGTCGGATGAAAGGTCGGAAGTGGCTCCCCTTACGATGGGCTCAGCCTGGAGAGAGTTCGCAAATCCATGGGCCTCTCCGGATATGACAGCCTGATTGCGAGCCTGATTCCGGGCTACACCAGTCTGGCCCGCCTTTCCGTTTCCCTGCTGGCCGCTTCTCCGATGGCCCAGGCGAAAGGGGCTTCCGTTTTGGTGGCTGGCTGTGGATCAGGCGCAGAGCTGATTGCTGCCAGGCAACTTCGGCCCGACTGGCACCTCACGGCACTTGATCCCTCTCTGGACATGTTGGCGATGGCCCGGGACAAGCTCCAGGCCCAACCAGGAGATCCGGAAGAGATGGGCCCGATTCAGTGGGTGCAGGGCACGGTGGAGGCTCTCTCCGGTGAACCAGTCTTTGATGGGGCGATGGCCGTCCTTGTTCTGCAGGGTCTTCCTGATGATGGAAGCAAACGACGGTTCCTGAGTTCCCTCTCCCGAAGTCTGCGCCCGGGCGCCCAGGTGGTGCTGGTGGATCAGATGCAGCCTGAGCGGAGCAGCATTGACCAACAGCTCATCTCGGCTCGCCAGGTGTTTGAAAGCTCCGAAGCCAGGCTGCCACTGTCAGAGGCCGCCCAGATTCTGGGGGCGGTGCACCCCCTGAGCCTGTCCCGGCTCTCCGGGCTTCTAGAAGTGACCGGATTCAGTGACCCCTTCCCCGTTTTTCGAGCCCTCGACTACGAGGGCTTCCTGGTTCAGCGGTTGCCCTGACGGCCGAGATCCGTCTCAGGCCGCAGGTCTGGCCTTGATTTGTTCGCGAAGGGGTTGAAGCTCGTCGGTGA
>JBEIGX010000030.1:0-16384 GCA_040381675.1 Aphanothece sp.
AGGGCTCGGGCCTCATCTGATCCTTGATTCAAGCCGTGCTCATGGAAAACCATTGCTGACGGCTCATAGACTATCTTTTCCCCATGGTTGACAACACTTTGGGCCCATACCCGATCCTCAATCCCGTTGATTGACTCATCAAATGGGGTCGTTTCCCATGCATTCTTTTTTATCATTGAGAAGGCATTATGAAAAAATGGATGGCTTTCATAGATGACTCTCTCTCGTCCGAAAACAGTCAACAAATCCCGAGTGTCAATAGCATTAGAGTTCACGGTTGGAAGCTGTCTTCCATAAACGCCTACAGGATTAAATAGTTGGAACACAGCAAGCAGGCTTTCAGCCGAATCATAAGTTGCCAAGGGGCAATGGGCGGATAGCAGCATGATTAACGGAGTATCTCCGGCCTTAATTCCGATATTTAGTGCTTTGCTATAATTAAAAGTGACTCCAGATGGATATTCAATAATTAGGCAACCATATTGCTTGGCAATGGTTGTAGAATTGTCGACACTATTATTATTGACAAGTATTATATTGGTCGGAGGTATTGTTTGCTTCTTCAATGACTCTAGTGTATCTGCTAGGGAATGATCTTCATTCCTACACCGAATGACGACAGAGTAGTTACGCATCTCTTAGAAGCTTAGTGACAATCTCAGTCACTTTAACAGATGCTAGTGCTGATGAAAACGTACATAGTCGCTCATCGATCTCTGCTAACATTCTACCTTGCTTTCTCGCTAGCACATGTTGGAAAAAAGCTATATACGCATCAATCCCATATCCGCTATAGCGGGTGATACCGTTGAGAACATAGCGTTGAGAAAAGTAGGGGTTTACTAAACTTAGGCCATGATTGTTGATAATACGAAATCCTCTGTCTGCCTGCTCTGAGTTAATTCTCTCAGTAGCTGTTAGCACCTCAATCTTCTGCCGTGATGAGCAAACACTGTCATGAGATTCAGCCCACGAGGTTAGATGTACTGATAAAAAGTCAGATTCCTTACCACGCCATTTGATGATCACGTCAACATTGTCAGCCACTGCAATTCCATCCTTGATTAAGGTCTTGCCACTGGAATATGCATTAACATCAATAGGCAGCGCGCCTGTCATCCAATGAATCAAATCTACATAGTGAACCCCTAGGTATTGGAACACATTGCTGCTGTTTGCCCACTTTGGGAAGTACTTTAGTACAACCTTTCTGTCCTGAGAGTAATCCACAAAAATGCGACTTATGGATTGAGAGACGAGTCTATTTTTTAGTAAAATATTGGCTTTGTCAAAGCGCTTATGAAATTCAACGCATCCGACTAGATTGCGTCGTTTAAACTTATCAACTAGTAACTCTGCTTGTGTGAGTGTTTCCACAAAAGGCTTTACTGTTATTGTGTGTAAGTTCAGGGACGCGCAGACATTAATAAACTTATAGTGCAAATGATCTGGCAACGATACGATTGCCGTATCAATACTGTATTGTTGAATGAAATCATTGTCGATGGGGGTCCCAGGTGGAATTGCGGTGGCAATGTCTTTGCCACATTGTGAATTTATCTTTTCTGCTGCAAAGTAGGCACTATCTGACGATGTCTTTATATACACTCTGTCTAATAAGCCAATTAAATTGGCCTCAAGAATTGCAGCCCCAACATTTCCCAAAGCAGTATCCACCGAGCGTAGGCCAGTAACATATACTCCTGAACCAAAAAGAATGCAATTCATTCTTCTTTTGTTAATGTGTATAGTTGCTTAATGACTTCATAGTCGCTTGGTTTTTTCAACAGCTGGTTAGACCACCAAGAAGTTTCTAAGAAGCATGTATATTCGTCAAATAGTATACCAGCACTCAATGCTTGAGTGCAGTCACGGTGCCAGCCCATTAATGCATAATTAAATTCATGGGCAGGCGTTAGCTCTTGAGTGCGTTGAAATCCACCAGAAAAGCTAAAGTTTAGAGGCTGATCCTTATAGCTCAGGTGGCCTCTTGTCAGTCTTGTACTGACAAATGACCTTGGCTCGCGTCGTCTACATAGGTCAACAGCAGCTCGGATGTCATCCAAAGTTGTTAGTGGTGAGGCTGTATTAATCCAAATAAGATATTGAAAGTCAGAGGCTAGATGGTTTAATGCATCAAGAACAACAGCATCACTCGAAGCAGATGAGCTTGCCAAATGAGGCTGCCTTAGGTGGAAACCTATCTCGTGCTGTTCGCTGACTGATCTGAGTTCCGAATCCTCTGTGTTTAGAAATATGTATTCAAACAGACCTGTTTTCTTGGTTTTCAAAATTGTATGCTCGAATATTCTTTCAGAACCGAGTGTTAGATAATTCTTAATTGGCAGCCGTTCACTCCCCTTGCGAACTGGAATCATTGCTGCGTACTTCATTAATTCATCCCCCCTTGAAGCCATGGAACAAAATCCGAATGACTAATCATGCTTGGCTTTGGAGAGTCTATCGATCTTACTATAACCGCAAGAAGCATTGAGACAGCTTTTTCGAGAGAGTAATTGCTAAGCAGTTCTTCCGCGTCTACGTCAATAAAGTCGGGATGTTTCTGGCTTATAGGAGTATTGCTTCCGATCTTAATTGTTGGTAAAAAACTATTCTTGTAGTTTGAGCCTCTGCCGGTTGTAAAGATCAAGCAGGTTGCACCGGAAGAGATTTGGCCCGAGATTGAGCATGGATCATATCCTGGTGAATCCATAAATGTCATTCCTGTGATTGCTCTGGGGATCTCAGCAAAACGAAGTACTTGATCAAGTTGATTAAACCCAAATTTCTGAATTGCTCCAATTGACTTTTCAAGGTTCGTTGAAATTCCGCCTCTAAAATTCCCTGGTGCTGGATTATTTGTCCCTATCTTACGCGTATCCCACTCTCTGAATATATTAGCTAGTTTCTCCCTGTCTTCAACGCGCTTGCATAGTTGAATTAAGCATTCTTCGAAACCTCGCACTTCGGGTGTTTCCGATAAGATGACAGTAGCTCCTAGCTTGAGCAAGCTTGACGTTGCGTAGCCCAATAGTGGATTGGCGGTGATCCCTGAAAACGAATCAGAACCGCCACATTGGAGTGCAAAACAGATGTCTCCTAGTGTTCGCTTCTCAGGTCTTATCTCAACCACATTTCTTAGCTCTGTACGGATTGTATCCGACACAACTCGGATCAGTACAGGCTCACCAAGCTCTTGGACACTATAATAATGAACATCAGAGGGGTAGTCTGTGGAGCTAAATTGATTGTCTTCGCAGCCGAGTCCAATAATGGCAACGTGAAATGTATTTGGATTAATAGTATATCCGTAAATTGTCCTCTGGAGGCAGCGATGATCTTCACTTCCAACAACCAGGCCGCACCCAGTATTATGGGTAATTGGGATTACTTTTGTATACAAATCATTTTCGCCTTCAAATTGTCGAGCAATCTCTAGGACCGTTCGGTTGACGCACGATACTGTCGAAATAATGAGAAGATTCTTCCTGGTAGCATAACGACCATTCCTTGGGTTCTTGAATAAGCTGACTGAGTCGTTTATAGATAGGTCAAGGCTAAAATTAGTAGTTATTTTGTTTGATCTAATCGATCCCGTCTCGATGTTGTGTGTATGAATCAGTTCAGACTCTTCGACATCACTCGTTAAATATCCAATCTCGTTGCCAAGCTTGATAACGGGAGCCCCTTTCTTAAGCCTTTTTGCTGCGTACTTGAAGCCTCTTTGGTAGGGCTCTACATCTGAAAAAGAGATAAATACATTGTCGGCTGGATGAAGTCTGATTAGTTTTGCTTCCATGGGCGTCGTTGTTGGTTGGAAAGCTCGCATGGAATTTTAGTGGTTTGCTTGCCTAGACGTTTATCTTTGTTAAGTAGGGCTTTTGGATAGCTTGATTGTTCACGACCCATGCCATTAGGTCAATGCTGCTCCAGCCGGTTCGAGTCGATTCGCAGGATCATAAAGCTGGCATTCCGCTTCGTGCCGATGCTCCAGAACTGATTTGCTGCTGCCAAAGCTTTCTGTAAAGACCATCTTGATCAAGTAAATTGGTATGGGTCCCTTGCTCCACAACTCGACCCTGATCCAGAACAAGAATCTGGTCGGCAGCCGCAATTGTGCTCAACCGGTGGGCGATCACTAGCACCGTGTGGTTACGCTCAAAGCGCTCGATCGCCTCCTGGACCAGTCGCTCGCTTTGGGAATCCAACGCACTGGTGGCCTCATCGAGGATCAGCACTTCAGGCTCACGCAGGATCGCGCGTGCCAGGCTAAGGCGTTGACGTTGCCCGCCGCTCAAGCGGTAGCCGCGCTCACCCACCAGGGTGTCATAGCCCTTCGGCAGGCTCTCGATGAAACCCGCAGCCTGAGCTGCCTGGCAGGCGGCTTTTACTTGGCTCAGCGTGGCCCCTGAGGTGCCAAAGGTGATGTTTGCGGCGATGGTGGCGTTGAACAGGAACGTGTCCTGGCTCACCACCCCAAGCCGATGTTGCCAGCTGGCCAGTTCCAGCTGTTCCAGTGGTGTGTCATCCACCCAGATCTTGCCTGCGGTGGGGGCGTAGATGCCCGTGATCAGATCGGCAATGGAGCTCTTACCGGCGCCGCTCGGGCCCACCAGCGCCAACATCTGCCCCCTTTGCAGGGTGAAGGAGATGTCTCTTATGGCTGGAGGCAGTTCGGGGGCGTACTGCAGGCCCACCCGCTCAAAGCGAACCTCGCGCTCCAAGGCATGGAAGGGGGTACCGCCGCGCCGTCGGAACTGTTTTCCCTCCGGCGAGAGGATCTGATTGAGCCGCTCCATCTGAGCGCTGTTGGCAGCCAGGGAGGTGAAGGTGTTGGAAACGCCATTGATCCGGTCGTTCAAGCGCTGCAGGGTCAGTCCAAAGGTCACTAGACTGGGCAATACGCCGGTGTTGCGCCCGCCGAAGACGAGTAGGCTGACAGTGGCAACTCCTGCGATGGCCAGGATCGGAAGAAATCCTGAGATTGGGCTTACCAGCGAACTGCGACGGCTCTGGGCTCTGCTGGCCCGCTCCAGCTCACCCATCTGGCCGCACAGGTTGGCATCGGCTGCATCCAGCTGGCCACTGCTGTGCAGCAGGCGCAGGGCCTGAAAATCTTCTGTGACCCGTTGGCTGATGGCTACATCGATTTGGGAGAGTTGCCGGGAACCAGCAGCGATGCGCGGCAGAATATTACGTTGCAGGAAGATAACCATACCTCCCAATGCTGCTACTACCAGCATCAACCAGGGGGAGATGACCACCAGCACCAGGATGTAGGTGAGCATCATCAGAAGCCCCACCAGCAGGCCGTTGAATGCCTCAATCTGGGTTCGTACAGCCACCGGACCGCTACCGGCGTAGTTGGTCAGGTTACCCACCTTGTAGCGGCTTGCACAGGGAAAGCTGAAACTCAGCACCTGGCTGTGGATGCGCGCCTTCACCAATGCCGTGCAGCGGGCTGCGAAGTAGCCCACACTCACGCTGCTGGCCAATTGCGCCAGGCTCTGTAGTGCCTGTAGCAACACTGCCACGGCCAGCAGCAGCACGAAGGCACCACTGGCTGGCAGGGCCGACAGCAACGCGACCGCCCCAGGCAGTCGGCTGAGAATCGGGTTGCCGGCCCAGTTGAACGGTTGCCCTACCGGGGCCGAGAGCGCCTGAACAGCCAGAAATACCACCGCCAAGGTGGCACCATCGCTGAATGCCTGCAGCAGGCTGCTGCCCGCATTCACCGCAAGGAGCCGCCACTGTTGGCGTGCTGTATTGCGAATCAGCTGGGCCGCGGGCTCCTGGCTGCGCAGGGGCGCCAGGAGCCTTTGCAAGGGTGGTGGCAGGTGGTGGATGGGGAAGTGGGGCAAGTGTATGGGGCTGCAAATGTGGGGGGGGGGCGGCTCAGTGGGGAGTCCCCCCGGCGCGATTAGGGATTCATGATCACCCATAAGCTTCCGCGACCCTGAGATCCCCCTCAGTGCAAGGCATGCAGCAGCAGACCGCATTGGCGATCCGTTCAGTCATCGCCGCCAATGTGAAGCGCCGTTTGAAGCGGAACTCCCGATCAGCCATTGCCCGCAGAATCTTGTTGTGCAGCAGCCGGGCCGTGTCGACGTTCACGCCCAGGTGGCGGCTGATTTCCAGCGAGGAGATACCAGTTTTGGCCTGGCTGATCAGGAAAAAGGCCAGAAACCAGGTGGTCAGAGGCAATTTGGTCGCCTGCATGATCGTGCCGGGCGTGAGCGTGGCCTGATGGCCGCATGATCAGCACTCATAGGCTTGAGAGAGCCGGCGGCCACAGACCAGCCTATGCTTATGGCCATTGTAGCGGGGGCAGCGGAAGCCATCGGGCCATCGCGCCTTCTCCAAGGTAGCCACTGCTAAACAGAAGCCCAAGGACTACATATTCCTCCTCGGTGCCGTAGAATCGCTGGAATCCAGGCCGAGAGAGACCTTTCTGAAACTGGATGCTGTTGCGCAGGCTGTACCATCCTGTTGCTCACGCGCACAGCTTGAAGCGATCGGTCGCTATAATGCAGGGAGGCAGTGGGTGCCAGCAAACCCTGAACTGCCTGCTGTTTCAGGTGCGCTCGTGTCCAACACCTGATCCAGGTGCATTGCCGCGGGATCAAGTTCCCGAGTCCCCGAATCCGCCGGTGGTTCCAGCGGTCCCGGCAATCGCAGACCCGAAAATCGAGCCCCAGGGGATTCAATCGGTGCATTACCTCGCCAGCACCCCCACGGGCGTCAACTGGGCGAAGGGCATTCCTCGTGACGCTCGTAGATCGACCCCAGCAGCTGGTTGCGATCGGCCAGCGGTTGTCACCAGAGAGTTTTCCGCCAAACGGCAGGAAGATGTCTTCAAATGAGAGGTGGTTGCGATGCTCAGAGCAAGAAGGCAACATCGTTCGATCGGGGGCGGCACCGAGTCACCGTTTCTAGAGATCCCGAGGCGCCCAGCGCACGGATTCCGCACTTTGGGCAGAATAGTTCGTCCAGCTATTCATCACTCAGTGTCAGTACCGGGTAGGAGGCAATCACCAGACGGGCCCTGCCAGCAGTCATGCCACGCTGACTGAGCTCCTCGGCGCTGCGCAAGTAGCGCCACCCGCCACCGGCGAGCTCCTGATCCAGATGGGCCGGACAGTGAAGTAAACGACGGGCAGGGCGGCGGGGCGATGAGACTGAAGAGTCACACGATGGGTGCAAATCAGCACCCGGAGCGCGAGCGAGCTCAAGCGCCACCAGACGACTATCTCATCTTGGCATGGGAGGGAACGGAACCGCTACCGCACCAAGGGCTCGCCAGAAGCCTGCCTGGCCAGACGGATCCACTGCTGTACGGGAGCGGTCTTCAGGCTGCGCAGCAGCAGGCGCCCATCACCGGGTGGGGGTGACAGCAAGGCTCACCAAATCTGCCAGGCAACTTTCCAGCGGTGAGGCCTGCCCCTTCCTCCACGCGTCGGTACCAACCCACGGTGCGCGCCACCGTGGTGGCGAAATCCCAGCGCGGCGACCAGCCCAGCTGGTGATGGGCCTTGTCGATCGGCGCTGCATGGGGTAGGGCATTTTCAAGTGACCCCGCACACTGATTATTCGAAGTGCCCTTAATCAGTTTTTTCTTCATGATACTCCGCATCCTGATTAACTTTCCAGGTGTCGTAAGTCTGCTCGCCTGAAAGGATATTCTTTGCTGTCAGCATCGCCGTCATCATTGAGTGATCCTGATTGTTATATTGATGCATGCCATTGCGGCCCACTACGTGCAGGCGCGGGCAGTGGGTCTCCAGTGCTTTGCGGATGATCTGGCGCCGGTGGCTGTAGTCGTCGTCGTAGACGGGATAGGCCTTCGGTTGGCGTACAACTGCCGCATCGAGCACATCGCCGGGGTGGACCAGCTGGAGGGCTTCGAGTTCGCGGTTGGCAAGGGCGATCAGCTCAGCATCCTGCATCTTCCAGAGTGATTCATCCTCGCTGGTGAAGTATTCCAAGCCATAGCAGGCCATGCCAGGCTCGGGCACCATTGCAGCTGACCAGTTGCCGAAGTTCTGAATGCGCCCCACTTTAAGATCCGGATCATGGATGTAGAGCCAGTTATCTCCGAAGGAAACGCGGGGTCTGACGATCAGGGCAACGGTGAGAAAATCGCGATAGCGAAGCCCCCTGGCTGCTTCGCGAACCTTGTCGGGGAGTGGGGGTTGGATCGTCTGGATCAGCCATCCAAGGGGGGCTGAGCTGATCAGATGGTTCACCTCATGCTGGCTGCTCTGATTTCCCTGCTTTGCTGTGACCAGCCAGGTGCCAGCGGGTGTGTGCTCCACAGCAGTGACATTTGTGTCCATCCGGACGCTGCCACCATTGGCCGTGACCCTCTCCGCCGCTGCCTCCCACAGCATGCCGGGGCCAAGGCGCGGGTAGCGGAAGGAGGTGATCAGGGTCTTGATCTGTGCGGCACGATTGGTATCGGATTTCGTGAGGCTTCGCTGCGGCCACAGCGCATTGCGGGCTGCCTTGCTCAATGACAGGCCTTTGATCCGCTGCGCCGCCCAGTCGGCCGAGATTTCCCGGCATGGCATGCCCCAGACCTTTTCTGTATAGCTTTTGAAGAACATGTGGTAAAGACGGCCGCCGAACTTGCGTGTCACCCAGTCTTCAAGATTATCTGGTTCGGGATTGGCGAATAATTTCGCCTTGAAGTAGGAGGCAACAGTGAGCAGCGACTCGCGCTTGCCCAGATTGTTGACCACTTCCCCGATCTCGAGCGGGTAGGAAAAAAATTTGCCTCGGTAGTAGATGCGCGACAGCCGCGAACAGGTGAGCAGATCATTGGGGAGCAGCTCGCTCCAGAGATCCTCCACCTCCTTCGATTTGGAGAAGAAGCGATGGCCTCCGATGTCAAAGCGATAGCCTTTATACACAACAGTACGAGAGATTCCTCCAACGTATGTCGGATCGGATTCCCAGACAATAGGACTAATTCTTTCTTTGCTGAGGAGATAAGCTGCTGTTAACCCTGCGGGACCAGCGCCGATAATTCCGACTTTGGATCGTGGCAGCTGCAAGAGGTTCGTAAATTGTTCTGAATCAGCTTACATCCTGGAATAGGCAGGTTATGAGGGATCTTGTCGCTGGTTGAGCTGGCACCTAGGGCGCGCAGGCCCGATCGACCTCTTGTACATAAGACCCTGGCTGCACTTTCGCCATCACCCGGGCTTCCGCCTCCCAGAAGCGCCGCTCCGGCTGGACAAGCAGGGCCAGCTCTTCCCGATCACGGCGGCTGAGGTGGGTCTCCACGGTCTGTGGCGAGAGCCAGGTTCGCCCTCCCAGGCACAGGTTCCGCACCAGATGCCAGCCCTCATGGCGCAGGGTGGTGCTGGGCTCACCCCGCGGGCACACCACCACTTCCCTGCGGCCGAGCACATAAAGCCCATCGAGATCGGGCCTGGAAGCCGGCCAGCAACTCCCGCCAGGCCCGGCCATCGGTGCGGGGGCCATGCGCGGCAGGGGCAGGGGGATCAGGAAGGCCACGAGGGCTAGGGCCCACATCCGTTGCTTCTGCGGCTCCCGCGTGCCGGACTTACCCCTCGGCTTTCCTGAAATCCTGCTGGAAGAGGGCCAAGGTACGGCCGCCATCCCCAGGATGAGCCTCAGCAATCCCAGCTCGGAGGGAATCATCGGAAGGGCCAGGCATCGGCCTCAACCCGAACCTAGGCAGCCTCACGCTCTTGCCAGGGCTGGGTTTCGCGGCACCCTTAAGTACCTCCTGTGCTGCTCCATGCTCCTGCGCCTGCTGCGGATGGCGGAGCGCGATGGTGGCCGTTGCGCTGGCCTGGTGCTCCTCATCGGCGCTGTGTTTGCCGTTGGCTTGGTTCGGCTGCTGCAGGAGGGGTTTCAACTGTCTCCTCAGCAATCCCTGCGGCTGCTCGTGCTGGCGATGCTGCACCTTGTGGGCCCCCTGGTGGTGGCGCTGATTGCCTTCACCCGCCTCACGCCCCAGTGGCTGCGTCGGGGTCGAGGGGGCGGGCCATATGGCGGATTGCTCACCTTGGGGCCCGCCTTTCTGGTGGGCCCCCTGCTCTTGATCCATGCCCTGATGGGGGCATTGGCGGCCGGGGCCCTGGCCAGTGCCCAGGGAGGGGTAGAGCTCGGTCTGGCCCATGCGGTGGGGGCGATTGTGCCGATGGATCTGTTCTCAGCCCTGCTTCGAACGGCCCTCTATCTGGCCGCCGCGGCCCTGCTCTGCTTGTGGGAAGGCCAGAGGCGCCCCCCGAATCCAGCCGCTGCTGACGCTTTGATTGGCAGCCTGATCGCCAGGGAGATCGCCCTCATGGTGGGGCTCAAGCTGATCTGGACCCTGGCCGTGAATCCCCTGACCCTCCCCAGCCTCCTTTGACCCCAACGCCATCTGTCTCTGAGGACTCACTTGTGGCCCAAGGACCTGATCCAAGGGAACACTGGCTGTTCCTGATCTCGGGGGGGCTGTTGCTGCTGGCTCTGCTGGTGGCCATCGGGCGGGAACGGCACTGGGGGGAAGCCCAGTTCCCGGTCGACCTGCTGGCCCCCAGGGCCGATGGGCTCAGGGAGGGGATGGAGGTGCGTCTCTCCGGCATCCCCATCGGACGGGTGGAATCGCTCCAGCTCCGCGACGACGCCACGGTGATGGCGACCCTTCAGATCCAGGGCCGCTATCGCCATCTGGTGGGGCCCCGCAGCCGGGCCCAGAGCAGCCAGGTGGGGGTTGTGGGGCTGCCCTTTGTCAGCCTCAGCCCCGATCCCCGCCCCAAGGAACTGGCCTCCAGGCCCTTTCCGGCTCTGGCCTATGAGCCGCCACCCAATCTCAACCAGCTCCTGGCGGATCTGGCGGAGTCGCGCAGGCAACTCGATAGCACCCTCACCCTCACCTCCAACCTGCTGAAACATCAGGTTCCTCCTTCCCTGGCAAGCCTGCAGCAATCCACGACAAAGCTCTCCCGCTCCATGGGAGATCTGTCCTCCATGTCGAAAACCGTTGCCAGCGAAACCCAGCGGACCGTGCCCTCCGTGCGGGCCCTCACGGGCACCTTGCAACGGGAGAGCGTGCAGATCGGACCTGCTGTGCGGCGCACCCTGGTCAAGGCGGATCAGACCTTGAACCGGGCGGATCAGACCGCCGAGACGGCTGCCCAGGCGTCCAGGGAAGCCCAGGTGCTGTTGCAGCAGGTCAGGCCCGTGCTGATTCCCACCCTGCAGAACGCCCAGGAGATCACTGGCGTCGCCGCCCGGCTGGTGCGTTTTCTCTCCGGGCTGGGGCTCCTGGAGACTGGCGCCTCCAACCCTCCTCTGTCGCATCCGGTCAAACCCCGACCCCAGCCACCTTCCGAGGGGATGGATCCGCACAAGGTTCATCCCACCTCTCCGGGGCCATCCCCCTATCTCCCTTGAACGGCAGCCCTGCTGGCCCATCACCGGCTCAGGTTTCGTCCTCGTCGTGGGCGAAGCGGTTGTAGAGGAAATCGAGAGCCTGGTTGCGCATCTCGTAATAGAGGGGGTCTTCCATGATGTCTTCCCGGCTGCGGGGGCGGGGGAAGGGAATGGTGAGCACCTCCCCGATGCCCGCCGCCGGGCCATTGGTCATCATCACCAGGCGATCGGCGAGAAAGAGCGCTTCGTCGATGTCGTGGGTAATCATCAGGACGGTGCATTTCTGGGTGTTCCAGATCTTGAGCAGTTCCTCCTGCAGCTCCTCCTTGGTGATGGCATCGAGGGCGCCGAAGGGCTCATCGAGGATTAACACCTCCGGCCGGATCGCCAAGGCCCGGGCAATCGCCACCCGCTGTTTCATGCCTCCGGAGATCTGGGTGATCTTCTTTTCGGCCGCGGTGGTGAGTCCCACCAGCTCCAGGTGTTCCAGGGTGATCGCGTGCTTCTCGCTCTTGTTGAGCTTGGGCTTCACCGAATCGATGCCCAGATACACGTTTTCATAGGCGGTAAGCCAGGGCAGCAAGGCATAGCCCTGAAACACCACCATGCGATCAGGGCCGGGTTTCTCGATGGGTTTGCCGTTGAGTAGCACCGCCCCGGAGGTGGGGGTGGCGAAGCCCGACACCATGTTGAGCAGGGTGCTCTTCCCGCAGCCGGAGTGGCCGATCACGCAGATGAATTCCCCCTGCTGCACCTCCAGGTTCACGTTCTCCAGCACCGGATAGGGGCCGGTGGGAGTGGGGTAGGTCTTGCCGAGGCCTTCGAAGCGCAGCAGAGGCTGGGTGAGGGACGTTTTTGGGGTGGCGGTTGCCGTTGCTAGGAAACTCATTGTTGAAAAGGGGGTCAGGAGTTTTGGACCTTGCGGGAATGGACTCAGGCCGCCATGGCTCGGGGCACCCCGATCGGAATTTCCGCCACACTGAAATCGCGGTGGAGGGATACGGCGTTGAGGTAGCCGATGGGGTCGTCACTGTTGAAGGGCCGGCCATCGAAGAGCTCAATGCCCTGGCGCTGGTAGCTCACCTCCTCCAGCCCCAGCTCCCGGGCGGCGGTGCTGAAGACCCCCACCTGGCAGATTCGCTCGAGGATCTCCACGTAGTTTCGGGGGAAGGGAATCTCGGCCCAACGGGCTAGCTGGGTCATGATCCAGAGGTGTTCGGTTCGGCTCGGCCGGTTGAGGCCTGCACCGAAGAAGAGGTGATGGGGTTCGCCGTGGGGGGCGAAACCATCGCCATTGCCTTCGGCGCTGAAGTGGATCAGTTCGGCTTTCATGCCCAGATAGCGCCGATCGCTGAGCAGCTCGCCCATCTCTTGCCAGTGGTTGGGATTGGCGCAGTAGCGGCAGGCCTCCAGCAGGGCCTTGGTGAGGGCGATGTGGGTGTTGGGATAGGCCAGGGCCCAGTCCTCCCGGGCTCCGAGCACCTTGCCTGGATGGCCTGCCCAGATCTCCAGATCGCCCACGATGGGTACCCCGTGGCCCTCTCGGTTGGCCCGGAAGTTCCAGGGTTCACCGATGCAGTAGCCGTCGATGGAGCCGTCCTTCAGATCGGCCAGCATCTGGGCGGGGGGCAGCGTCTGCAGATGAACGTCGTTATCGGGGTCGATGCCATTAGCTGCCAGCCAGTAGCGCAGCAGCAGGTTGTGCATGGAGGCGGGGTGCACGATGCCGATGCGGTGGGGTTCCCGCTCGTGGCTGTGAAGCCAGGAGCGATAGTCGTCCACCGTGTTCACCCCCTGCTCGGCCAGCCGTTTGGCCAGGGTCACCTCGTTGCCGTTGCGGCTGAGGGTGAGGGCTGAGACGATCGGGGTGGCCTCTCCCCCGTGGCCGCCGGCTGTCATCCACACCGGCATACCGGAGGGCATCAGGGCCGCATCCAGGGTGCGATCGAGCAGGCCATCCACCACGCCCCGCCAGCTGGTTTCCCGCACCAGATGCACCTCATCCAGGCCGTGTTTCTTGAAGAAGCCCTTGGCTTCGGCGATGGCCAGGGGGGCGCAGGCCGCCAGGGGAACAAAGCCCAGATCGAGATTCACCTTCTCCAGGCCGTGGCGGGCGAGCACCTTGTGGGGCTTGGCCTGCCACTGCTTCACACGCTTCTGGCGGTTGAGGAAATAGATCATTTCCGAGCGCAGGCTGTAGTAGCTCGGGTGGTGCACCACGGTGAGCCGCTGCCTGGGCCGGGGGATGTCCACCTCCAGGATTCCGCCGATCTTCGAGCCAGGCCCATTGGTGAGCATCACGATGCGATCGGAGAGGAGCACCGCTTCATCCACGTCATGGGTGACCATGACGGCGGTGAGTTCATGCTCATTGCAGATCTGCATGAGCTTCTCCTGCAGATTGCCCCGGCTGAGGGCATCGAGGGCTCCGAAGGGCTCGTCGAGGAGAAGTAGCTTGGGCTTGATGGCCAGGGCCCGGGCAATCGCCACCCGCTGGCGCATGCCGCCGGAAAGCTGCTGGGGAAGTTTGTCGACGGCATGGCCCAGGCCCACCATCTGGATGTGCTCCTGCACGATGGCGGCCCGCTCTTCCTTCCCGATCTGGGGCATCACCTCATCGACGGCCAGGCCGATGTTTTCCGCCACCGTGAGCCAGGGGAGCAGGGAATAGTTCTGAAACACCACCATCTTGTCGGGGCCGGGGCGCTTCACCGTCTCCCCCTCCAGCAGCACCATGCCGCCGGTGGGCTGGTCGAGGCCGGCGATCATGTTGAGCAGGGTGCTCTTGCCGCAGCCGGAGTGGCCGATCAGGGAGACGAATTCCCCCTTGCGGATCTGCAGATCAATCCCCTTGAGGGCAAGGTAGTTGCCGCCGCCGCTGAGGGGAAAGTTTTTCTCGATGTTCTGAACTTCTACAAGGGTTGTCATGGCTAATTGGGGGAGGGTTCAGGGGTTGTAGTGCAGGAATGTCCAGGTGCAACCAACCACCATGCCGGTCATCAGCACAAAGCGGATGATCAGGAAACTGAGCACGTTTTCCCTACGTGTGATGGTGGCATCTAGGGTGTTGATGCGTTTCTGGATAGATTCAAAGAAGGATTGGATCGAGCTGTACATGGGGCGGAATTCCTGATGATTTACCGATGAGAATCCTGCCCTCACTGCCCTGGGCTGATGCGTTTTTGCAGCCAGGCCATCAGGCGATCGAGAATCAGGCCAATTGCACCAATCCAGATCACACCCAGCACGATCTCGCTGACGTAGCCGTTCTGGTTGGCATCCCAGATAAAGAAGCCGATTCCAGGGGTACCCGGCATCACGATCTCGGCGGCAATGATGGCCAGCCAGGCCAGACCGATGGAGATGCGCAGGCCAGTGAAGATATAGGGAAGGGCGGAGGGGATCAGCACCTTGCTGAAGAAGCGTCCCTTCGACATCTGCAGCACCTGGGCCACATTGCGGTAGTCCTGCGGGATCTGCCGCACCCCTTCGGCGGTGTTGATCAGGATCGGCCAGATGGAGGTGATGAAGATCACGAAAATGGCCGCTGGCTGGTTTCTCTGAAACAACACCAGGGCGATCGGCACCCAGGCCAGGGGCGCCACCATACGCAGAAACTGGAAGAGGGGATCAAAGGCCCGATCAAGGGATTTGTTGAGGCCCACGGCAATGCCCACCCCAATGCCCACAAGGGCCGCCAGGGTGTAGCCGATCGCCACCCGGGCCAGGCTGCTCATGGAGTGATGAAACAGGCCCTTGTCGAGTCCACCGCGATCAAAGAAGGGATAGAGCAGCAGTTCACGGGTGCGCTCATCGGTCCACAGACTCAGGGGACCCGTGAGTTTGGTGAGGCCCAGGCTCGAGCTGAGCTGCCAGAAGAGCAGGAATCCGCCAATGCCAAGCATCGGCAGAAGGATTGACTTGCGCTGGCGCTTCCACCATTGGCCAAGGTTGAAGCTGGAGCTGGGGGGGGTGAGGGTCATGGGGACTGTCCTGGAGAGATGAAGAGAGAACAGGGCTGACGGGCCCTGGGCCGGCGGCCTCAGTTCTTGATCTGGAGGCTGTTGAGGTAGGCCTGAGGGTTGCTGGGGTCGTAGACGGTGCCGTCGAAGAACACCTCCTTGCCTCGGCTGGAGCTGGTGGGGATGTCGCGTTCAGGAACCCCCACGGCTCGGGCCGCCTCGCGCCAGAGGTCTTCCCGGGTCACCCGCTCGTTGATCGCCCTGGCGTCCTCAATGGTGTCCACCGTGCCGGGGAAGAATTTCCAGCGCAGCGACTCCACCAGGAACCAGAGGGTGAGGCTCCTGTAGGGGTAGGAGATCACCCCCCGATCACTGCTCCAGTAGAGCGGGCCCATCCTTGGGTCGTTCTGGAGGGTGCCCTTGGCGCCGAGCTTCACCTGCCCCTTGAGGGAGGCCTCCAGCACGTCCACCGGCACGTTGAACCATTTGCGGGACGAGAGGATTTCGGCGGCCTCCCTTTTGTTCTCGGCCTTGTCGAGCCACATCTGGGCCTGGATCAGGCCCTTGAGTAGGGCCACCGTGGCCTTCGGGTGCTTCTCCACCCAGTCGGCGCGCACGGCCAGGTATTCCTCGGGATGCACCTTCCAGATCTGGGCGGTGGTGGCCGCCAGATAGCCCACATCGCCCTTGACGATGCGCGAGGGCCAGGGATCGCCTGTGGAGAAGGCCTCCATTGTGCCGTTCCGCATGCCCTGGAGGGTTTCTGGGGCGGGCACAGTGAGCAGTTCCACGTCCTTCTCTGGGTGGACGCCGGCGGCGGCGAGCCAGTAGCGGATCCACAGGTCCTGATTGGCCCTGGCAAAGGTGTAGGTGGCACGGAATTTCCTCCCTTCCTGCTGCTGGAACCTCTGGAAGAAACCAGGTGAGGAGGCTTTCAGATCCACGCTGAGGTTGCCCTGCCTCACGCTGTTGGCCGCGGCGATGCCGTTGCCCTGGCTCATCAGCATGGCCAGGATCGTCATCGGCAC
>JBEIGX010000031.1:0-16121 GCA_040381675.1 Aphanothece sp.
ACTTCTTGGAGACTGGGCCAAGCGTGTGGATGTTGCCTTGCCCGAGGATGGTGAGGACTGGAGTCATAGTTACCATCTCTATGTCATACGAGTGGACGCAAAACACCGCAACGAGTTACTCACGACTGGAAAAATAGACGGAATTCCTTATGGTGTTCATTATTCTTTAGCCTGCCATCAACATCCATTTATGGCACAAAAACCAGCTGCATCAAAACTACACCTGCCGAACAGCGAGCGTTTTGCTGCCAGTGTTCTCTCCCTCCCCTTGAATCCCTACCTCACACCCAATGATGTGGATATTGTGAGCTCCCATCTCCAATATACCTATCGTCCTTGAAATGCAATCAGACTATGCATTCAGCCTGATCATACCAATTTACAAAAGCGAAAAGTCCATTGACAATCTGATTACACGGCTTGAATCCCTCTACGTCTCCGAACCATGGCAGGTCATCTTTGTCGATGATGGAAGTCCTGATGGCAGTCATCGACTCCTGCAACATCTCCTTAAAGATTCATCCCTTAAGGCAACACTGATTCGGCACACGCGAAACTTTGGCGAGCACCATGCCGTGCTCACGGGATACCGGCATGCAAAAGGGGATTACTTTATCAATATCGACGATGATCTCCAGAACCCCCCAGAGGAAGCCCTACGGCTGCTCGAACATGCCAGATCCCAGGATCTTGATGTAGTATATGGCAACTATATTGAAAAAAAACACAATGTGTTCAGAAATCTTGGCAGTGCCTTTGCCAATCTGACGGCGCGCATGTTGCTTGATCTCCCCGACTCCTATTACCTCTCCAGCTTCCGCTGTGTCAGCCGTCTGATCGGCGAGAAGGTCTCTTCCAATCACAGCCCTTATGTCTATATTGACGGCCTACTCTCTCAAGCCACAAATAGAATCAGCAGCCTAAATGTTAAGCACTCGGAGCGGGAGATTGGCTCCAGTGGCTACAATATTCGCAGGCTTGTGCGCCTTTGGCTTGTCATTCTTACAAGTTTTTCCCTGATGCCACTGCGCATCGCAAGCCTTGTGGGTGTTTCTGCTGCAGTCATTGGGTCTTTCTCATTGATTTACCTTCTGATTAACAGTCTCTTTGGCGGCATTCAAGTGGCTGGCTGGCTATCGGTGATCTCAGCCATCCTGTTTTTTGGCGGGATCCAATGCTTGCTGTTGGGATTACTCGGAGAATACGTCGGTCGGATCTATCTCACAGTTCACGGCAAACCCCAAGCACATGTTCGTACCATTGAAAAGAACTAAAAAAGTGATCTGAAGGCTCTTAAAATATGGCCCTAAAGAATATTTCCTCTTTACTTCGATTCACGGTAGTTAGATTTGGATTAGTTGGATTGATAAGCGAAGCCCTTTTTTTCATTATTTATGGAACAATCATCAGCCTGAGCAGCAACAACTCATCTCTGGCTCTTGGGATCGCAGGGGGAATTTGCATCTTGGTTAATTCCTACACCCATTCCCGAGTCACATTTAGGGTAAGTTTTCGATATCGACTTCTTGTAGGTTATCTTTTAATTCAGTTAGCTGGCTACGGAATTGCATTTGCACTAGGCATTGCACTTGCAAGGATGAAGATGAATAGTTGGCTAATCGCAATGATTACTTACACCGTTTGGACTGTTCTCTCTTTCTTACTCACAAGATCTCTCTTCCTGAAGGGAGGAAAACCCCATAAAAGCCTCAATACATTTTAAAGTAAGCAGTAGCCCCATACAACGGTCCACCTTATGAAGATAGATGAATACTCGAAGTTGACTGAACTTGAAGAATCAATGTGGTACTTCAAAGCCCTCCATAGGCGAATGCTTTTGCCGCTCTCAAATTGGCAAAACAGAAAGGCTAAAGTTCTAGACGCTGGCTGCGGAACAGGTGGATTTATTTTGGCGATGCAGGAATTTGCAGAAAGATGGCAGATCACTGGACTGGACTTTTCACCAGTGGCTTGCGATTTAGCCAAGAGCAAGACCCAGGCTGAGATCATCGAGGGATCGATCACAGACCTGCCGTTTGAAAGTAATTTATTTGACATAATAACAAGTGCTGATGTTATTGCACACGTTGATGACGCCTTTATAGCACTAAAAGAATTCGCACGCGTGTTGCACCCTGGAGGTATCGTTGTGATTAATGTACCTGCCTACCAGTGGATGTGGTCCTATCACGATGAGGCCGTTCAGACTCGCCATAGATTCCGACGTAGCGAATTGAGAAGAATGATCGAGAATGCAGGATTAAAGCCACTCATTGATAGTTATGCTAATATGTTATTATTTCCAATGATTATCGCCAGAAGAAAGCTTTTTCCTCCTCCCTCGTCTTCAAGTGACGTCCAGGCGAATTCTTATTTCGTGGATCAATTCTGTGGAAAGCTTGCTCAGTTGGAATACATCTGGCTGCAGAAAGGTATTTCCCTGCCCACAGGCTGTTCAGTGTTTTTGACGGCTCAAAAGTTGTGACTGAGAGTAAAAGTTGTTGAGGGGAGGGATCCTCACATCATGTGGATCAGTTATCAAGCCTAGTGAAATCTGCCAAACAATTAGCCTGGTTTCTCAGAATGGACAACAAATTCATGCGGTTCTGCCGAAGTGCTAAATCATCACACATCACCAGGACACTATCAGATCCGTCAAAGAAGTCATCTAATACTTGGCTACTTTCATGTAAGCACTCGGCCAACTCGCGAGATTTCCCCTTGGTCTGAGCCATGGGCGCTAGAGTCTCAAGAACAGCAAACATAGCTACCTCGCTCTTGCTGACAAACAATCCAGGGTCTACGGCCTGGCCAGGGATCAACACATCCCTCGCCAATCGACCCTTATCAGCCAAACGGGATGCACGTTGAACAACAGACTGAATCGGCGATAGACGGCCCTGATCCCTTAACAGTTGTAAAAATCGTGCCCGCTCAAGGGCCTCACAAGGGTCACATAGAACAGAGGACCCATAGTTCTCCGATGCAGCAATGGCCTGAGCAATATCTGCATCCAGATCATTCTCCTCTATCAAGGAAATCCATCGTTGTTGTAAATACTCACTAAGAACATCAGAGAGAGATTCAGAGCTTATGTTTAAATCAGGGAAGATCCTTTCCCATTCCCCCGAAAGACGTACCAGGATCTGATGAAGATTAATGGGCCATTGCTGATGCCAAATCAACTGGAGAACTGCATTGGCAGCTCTCCTCAACCCATAGGGATCGGACGAGCCCGTGGGTCGATCGCCCCGGGAAAAAATGCTTAACAGCAATTCCAGGCGATCCGCCAAGGCCAACACAGCCCCAGAGGGGGTGCCTGGCAGGGCATCGCCCGCTCCACGAGGGAGATAGTGCTCCCCGACAGCCAGAGCCACCTCTCGGCCTTCCCCCTCCGCCAACAGGTATTTGGCCCCCATGATCCCCTGCAGTTCGGGAAATTCCCCCACCATCTGGCTCACCAGATCGTGCTTGCAGAGATGGGAAGCCCGCCGAGCGGCCTGCACCACCTCCGGCGGCAGCTGGAGCACACCAAGCACCACATCCGTGCACCACTCCAACCGGTCCGTGCGATCACGCAGGGTGCCCAATCCGTCGGCAAAGGTGACCCGGCCCAAGGCTTCCCGCCTGTCGATACTGGGCACCCCGTGATCGGCCTTGAGAAAGAAGGCGGCATCCGCCAGTCGTGCCCGCAGGACACGCTCATTCCCCCGCTTCACCGTGGCCTCCGCCTCAGACCGCCCGTTGCTGACGCACAGAAATCGGGGCAGCAGGGCCCCCTCCGCACTCAGGGCCAAGGGATCGACCGAAGCGTCGGGGACCAACAGGGGCACATAGCGCTGGTGGGCCCGCATCACGGTGCTCAGCACTTCCGGGGGCAGGCTCAGAAAAGCGGAGTCAATGGATCCCTCGATCACCCGGGGGGCTTCCACCAGATCCACCAATTCATCAAAAAGCGCCTCGGGCAGATCCAGCCTGCCGCCAGCACGGACCGCCCCCGCTTCCAACTGGGCACGGATCTGGGACGCCCGGACTGAACGATCCACCTGAACATCCACCGCCGCCAGACAACGGCTGTAGGCCTCCGCAGAGGAGATCTCCACGGGGGCCGTGTTGAGCCGATGGCCACGGCTGAAGCGCCCACTGTGGATCGGCGGATCACAGTCGGGGAGCACGAGGGGAATCACCTCACCATCCAGCAGGGCCACCAGCCAGCGCACGGGCCTGCTGAAGCGGCTGTCGCCCTCACCCCAGCGCATGAACCGCCGCCCCTGCAAGCCCCAGATCCACGCTGGGATCAACTCCGCCAACACCTCCAGGCTGGCCCGCCCTCTCTGGAGGGTGCGGGCAAATACAAAGGGGCCTTTAGGGGTCTCGCGCACCACAAGCTGGTCCAACGGCACACCGCAGCGCTTTGCAAAACCCGCCGCTGCTTCTGTGGCCACCCCATCCCGAAAGGCCAGTGGGGCCGGTGGCCCCTTGTGCTCCTGCTGCTCATCCTCCTGCTGGGCGGGCAACCCCTCCACCAGCACAGCCAACCGGCGGGGAGTGCTGGTGACCGCGACCGAGGCAGGGGTGAGACGCGCCGACATCAGATCCCGTTGCACCTGGTCCTTCAGCTGGGGCAGGGCAAGGCGGGCAAAGTCGGCGGGCAGCTCCTCAGTGCCGATCTCCAGAAGAAAAAAGGCCATCCAAGGGCGCCCAGGCGCAGGTGTGCTCGAGATGACTGTATGGAAGCGCGTGCCCGGTGAGCCGCCAAGATGGGACCGCCGTGCTCACCCGGGGGCTGTGGACAGACGATCCAGGTTGAACAAGCCCTCGCTGAGCGCCGCGGTGCTGGGGCTTGTGGTCGCAGGCACCCAGCTCTGGGGGCTCCAGGGGCGGAGTGCACCGAAGCTCTACGACCCGGACCCCCAGGCCTGCCAGATGGAGATGATCCGCACCACCTACCGCAGCAACCTGCTGCCCTGGCAGGACCAGCCGGAGGTGGTGCAGCAGCGTCTTCGCCAGCTCCAGGCGGCCATGACCCTCGACACCCTGCGGGAGTGTCAGAGCAAGGGTCTGCTCACCCCAGCCCAGGTGAGCACCTTGACCGTGGAACTCAAACTGATGGGGGGACCAGCGGGTGCGGCTCAATCCCCCGTGCGCCCATAGATGGCTTGCTCCTGGCCTGTTCGCCACGCCCACAGCTGATCGCCATAGCTGAAGTGCCACCACTCCTGGGGGTGTTGGGCAAAGCCCACCGCTTCCATCACCGCGGCCAAGAGGAGACGCCGTTGGTGCCACTGGGCCTCCGGACCCTGGGGATGGGCGGCGGCGGCCGCAGCGTGGTGATGGGGAAAGGAGATGGGGCCGATGGCATCGATGGCCCCACCCATGTCCAGGGGGGCGCCGCCACTATCGGCAAGGGTGAGATCCACAGCCGCACCCGTGCTGTGGGGAGGTGGAGTGGCCAGATCCTCACTGGGGGGCGCCCAGAAACCGCCCACCTCTTGGCGCACCGCCTCCCAGGCGGGACCTGAGCCCTCCGGATCCAGGCCCCGCTGGCGACACGCCTCGGCCGTGGCGTGGGCCACCATGAATCGTTGAACCGCCACGGGGCGCCAGGCATCAAAAATGGCGAGGCGCCAGGCGGGTGCCTGCTGTTGCAGCAGAAGCTGGGCCGAAAGCAACCGCTGCACCACCCCCTGACGCAAACGAAAGGGGCAGGCGTCTGAACCGTAGGGCGCCCCCAGAGCGGCATAGGGATGGGGTTCGAGACGCAGCAACGCAGGGGGGAGGGGTTCGAGCGGCTCGGCACCCTCCACAATCGGGATCGGGCTCCAGGGGCGAAGGGCCATGACCTCAGGACCACACGATGTTGTGTGGGTGGGACCCTAAGGCCCTGGATCGCCAGGCACCAGTCCCCCTTGATTTCGGAGAACTCAGTTGAGCTGAGCCGACTCAAGGAGCCGCTGGCGCTGGGTCTCGAGAGCCTGGCGGAGCAGGGGCAGCCCCTCCAGCTCGGGATCCTGGGCCAACAGCTGCTGGGCCACCCGGCGCGCATCTTCCAACACCTCGCCGTCTTCGCTGAGGGACGCCAGGGCCAGATCCGGCAACCCCGACTGACGGGTACCCAGCACCTGTCCAGGCCCCCGCAACCGCAGATCCATCTCCGCAATCTCAAAGCCATCGGTGCTGCGAACCAGCACCTCCAGCCGCTGGCGTGCCATGGGGTTCTTGCTGTCGTTGATCAGCAGGCAGTGGGACACGGCGGCGCCCCGCCCCACCCGGCCCCGCAGCTGGTGCAGCTGGGCCAGGCCAAAACGGTCGGCATGCTCGATCACCATCACGCTCGCCTCGGCCACATCCACCCCCACCTCCACCACCGTGGTGCTCACCAACACCTGGGTCGCTCCAGCAGCAAACGCCTGCAGGGCCCTCTGCTTGTCCTCACTGGCCAGTCGGCCATGGAGGAGCCCCACCGAGAGATCGGGGAACACCTCCTCCGCCAGGTGGCGATGCACCTCCACCGCCGAACGGAGATCCAGCTTCTCGCTCTCCTCCACCAGGGGCAGCACCACATAGGCCCGCTGGCCGAGGGCCACCTCCGCCCGAATCAGCTCCCAGGCCTCGGGGCGCTCTTCAGAGCGCAGCAGGCGGGTTTGCACCGGAGTGCGCCCCGGCGGCAACTCATCGATCTGGCTCACATCCAGATCCCCATGCACCGAAAGGGCGAGGGTGCGGGGGATCGGGGTTGCGGTCATGGTGAGCAGATGGGGCTGCAACCCTTTGGCCAGCAGGCGGTTGCGCTGACGCACCCCGAAACGGTGCTGTTCGTCCACCACCACCAGGCCCAGTCGCAGAAACTGCACCGGATCTTCCAGGAGCGCATGGGTGCCCACCAGGAGCTGCAGCTGGCCATTGGCCAGATCCTGCAGCAACTCCCGACGGCGCCGGGCCGGGGTGGAGCCCGTGAGCAGGTCTGAGGTGATGTGAAGCTGGGCCAACCAGGGGGAGAGCTTGCGGTGATGCTGTTCGGCCAGCACTTCGGTGGGGGCCATCAGCGCCCCCTGACAGCCCGCCTCAATGGCGGTCAGCAGGGCCGCCAGAGCCACAACGGTCTTGCCACTCCCCACATCCCCCTGGAGCAGGCGGGCCATGGGCTGGGGCTGGGCTAGATCCTGGTGAATCTCCGCCAACACCCTCTGCTGGGCTCCGGTGAGGGGGAAGGGAAGCAAGGCCAACAGGCGTGAGAGCAAGCCCTCCTCTGAACTCCCTGCGAAGAACAGGGGGGGAGCCTCCTGGCGTTTGAGACGCTGCCGGCGCAACCCCAGGGCCAGCTGCATGAGCAGAAACTCATCAAACACGAGGCGACGCCGTGCCCGTTGCAGTTGCTCCCCATCCTGAGGGCGGTGGATCTGCTCCACCGCTTCTCTGCGGCTGGGCAGGTGCAGCGCCTCCTGCACCAGCTGGCGACCGAGGGGATCGGGCCAGTGGCTCACCAGGGGAAGCACCTTGGCGATCGCCTGCCTGAGGGTGTCGGCCGAGAGGCCCTCGGTGAGCGTGTAGACGGGCACCAACCGGCCAATCTGCTCCGAGCGCACCGGACTGGCGGGGCTATCCAGCACTTCGATCAAGGGATCGGTGAAGCCCATGCCCCAGGGGCCCTCCTTCACCAGACCACTCACCGCCACCGTGCTGCCCGGTGGATAGAGACGCTGCTGGCTCTTGAGCCAACCGGGACTGGCGAAGCGGCGGCCGGCAAAAAAACGGGTCACCTTCAGCCGGCCCGTGACATCCTGCAGGTGCAGCTCCAGAAAGGAGAGGTTGGGATTCTTGGGGCTGGTGGCGGTGTGGCAGCGGCGCACAGTAGCCACCACGGTGGCCGTACTCCCCGGCTCCAGGGCACTGATGCGCACCAGGTTGGCGTAATTGAGGTAATCGCGGGGGTAGTGCTGCAACAGGTCGACCACCTGAAAAAGCCCCAGGGCCGCCAGGCGGGTGGCCTGACTGGGCCCGATGCCAGGCACCTCCGCCAGGGGGGTGGTGGGCTCCAGCGGGCGGAAGGGCTGGGTTGGCCGGCCCCCCGGCACCGCGGGGGGGGCGCCAGGGGACTCGGGTGCCAAGCGCAGGCGGGGCGGCGCCATCGGCAGGGGAGGCCTGGATCGGGAAAGGAGCTGGTGGAGTCCCTGGCGGAGCTGGGCGACCAGCTGCTGGCGCCGGGCGACACCCAGATCGCGGTAGCCGCTGAACCCCTCCCGCCAGAAGGTCAGATAGGGGAGATCGGTCTCCTGAACGCCCTCCGGAAGGTCCGCCAGGGAGCGCACCACAAAGCCGCTGAAGGTGTCAAAGCGCCCCTGAAGATCGGCAAAGCCCCGATCCGCTTCCAATTGGGCGGCCTTGTGGAGCAGATCGCACCACGCTCTCAGGCCTGGGGCTTGGGCGGATTCAGCTGGCTGTCGTGACGCCACAGGCGTTGGGCATGGTGGGCCTGGAGGCGGCGCTGCAGGCGGTGAGCAGTCTCGGCCATTTTGTGGATCTCCTGCCGGTGGTGGAGCAAACGCCGCCGACAGGTGCGCAGGCGCGGCTGCTCAAGCTCCAGATCCACCGTGCGCAGGAGCACCCCCATGGGGGGGTGGGGAAAGATGGCAGCCCCCTGGGGGGCCAGGGGCAGCCTCAGCAGATTGGCCGGAGCTCCCTGGGGCTCAATCTGCCCCGCCAACACCGCATCCAGCAGGGGGACAGGCACCGCCGCCACCATCAGGCCAGCCCGTGCCATCTCGAGATTCACACTGTGCGACAGGTTGCGCAGCCGACGGCTCAGGGCAATGTCCCAGGCTTCCAGGCACTGGAGCAAAGAGACAGGATCCCGCGGCAATTGGCCGGAGGACCAGGGAACCTCCGGGGCGAACGATGGGTCCTCCAGGGCCGCCAGCATCTCTGCGCTGAAATGAAGACCTGAAAACGGGAAACCGGTTCCCTCGTCCTGTTGGTCTGCCGTTGGCGACGAGGGCCCCAGGGGGGAAGGGAAGGGCGCCTCCCCCAAGGGAGGACGAAGCTGCAGCTGGATCGATCCCATAGGCAAGGGATCGGACCCCATGGCACCTGGCAGGCCCGATGACGGTCTTTCATGCGCCGACAATCCATCCAGAAAGCGGGTCTGGTCGCGTTGGGCCAGTCGTTGGCGCTCATGGGCCATCTGGGTGGCCAAATTGAGGAGCTGCTCCACCGTGAGGAAGCTGGAGCATCGCCCCATCAGGACCTTGAGGCGGCTGTGCAGATGGGCCCGCTCCGCAGGGTGGAGACGGTTGTACGCCTGGGGATTGACCTGGGTAGCCAAATGGGAACCGGCCTGGTCGAGGCTGGCGGGAAGCACATCCCGCAGCACCTGCAGATAAAGGGCCAGGTCGCGGTAGAGCTGGGGAATCTGTTGATCCAGCCTGGCCTGAATGGCCCCCAGGGACTGGGGGGCTGGGCCGGCGGCCTCGCTCACTTCAAGCCGCCTTTCCCATGGCGGCAACTTCAGCGGCAAAATCGCTCTCCTGAACCTCAATCCCCTCGCCGAGGGTGTAACGGGTAAAGCGCCGCACCCGGATGTTTTCTCCCGTCTTGCCGGAGGTCTGCTTCACAAGTTCTCCCAGGGTGATGGAGCTGTCACGGATATAGGGCTGGTCGAGGAGGGCCAGTTCCTTCAGGCGCTTGCCGATACGGCCCTCGACGATCTTGACCTTCATCTCCTCCTTCTTCGCCTCCAGATCTTCGCGACCCATTTCGATCGACTTTTCCCTCTCCACCACATCAGCGGGGATCTCCTCGGTGCTGACATATTCCACATTGGGGCAGGCAGCGATCTGCATGGCCACGTTGCGGACGAGCTCCTGGAAGAGCTCGCCACGGGCCACGAAATCCGTCTCGCAATTCACCTCCACCAACACCCCCACCCGACCTCCGGTATGGATGTAGCTTCCCACGACCCCCTCGGCAGCGGTGCGACCCGCCTTTTTCTCCGCACTGGCAATGCCCTTCTGGCGCAGCCACTCCACGGCTTTGGTGAGGTCACCTGAGGATTCCTGCAGGGCCTTTTTGCAATCCATCATGCCCGCGCCGGTCTTATCGCGCAGGTCTTTGACGAGCTTGGCGCTGATCTCAGCCATTGGAAGGTAGGTAAGGAGAAATGAAGGGGGTGAAGAACCTCAGGAGAAAACCGGGGAGGGCAAGGATCTAGCCCTCCTCCTCCACCCGATCCTGGGAACCGCTGCGACCCTCATTGATGGCATCAGCAAGACGGCCAAGCACCAGCTGGACGGAGCGCACCGCATCGTCGTTGCAGGGGATGGGCACGTCGCACAGGTCGGGATCGCAATTGGTATCCAACATGGACACCAGGGGAATGTCGAGCTTGCGGCACTCCAACACGGCATTGGTTTCACGCCGCTGGTCGACCAGCACAACCACATCGGGCAGGCGGCGCATGCTCTTCAATCCACCGAGGTATTTCTGGAGACGGTCGAGCTCGCGGCGCAGCACGGCCGCTTCCTTCTTTGGACGCATGGCAATGGCCCCGGAGGACTCCATGCGCTCCAGGTCCTTGAGCCGGTCAATCCGGGCGCGCATGGTGCTCCAGTTGGTGAGCATGCCGCCCAGCCAGCGCTGGTTGACGTAGGCCGCTCCACAACGGCTGGCTTCCAGGGCGATCACCTCAGAAGCCTGCTTCTTGGTGCCCACGAAGAGAAAGCGTTTGCCGCTGCGGGATGCATTGCGCACCCACTTGTAGGCGTTGTTCATGCAGACCGCGGTCTGCACAAGGTCAATGATGTGCACCCCATTGCGCGCGCAATAGATGTAGCGCGACATCTTGGGGTTCCAGCGACGGGTCTGGTGGCCGAAATGGGCACCAGCTTCCATCATCTCGGCGAGAGTGACGACAGCCATGGGTTGGGGTTTCGGGTTTGCCTCCACCTGCCAGGGATGGGCCAAAAGGCTGCCATCACCCGAAACGTGCAGGTGTGCGGAATGAGTTGACCCAGCCAACTTATCAAATGGTCAGCGGAAGCCTTGCCTCTGGGCTTCAGCAAAGAGCTCCCGCACCCCCAAACGATTCAGGGGCAAACGCAGGAGTTCCATGGCCCAACGGGCCTGGCCATGGCGCAGGAGCCAGGCCAGCACTGGCCGGAGACTGCGTTCATTGAGAACCCCCCCCAGGGTGAGGAGCTCCCAGAGGAGGCGATGGAACCAGGTGTACTGAATGATGGTGCGCACGCGAGGGGTGGGGTGTTTGCGGAAAAACACCAGGGCCATGCGAGCCCGCTCCCGCTCCACCCGAATCAGATCAGGGATCTGCTCCAGCGTGAGGGCTGGATGCCAGTGATAGCCCGCGGCCTCCGGGGCTCGCACCAGCACGACCCCGAGCTGGCGCAACCGTTCGCCGAGCTCCAGATCCTCCCAGCCATAGAGATGGAAGGTGGTGTCAAAGAGCCCCGCCTGTTCCAACACCTCGCGATCGATCGCCACGTTGCCCGTGGCGAAATAGGCCCAGGAGAGATCCGTGAGTTTGTGAGGCTCGCTCGTGGGCTGGTCGAAATTGGCCGTGTTGATCACCGCCCCATAGGTGAAGCAGAGACGATCCCCCCGCTCCGTCCACGCCCTCTGGAGCGCGCGGGCGTGACAGAGGAGGAAGGTGGGCGTCACCACCAAATCGCTGTCGATGAAGACAATCACATCCCCCCAGGCTTCCTCCACCCCCCGATTACGGCCCTGGGCCGGCCCGCCGTGCTCCTGGCAGAAGAGACGGACATGGGGGAAGAGGTGCCCATGGGCCTGGAGCCAGGGCACGGTGTCATCGCTGGAGCCGTCATCCACCACCACCACCTCGAAGCGGTCCACGGGGGCCTCCAGCGCCTGCTCCTCCAGAGCTCTGAGGCACTTCTGGAGAATCGGCAGACGGTTGTAGGTGGGGATGACGACGCTGATAAACATGGTTTGGCCGACATGGAAAAGGGGGGATCCCGCTGGATCCCCCCTGCCAAAAGCTCCCGCAGGAACCCAGGGGTGAGCTGCTCAGTCCGCGGCGCCGCCGTTGCTGGCCGTGCCCGTCACGCCGTTGCCAGCCCCTTCACCCCGGCCGTCGTTGCGCAACTTGCGCTTCTTGAATTTGCGGGCGTAGGCGCGGTTGCGCTCCTGTTTTTCCTTCTTGAGATTGCGGCGTTTGGCCATGCGCGAGAGGCGTAGAAGTTGTGAACAACCACCCTAGCCAACCACAAGCGCGGGCTCCCCACTCCAGAGCCTCCCGTCCTCCATCTGAACCAGCCGGTCCGCCACGTCCAGGATGCGGGGGTCGTGGGTGACCATCAGCACCGCACAGCCCTGCTCCCGTGCCAGGCCCTGGAGCAGGGTCACCACATCCCGGCCGCTCTGGCGGTCGAGGGCGGCCGTGGGTTCATCGGCCAGCAGCAGCCGGGGCTGGGCCGCGAGAGCGCGGGCGATCGCCACCCGTTGCTTCTGGCCGCCGGAGAGGTCGTGGGGGAGCTTGCCCATGTGATCGTCCAGACCAACGGCCCGCAGCCACTGCCTGGCCCAATCTCGTCGGGCCCTGTACGAGAGTCCGGGCAAGAGATCCGAACCCATCTGCACGTTTTGCTCAGCCGTGAGGCAGCGGAGCAGGTTGTGGCCTTGGAAGATCATGCCGATGTTCTGACGGAGACGTTGCCGCTCCCCCCGGCCGCAGCCCTGCAGCTCCTGGCCCAGCACCCGCACCGACCCCTCCATCACCTGGCGCAGGGCCCCCACCAGCGTGAGCAAGGTGGTCTTGCCACATCCAGAAGGCCCCGTCAGCAACACCACCTCTCCGGGTTGAATCACCAGATCAACCCCCTGGAGCACCTGCCGGCGCATGGAGCCCTTGCCATACCAATGGCTCAGGCCCTGCACCTCCACCGTTGCGTCGGAAACCCTGGGAATGGGCAGCTGGGGACTGGGGGCGGCCATGGCGCTAGAAGATCTCGGCGGGGTCGGCATCCGCCAGCTTCCGCATGGCCAGCAGGGCAGACGCCATGCACATGGTCAAGATCATGGTCAGCACCATGAGCGATCGGTCGCCCGTCATGTAGACGGGCAGGTTGGTGCCTCGACGGACCAGCACATAGAGACCCTGGCCGGCGAGCCAGGCGGGCACGAAGCCCAGAACCGAGAGGAGCAGGCCCTCCCGGGCCACCACACCCAGAAGAGTGGTGAGGGGATAGCCCATGGCCATGAGGGTGGCATATTCCGGCAGATGGTCACTGACATCGGAATAAAGAATCTGGTAGACGATCACACACCCCACCACGAAACCCATGGCGGCTCCAAGGGTGAAAATGAAGCCGATGGCAGTGCTGCTGCGCCAGTAGTTTTTTTCAAACTCCTCGAATCCCTTCTTGCTGTAGACGGCCACATCGGGCGGGAGCATCTGACGGAGTCGGCTGGCGACGGCAGCGGTATCGGCGCCTGGCTTCAGACGAATCAGCCCCAGCTCGATGCTGCCCGGCGGCGTGTTGGGCATGAGCTGCAGAAAGGTTTCGCTGCTGGTAAGCATGTTGCCGTCTGCCCCGAAGGAGGGACCTAGGGAGACCAGACCCGCCACCCGGACCCGTTTGCCAGCCACTTCCGTTTCCACGGTGCGCCCCTCCTTGAGCCAACGGGCGATGGGCCCGTATTCCGGGCGGGAGCGCTCATCAAACAGAATGCGGCCCCGCTGGGTGAGCAGATTGGCCTGATCCCCCAATTCCGGCAGCAGAAAGAGGGAATCATTGGGCTCAAAGCCCAGGGTGAGGATCGAGCGGGTGGCACGCGTTTCGGGATTGCGCCAAAGCAGGAGATTCCAATGCACGGGCGTGGTGCCCGCCACTTCCGGATCGGCCATGGCCTGCACCAGGCGCCTCCGGGGGAAGCCAGCCATGGCAATGGAGCTCATGGTGCGGGGACTGATCAACACCAGATCGGTGTCAAACAATTTGTGCAGCGTGACGCTGGCATCGAAGAGGCCATCCCGGAATCCCAGCTGCATGAACATCAAGATCCCGGCGAAGCAGATACCGGCTAAGGCCACGGCCAGCCGGGCCGGCTGGCGGGTAAGCAGCAACCAGGCGAGGGGGATCCGGCGGCCCTGCCAGGGCATGGGAAGGTTCATGGCTGCAGGCGGGCGATCACCTTGAGGCCCGTCAGGCTGCGCACCCGGGAAGACTCCTCCGGCGCGAGCCCCACCCGCACCTCCACAATGCGGGCATCGACATCACCACTGGGATCGGTGGACAGCACCTCCCGTTGCCGAACCTGGGGGCTAATCCGCATCACGGTGCCCCGCAGCGTGCCCTTGAAGCCCCCGTTTTCACTGCTGAGCAGCACACTCTGACCCAGACGCACCCGGTCGATGTCGCTCTCATAGACCTCCAGCAGGGCCTCCATGCGCTCACTGGCCCCGAGCTCCAGGATGCCCTTATCCCCGGGCCGCTCCCCCACCCGGGCCTGGATGCGCAGCACGGTGCCATCGATGGGAGCCTGCAGGGTGGTGTTGGCCAGATCGGCCCGCACCCGGTCCAGGTCGGCGCGAGCCACCTGCCACTCCCCCAACAACTGCAGATATTGCTGCTCTCGGCGATCGAGTTCATCGGCGCTGAGGGCGCCCACACCGGTGAGCTGGCGATAGCGGTTCAGCTCCCGCTGCTCCACCTGCAACCGTCTCACCAGGTTGGCCAGGCGAGTGCGAATCACCTTCTCCTCCGCTTGCAGGGTCGGACCGGTGTCAAAGCGGGCCAAGACCTGCCCCTGCCGAACCCGATCGCCCTCATTCACCAGCAGCTCGGAGAGCCGGGGGCTGCCGCCGATGCCTGCGATCGGTGCGGCCAGCACCCGGATGTTCCCCGCAGGCTCCAGACGGCCAAGGGCGGCCACGGCCTCGGGGGCCTTTGGGGGAGGGATCTTTTGGGCAGGAGCCGTCGTCTGGGAAGGAGGTTTGTTGGGAAGGGCAAGCTGGCGGGTGGCCACCAGAGCCACCAGGGTGAGGGCCGAGCCTGCCAGGGCGGCCACCAGGGCGAAGGGGAGGTGTCCCCCCGGTGGTGTGCGGGGGGGCTCCATCCCGCTCCCGCCAGAGGTCAGCTCCCCTGCTGGGGAGGCAGGGGGTCGTCGAAGAGCAGGGTCTCGATGTAGGTGTTCGCCCACTCCGGGTTGAACGCCTTCTCCAGAACCCGCCGGGTCTTGTCGTTCTGTTTCTGCTGCTGGCAATAGCGGAGCTGGCCCTTCCAGCGCGCAACCGTAGCGGCATCATCCCAGGGCTGGGGCTGAACTGTGGCGCTCGCCTGGCCCAGGAGATCGAGGAACGCTGCCACCTCTTCCACAAACCAGCCCTCCTCTTCGGGGGTGCGGGGCCGGACGAACAACACGTGGGGGGAGAAGATCAAGCCCCAGGGCGGCAGCTCCCGAATCTCGCTAAACGGCGCCCGAGGGCGTTCCGCCAGCGCAGCGACGATCTGGGGCGGAAGGGATGCGTCCACGGGAGAGAGATCCACGATCGCCGCCGACACCACGCCGCGGCCAGCGACGATGTCTGCGCCAAACACGGGCAGGTCGTAGCGGGGATCAGGGAAGTAGACACAATGGAGAATCTGGAGCCCCGCCCCGAGACGGGCCGTTTCCAAGTGGAGCTTGCGCAACCCCCGACTGCGGTGCAGTTCGTTGCGGATGAACAGGTGCTCCCCGTCCAGGCTGCCACTGATGGCCTCCAGGGCGGGATCCACGGCCAGGGGCTCCAGTTCGGGCAGCTGCTCACGCAGCTCCCGGATCCGACTGGCCAGGGCGTCGACCAAGGGGTGGACTCCTAGGGCGGCGCCCGGAGAGGCAGGCAGGTGCCCGGGGGGGGATATCTGGCTCATCAACAACTCCCAGCACCCAGCAGAATGGCGATCCTGCCATGCGCCGATGAGCCAAACCAGCGGATGTTGCTCCCCATTGCTCCCGGCCCTTGCTGATCCCATCACCCATAAGCTGGACAACGGCGTCGACCTGGTGAGCCTGGAGATTCCCGAAGCACCCCTGGTGTGCCTGGATTTTTGGTGCCGGGCCGGAAGTGTCTATGAGGCCCCCGGCGAAAGCGGCATGGCCCATTTTCT
>JBEIGX010000032.1:0-15975 GCA_040381675.1 Aphanothece sp.
CACTCCATCGAGCTGGGGGGCCGCACCGTGGTGCTGCTCTTCGAGGATGCGGATGACGCGGAGCGCTATGCAGGCTTGCTGGAAGCCCAGGATTTCCCCTTGCCCAGCGTGGAGCGCATCCAGCGGGAGGACGTGGAGCTCTTCTGTGCCCAGGCGGGCTATGAAGCCCGCTTTGTGCCGGCTGGTTTTCTCCCCAAGAGCGAAGAGGATCGCCTGCTGATTGCCCCACCACCCCAGAATCTCGATGTGAACCACTGGAAGGACGCAGACACGGCCCCATCCAGTGAGGAGGCCACAAAGGAGGATCCGGAGCTTGAGGCCTTTCGCCGCCGTCTGGAGGGTTTGCTGTGAGTGAACCGGTGGAACGCCCCATCACGGTCCAGATGCTCGGCTACGACCTGAATCGTGGCCATCTGCTCACGGAGTTGCCCAATCCCCTGAGCCAGAACCTGGATCAACTCTCCACCAATGAGATGGTGGAGCTCTTCTGCCAAAACGATCTGGAGCCCCAGAGGGCCGTGCACCAAGCGGCGCCCGAGTTGGCCGCAGCCATTGAGGGCATTGCCAGTCGCCTTCGCCAGGGTGGGCGCCTCTTTTATCTGGGTGCTGGCACCTCTGGCCGGCTCGGGGTGTTGGATGCGGCTGAATGTCCACCAACCTTCTGCTCAGCCCCTGAATTAGTGCAGGGGATCCTGGCGGGTGGTGCTCCGGCCCTGCTGCGGAGCTCGGAAGGGCTCGAGGATGTTGCTGAACAGGGTCAGATGGATCTGGAGGAGCGGGGGTTCGGTCCTGACGACGCACTCGTGGGAATCGCGGCCGGGGGCACCACCCCCTACGTGCTGGGGGCCCTCCGCCATGGCCAGGGTATCGGGGCCCTCACCATTGCCCTGGCCTGTGTGCCCAGGGAACAGGCCCCCATGCCCTGCGATATCGATATCCGCCTCATGACTGGGCCTGAATTGCTAACCGGATCCACCCGTCTCAAGGCAGGAACGGCCACCAAGATGGCCCTCAACATCCTTTCCACCGGAGTCATGGTGCGGCTGGGGAAGGTGTACGGACATCGCATGGTGGATGTGTCCGTCAGCAACGCCAAGCTGGAGGACCGGGCCCTGCGGATTCTGGCCGACCTGGCCGGTGTGGACAGAGATCGGGGCCGGGCCCTGCTGGCTGAAAGCCAGGGGTCTGTCAAATGTGCCCTCCTGATGGCCGTGGGCGGCATGGATGGGGCCTCAGCCGCCGAAGTGCTGCAGAGGCATGGACCCTCCCTCCGGACCACCCTGGAGGTTATGGGGTTGACCCTGCCTCACCCCAGTAGGGAGCTGTGAACAACTCGGTGCGCAGCCGGGTCTCTGGGGGCACGTGGCTGGCTGGTGTCATCAGGGCATGGCGAAGGGCCCTGTGGGCAGAACTGGAAGGCCGCTGAGCTCCGATCCGCTCGGCGGCGAGCCGCACGATGGTCTGGGCCAGAGCCGCGTTGGCTTGCAGATTGGCGATCACCATCTCCACTGTCACGGAGTCGTGCTCCTGGTGCCAGCAGTCGTAATCGGTCACCATCGCCAGGGTGGCGTAGGCCATTTCCGCTTCCCTGGCCAGTCGGGCTTCGGTGTGGTTGGTCATGCCGATCACGGAACATCCCCAGGAGCGGTACAACTCAGATTCGGCGCGGGTGGAAAAGGCCGGCCCCTCCATGCATAGGTAGGTGCCCCCCCGGTGGAGTTCCCTCCCTTCCGGCATGAGGCTGTCAGCCACATCCGCCAGGATGGTGCTCAGGCTTGGGCAGAAGGGATCGGCAGCGGTCACGTGGGCGACCAGACCTTCCCCGAAGAAACTCAGGGGACGCTGATGGGTCCGATCAATGAATTGATCCGGCACCAGCATGTCGAGGGGGCGATACTGCTCCTGCAGGGAGCCGACGGCTGACACCGACAGGATCCATCGCACCCCCAGGGACCGCAGGGCCCAGAGGTTGGCCCGGTAGGGAACCTCCGTCGGCAAATACGTGTGGTGACGGCCATGGCGGGCGAGAAACACCACATCCAGATCCCCAATCCGCCCCAGGCGCAGGGCATCGGAAGGGTCGCCATAGGGGGTGCTAATCGTCAGCTCCCTGACATCCTCCAGCCCTTCCATGGCATAAAGACCACTTCCCCCGAGCACACCCAGCCGAGCCTTGCTGAGGTCGAGGGCAGGGGATGGAACCATGGCAGACATCAATTCTGCCGCTGTTCTACAGGACGGAGGGGGGCTTCAGGCCTGCCAGCGCAGGAAGGCGCCCGGTTGCAGGCTCAGCCATGGACAGGCCAGGCTGGCAGCCTGGTGCAACTCCGCCAGAGACCTGCGCTCCGGCTCCAACAAGGCCGAGGGATGGCTGCTGCGGGGGCCATCGGGGGCGAGCAGGAGGGCCACGGCCCGGGTCTGGGGCCATCCCCCAAGGATGGTGAGTAGGGCCGCCAAATCCGCAGGCTGCAACTCCTGGGAGGGCTGGGCCATCAGAAGAATGGCGAGGGAAGGGCCCTCCAGGAGGGCCAGCAAGCGGGGATGGTCTTCCACCAGGAGTCGCAGGTGGCGATCCTCGGCCCAGGCCTGAAGGTGCTGGTGCAGCTTGTGATCCCGCTGGGGATCCACCCCATCGGCCTGCCAGGCCACCACGGCCGTGGGGCCCGCACTGTTGCCCGGGGGAGAGGCCTCCGCCGACTCCAGAGGAGGCTCCATCAGATGGCCCAGTTTCAGGCGCTTGGCGGTGAGGTAGGCCGCATTGTGAGCCCCCGCATCAATCACAAGCGGCACCCGATCATCCACCTGCAGCCCATAGCCATCGAGGCCGGCAATCTTGCGGGGGTTGTTGGTAATCAGGCGTAGATGCCGCACGCCAAGATCGCTCAGGATCTGGGCCCCCACCCCGTAGTTGCGCAGATCGGCAGGAAAGCCCAGGCGTTCGTTGGCTTCCACCGTGTCCAGCCCCCCATCCTGCAGGCTGTAGGCCCGCAATTTGTTCACCAAACCAATCCCGCGCCCCTCCTGGCGGAGATACACCACCACTCCTTCTCCCTCCGCTTCAATCATGCGCAGGGCAGCTTCTAGTTGAGGTCGGCAATCACAGCGAAGGGATCCGAAGGCATCCCCGGTGAGGCACTCGCTGTGCACGCGCACGAGCACCGGTGCCGTGGCCTGTTCGGGATGCCCCTTGACCAGGGCCACATGTTCGCTGCCATCGAGTTCATTGCGATAGCCGATCGCACGAAAATCCCCAAATGCACTGGGCAGGAGCGCTTCTGCTTGCCTGCGCACGAAACGCTCTGTGGCCAGCCGATAACGAATCAGATCGGCGATGGAAATCAGCCGCAAGCCATGCTTTTGGGCATATGGCAAGAGCTGGGAGAGCCGGGCCATCGAACCATCGGCATTCTGGATTTCACAGATCACGCCGGCTGGATAGAGCCCGGCCAGGCGTGCCAGATCAACGGCAGCCTCCGTATGGCCGGCGCGCTTGAGCACCCCACCCTCACGGGCGCGAAGGGGAAACACGTGCCCGGGGCGCCTCAGGTCGGCTCGACGGGTCTGGGGGTGGATCGCCACCTGGATCGTGCGAGCCCGATCCTCCGCAGAAATGCCTGTGCCCACGCCGTGTTCCGGGCCCGCATCCACGCTCACGGTGAAGGCTGTCTGGTTGCTGTCAGTGTTCTGATCCACCATGAGCGGCAGATCCAAGGAATCAAGACGCTCCCCCTCCATGGCCAGGCAGATCAGGCCCCGCGCTTTGGTGGCCATGAAATTGATCTGCTGAGGCGTGGCGAACTGGGCGGCGCAGATCAGATCACCCTCATTCTCCCGGTTTTCGTCATCCACCACCACAATCGCCTCGCCATTGCGGATGGCCGCCAAGGCATCGGCGATGCAGTCGAAATGAATGGAGGGCTCGGCGTCGTTGGTCTGGCGCTCAGGCGTGAGAGTCAAGGATGAAAGGGACCCGAGAGCTCAACAGACTTTCTTTATAGATCCTTGCTGGCACCAGCGAGGTGCGTTTGGCCCTGAAGTTTGGAACAGGAACCAAGGGGGCCACTAGGATTCCCCGATTGGAAGCCAGGGGATGACGGGAGGGCGCGTTGCAGTGATCGGGGCCAGCGGATACGGCGGCCTCCAAACCCTCCGCCTGCTGCAGGGCCACCCCAACCTGGAGGTGACGTTTCTGGGGGGGGAACGGAGCAGCGGCAAGCGCTGGAGCGACCTGGTGCCCTTCCTCCCCCTGGCTGGGGATCCGGTGGTGCAGGCCTGTGAGCCTGATGCCATCGCCGCAGCAGCGGATCTGGCCGTGCTCAGCCTCCCCAATGGCCTGGCCTCCGAGCTCGTGCCCTCCCTCGTGGCCAAGGGCGTGAAGGTGGTGGATCTCTCCGCCGACTACCGCTACCGCTCTCTGAGCCATTGGCAGGAGGTGTATAGCAGTGAGGCCCGCAGCCACCCCCGTGAGGACGGGGATCTTTGTGCGGAGGCCATCTACGGCCTGGCCGAGTGGGAGGCCGAGCGCATCGCCAAGGCCCGCCTAGTGGCCGCTCCCGGCTGCTTTCCAACCGCCAGCCTGCTGGCCCTGATGCCTTTTCTGAGCCAAGGGCTGATCGAGCTCAACGGCGTCGTGATTGATGCCAAGACGGGTACCTCTGGGGGGGGGCGGGCGGCCAAGGAGCATCTGTTGTTGGCGGAAGCCGGCGAATCCGTGGCGCCCTACGGGGTGATCGGCCACCGGCACACCAGTGAGATCGAGCAGCAGTGCAGCCAGGTCTGCGGCCACCCCCTCCTGGTGCAGTTCACCCCCCACCTCATCCCCATGGTGCGGGGCCTGTTGGCCACGGTCTATGCCCGGCTGCGGGATCCTGGCCTCACGGCAGACGATTGCAGCACCCTTCTGAAGGCGGCCTATCGCCACAGTTCCTCTGTGGAGGTGCTGCCTGTGGGCACCTACCCCGCCACCAAGTGGGTAAAGGGCACCAACCGTGCTCTCCTGTCGGTGCAGGTGGATCGCCGCACCGGCCAGCTGATCGTGATGAGTGCGATCGACAATCTCATCAAGGGCCAGGCGGGCCAGGGGGTGCAATGCCTCAATCTGATGGCAGGCCTGCCCCAGGACACGGGCCTGCCTCTGCTGCCGTTCTATCCCTGAGGCGGAAGCCCGGTGAGCCGTTGGGCCGCGAGGGCGACGCCAAAGGGGAGAATCCGGTGCTCATGGGCGTGGATGCGGGCCGCCAGGGTTGGGGCATCATCCTGTGGATGCACAGGAACGGCGGCCTGCACCAGGATGGGACCCGCATCCACCTCCGGACGCACAAGATGCACGGTGCATCCGGTGATCCGGACTCCTGAGGCGAGGGCCTGGCCCACCGCATCCAGCCCCCGAAAGCTCGGCAGGAGCGATGGATGAATGTTGAGGAGGCGATCGGGGAAGGCCTCAATCAGCCGAGGGGTGACGATCCGCATCCATCCCGCCATCACCACCAGATCCACCCCCGCTTCGCGAAAGGCCTCAATCAGGGCGTCGTCCAAGGATTCCCGGCTGGAGAAAGCCCGATGGTCGATCCAGCGCCAGGGGATTCCCAGCCGCTCCGCGCGGCTCCTGGCCCCGCATTGCTCATGGTTCACCACCAGGAGGTCCACCGAGGCCCGCAGGCTCTGATGACGGGTCGCTTCCACCAGGGCCTCGAAATTGCTGCCCTCACCGGACGCCATCACCCCCAGGCGCAGGGGAGTGGGGTGGGAAGGCCAGGGCTGTGGCATTGGCCACTGGAGCGATGGCGCAAGATCGCTAGGGTTTGGGGAATCCATTCTGGAGTGGGCAGTTCGGTCCTTATGTCCCATCTCACTATCCTCCCCACAGTCTTGCGGGATCTTGAGCTCATGGTCTCGGCACTGGAGGCCCTCCATCTCGGCCCCCAACGGGACGGAATGGTGGTGGGCTTTGCGGGAGAACGGCAGCCTGTGGACATTCACATTCAGCTCCCAAATGGGCAGTCCCTCGGCTGGCGCCGGCAGGCCGATGGATCCCTGGCGCTGGTGGCGGATCTGCAGAAGCTGGCCCAATGCACCGCCGTGCCGCAACTGTTGACGGAGATCACCCTCGCCTACACCACACACCACGCCCTGAAGGAGGCCTCCAACAGCTTTTCTGGGGCCACCATCGAAGTTCTCTGCTGAACGGCGGTTGACCCCCCACCTTCGCCTTGATCTGCGGTCTCCCCACCAACACCTGGTTCACGTTGAACTCAGCTTTGTCCCCACCCAGAGGCGCCTGGAGCTGCGCCTTCCCTCCTGGACGCCAGGCTCCTATCTGATCCGGGACTACGTCCGCACTCTCGAGGGCCTGCAGGTCTGGCAGGGCCCCCATCCACGGCCCGCCCGCCGACTGACGCCCTCCTGTTGGCTCCTGCAGCTGGAGGAGCTGGGGCCGATCCAGGTGCGTTACACCATTCAGGCCACGGACCTCTCGGTTCGCACCTGCCATCTGAACAGCGACCACGGTTTTCTGGCCCTTGCAGGTGTGGCCCTCGAGATCGAGGGAGCCCGGTGGGTACCCCATCACCTGGAGTTGCTGCTGCCGGAGGGATGGGGAGCCTTTCTCAGCCTTCCCCAGGTGGGAGCTCAGCTCTGGCGGGCTCCCACCTTCGATGCCCTGATCGACAGTCCCATCGAAGTGGGTCCCCATCGGGAGCATGCCTTTGCGGTGGCAGCGGTTCCCCATCGGTGGGTGAGCTGGGGAGGGGATCCAACGGCTGATCCCTCCTGGCTGAGTGATGTGGAGCAGGTGTGTCTGGCCTGTTGCCGCTTGATGGGAGAGGAGCGACCTCCGGGGGACCCCTATCTGTTTGTGCTTCACCTCCTCGAGGAGGGATATGGGGGCCTGGAGCACAACCATGGGTCCGTGCTGCAGTTCAGCCGCCGGCGCCTCGCCACGCCCCAGGGACGGCGCAAACTGCTCCAACTGGTGGCCCATGAATATCTCCATCAGTGGAATGTGCGCCGCCTCAAGCCCGCCGAACTCTCCCCTGTGGACTACGGGCAGGCCATTCCCGTGCCCACCCTTTGGTTTGCGGAGGGAGTCACCAGTTATTACGACGTGCTCCTTCCCGGAAGCTGTGGACTTTGCCGTGAGGAGGACACCCTCCAGGCGCTGGAGGAAGATCTGAGTCGGTATTTCCTTTGCGATGGCAGATCCGTGCAATCGCTTAGAGACAGCAGCCTGGAAGCCTGGGTGAAGCTCTACCGGCAGGACGCCTATTCCAGCAACAACCAGGTGAGCTACTACCTCAAGGGGGCCGTGCTGGCCCTGGTTCTGGATCTCCACCTCCGTCGTCATGGCTCTTCCCTCAGCCAGGTGCTGCAGCAGCTCTGGAGGCGCTTCGGACGCTGGGAGGCTGGCTACCGGGAAGACGACCTGCTGACCATCTTTGGCGACCATGCCCAGGATCTGTCCACTATCTTGCCGCATTGGCTCTGTAGTAACGAAGATCCAAACATCTCGTGCTATTTGCAGGATGTGGGCCTGACCCTCCGCCCTGAGTTCGCCGTCCAACCCGATGCGGGGTGGCAGGTGGAACGTCGCCCCGAGGGAGGGCTCCGGCTGAAATCTGTTTCACGCCATGGCGCAGCGGAAGCGGCGGGGTTGGAGGTGGGGGATGAACTGCTGGCTCTGGATCGTCAGCGGGTTGGGCAGGTGAAGGATCTCGAGGCCATCCTCCAAAGTCCCCCAACCCCCAGCGCCCCGCGGTCGATCCTGTTTTGTCGGGATGGCCTCGTTCGCGACACCCGTCTCACCCCGGGGCCACCGGCCATCACTCGATGGAGCCTCCATCCTGATCCCGAGGCCACCACTGCGGCTCTGGAACGCCGGCGCCAATGGTTGGAGCTCGTGCCTTGACGTTGCCCACCCAGGTCAGAGGTGTTCTGATGGGGATGGCGGGAGCCGGCCTGGTGGCCTCCGGCATGCTGCTCTGGCTGATCCGCGAGGCAGGCGGCAGTCCACAAAGCCAGGGGCCATCCACCCTGCTTGACCTGCTGGAAGAGGTGCGGCAGGGCAAGCCGCCCGAGCAACCCCGCCGCCCTTCCCCAAAGGCGCCCGCTAGAACGGCCTGGGCATCCCCCCTCGAGAAGGTCTGCCATCCCCCTGATGAGGCCCTGCGCAGGCGGCTGCAATCGGAACTGGCAGCTCTTCCCACCCGCATGATCCGGCTGAACATTCACCCGACGAATTATGGGGAGCGCCTGACGCGCGATGCCTTGGGCAATCCCCTCGATCCCACGCCCCGGATGGTGGTGCTGCACGAGACGGTCTATGGCCTTCACTCCGCTATCAATACATTCCTCACACCCCATCCGAGGGATGAGGATCAGGTCAGTTATCACGTCCTGATCGGTGAAAAGGGCAACGTGGTTCAGGCCTTGGATCCCACCAAGCGGGCGTTTGGAGCGGGCAACTCAGCGTTTGGCCGCCAATGGGCCGTCACCAACCCCAAAGTGGGGGGCTCCGTCAACAACTTTGCCCTCCACCTGAGCCTGGAAACCCCTCTGGATGGGGAAGACCAGGAGAGTGGGCACAGCGGCTACAAAGCGGCCCAATACGATGCGACGGCCCTGGTGCTCGCCGATTGGATGCGACGGTATCCGATTCCCGCCCAGGCCATCACCACCCATCGACATGTGGATCTAGGAGGGGAGCGGGCCGATCCCAGAAGCTTCAACTGGGAAGAACTCAGCAAGCGGCTCGTGGCTCTCGGGGTGATCTGTTGAGAACCTGAAGTGGCCGGTAGGCAAGCCCGAGGTCGGCTAGATCAATGGACTCAAGAGAGGCCGTTTTTCGCTGTAGAGAATTTCATGCAGCGCCGGATCTTGCATGTAACGCAAAATGCGGGTGGGGTAGTCCAATTTTCCATTATGAAGGTAGGCCAAGGTGGCTAATCCTTTGGCATCTTTCGGATGACCGCTGGCCGTAAGCATTCGACCCCGAGGCAAGTTCAGACTTGTGGACAACCTGGCGAATTTGCCCACCAGTAGCTCCACGTTGTGATCAGGGTCAAGGAGTTGGAAACGGGCCTCCTGAATTTGTTCCGGGGTGGCGTTTTCGGGCAGCAAGCCCTGTTTCACCATTTCACCAACGCTTAACTGGGCTGGCCCCTGGGTCTGGAAGAGCCCACTGCGAACCGCAAGGGCACTGTCTTCGCCGGGTTTGGCGTGGTGCATCTCATCAAACAGCACGGCTGCCACCAACATGGGATTGATCCGCTCGCGCGCACTGTGGCGAAGGATGAGTGGGCGGAGTTCCTCCAGCCGGGACAAGGTGTGATTGCGGAGCGGCTGGAGCTGATCCAAACCTTCCGTGAACAGCTGGGCGATGGCAGGCTGGGGGCCGTGCACACCAAAGCGACGGTTCAGCTCCCGCAGTTCTTCAGGGGTGAAATCTGCCGGATCTGGCCGACGACCCTCCAATGGCGAGGAGTGATGAAGGCTCTCGAGATCCTCTGAAGGGGTCGGGAGTGCGGAGCCTGACGGGACGGTGGGGAAACCGCGTTGGACAACAAAACCAACACCAATGGATCCCGCAACCAAAGAGGCTGTCAGGGTGAGCCCTGGAAGGCAGCGAAAAGGGTTGGGAATCGACAACGGAAGGCGGCGGTGTGAAGATCCCAAAAAGGACCTCCAGGGTCTTGACTCCTTCCATTATTTGGGTTCTTTTTGCTCTGTCCAGGGTGGAGCCGTTCGGTCCTCTCGCTGGCCCATCCTCCAGCGGTCGCAACAGGCGGTTCAGTACGGTGCATTGGCATGCGCGGTATCCCTGCGGCCATGTCCACGATTCCGCCGCTCAGGGCTTCAGAACCGGATCCCCTCTGGCAACGTTTCCAGGCTCTGCTCTGGTTTGATAACCCCCTGGGCATCTGGCTGGATCCAAGCCGAATGGCCCTCAACGGCGAAGATCTGTTAGCCCTGGAGCCCCGCTTCAGCTCCGCCTTTCTCGCCATGGATGCCCTGGAGGCCGGGGCAGTGGCCAATCGGGATGAGGAGCGGCAGGTGGGGCACTACTGGCTGCGTGAGCCTGAGCGCGCTCCCACACCCGAGCTGCAGGACCTGATCCGCCGGGAGGTGGATGGGCTCGAAACCTTTGCCCGGGAGGTGCGGGAGGGCCGCCTCAGCGCACCAACGGGCACACCCTTCACCGATGTGCTCTGGATCGGCATCGGTGGATCCGGCTTGGGCCCCCTGTTGATCGTGGAGGCACTCCAACGGGAAGGCTATGGCCTTCCGTTCCATTTCTTCGACAATGTGGACCCCCAGGGGATGAGTGCCACCCTGGCGTCCCTGGGTGACAGGTTGCGCACCACTCTGGTGATTGTGGTGAGCAAATCCGGTGGAACCCCTGAGCCCCGGCTGGGGATGCAGCAGGCCAGGACCAGAGTGGAGTCTGCTGGAGGCCGATGGGCGCAACAGGCGGTGGCGATCACCATGCAGGGGAGCCATCTCGACCAGCTGGCCAGCGGTGAAAGCTGGCTGGCCCGCTTCGACATGCCGGACTGGGTGGGCGGTCGGACCAGCATCACCAGTGCGGTAGGGCTCCTGCCGGCGGCGCTCATCGGAGCGGATCTGAGGGCGTTCCTGGAGGGAGCGGCGGCCATGGATCGGCTCACCAGAGAGCATGCCCTTTTGAAAAATCCAGCGGCCTTGCTGGCGGCCTCCTGGTTCGTTGCAGGAGGGGGGCAGGGACGGCGCGACATGGTGGTGCTTCCCTATCGCGATCGTCTGCAGGTGTTCAGCCGCTATCTCCAGCAGCTGGTGATGGAGTCGCTGGGCAAGAAATTCGATCGGGAGGGCAACGAGGTCCATCAGGGGCTGGCGGTATACGGCAACAAAGGCTCGACCGACCAGCACGCCTATGTGCAGCAGCTTCGCGATGGCCTGGATAATTTCTTTGTGGTGTTCATCGAGGCGCTCGACGAACCCGCCGATATCCCGGCGATTGACGGGGAGCATCCGGCCGATTTCCTGGCGGGCTTCTTACAGGGAACACGAGCGGCCCTCTGTGATGGCGGCCGCCAATCCCTCACGATCACCCTGGAGCGTTTTGATGAACGCTCCCTTGGCGCCCTGATCGCCCTTTTTGAAAGAGCCGTTGGGTTGTACGGGGAATTGATCAACGTCAATGCCTACCATCAGCCAGGAGTGGAGGCCGGCAAGAAAGCTGCCGCGGAGATTCTTTCCTTGCAGGAAAGGCTGGAACACACCCTGAGTGGTGGACAGAGCCGTGGCCTTCATGATCTCCAGCAGGCCCTGCAGCTTGAGAGTCCCGAACCCTTGTTCTGGATCCTGCGCCATCTCTGTTTCAATGGGCGCGGCTACCAGGCCAGCGGCAACTGGGGGGATCCCCAAAGCCTCCGCTTTCAGAAACCCTGAGGCCTCAGGGCACCAGGTTGACCAATTTTCCAGGCACCACGATCACCCGGCGGGGCGGCTGACCTTCCAGCCACTTTGCGGCCACATCACTCTCCAGCGCCAAACGCTCCAGGGTGGCCGCATCCGCATCCGCTGGCACCTCCAGACTGCCGCGCACTTTGCCCTTCACCTGGATCACCAGGGGAACCGTCTCCCTCGCCAGGGCGGCAGGATCCAACTGGGGCCAGCCCTGGCGATGCACGCTGCTGGAAGAAACGGGGTCCACCAGGCGATGCCAGAGCTCCTCCGCCAGGTGGGGGGCGAAGGGTGCAAGGAGCAACACCAAGGTTCGGAGAGCCTCCTGTGCCACCGCTGAACGCACATTGGGCAGGAGCGTGGCCATGGCATTGGAGAGTTTCATCAACTCCGACACAGCGGTATTGAGCTGGAGATCCCCCTCCAGATCGCCGCTCACTTCCTGAATGGCCGTGTGCACTGCCAACCGCAAGGTCCTTTCCGGCGGCTGAAGATCAGCGAACCCAGCCGCCTCCGTGAGCAGCCCCGCTGCAGCCCCGCTCTCCCCGACGCCAGCCGGGAGGGTCAGCCCACCTTCCCGGGCCGTATCCACCAAACGCCACAGGCGCTGCAGGAAGCGAAATTGCCCTTCCACATCGGCGTCATCCCATTCCAGATCCTTTTCCGGGGGCGCCTTGAACAGGATGAACATCCGGGCCGTATCCGCTCCATAGCGATCAATCACGGAGGAGGGATCAACGCCATTGTATTTAGATTTCGACATCTTGTCGAAACTCACGGTCAACGGCTCTCCACTGTTTGGATCCCGAGGATCATTGACATCAGCCACATCATCCGGCGCAATATATTTGCCATTGTGAGGATTGCGATAGGTCAGACCCTGCACCATCCCCTGAGTCAACAGTCTGGTGAAGGGTTCATCAAAATCAAGCAAGCCCCGATCCCGCAGCACCTTGGTGAAGAAGCGAGAGTAGAGAAGATGGAGAATGGCGTGTTCAATTCCACCGACATACTGATCCACGGGGAGCCACTGGTTCACCGCCTCCTTGCTGAACGGAAGCTGCTCATTCGAGGGATCCGCGTAGCGCAGGTAGTACCAGCTGGAACACATGAACGTGTCCATGGTGTCCGTCTCGCGCCGCGCCGGCTGGCCGCAGCAGGGGCAGGGAACCTGCAACCACCCCTCCAGCTGCCCCAGGGGAGATCCGCCGCGCCCCTCCAGGGCGATGCCCGTGGGCAGAAGCACGGGCAATTGATCAGGGGGCACGGGCACATCCCCGCAATCGGTGCAATGCACCATCGGAATGGGACAGCCCCAGTAGCGCTGGCGGGAGATCAACCAATCCCGCAGGCGGTATTGCACACGGGAGCGGCCCCAGCCCTCCGCTTCCGCCGCAGCCACCAGGCGCGATTTGGCCTCCTGGGAGGTCAAGCCCTCGTAGGGTCCGGAGTGAATCAACACTCCAGGTTCGGTCCAGGCACCACCAGCAAAGGCGCTGGGATCGGCACCCTCGGGAATGATCACCTGGCGGATGGGAAGTTCATGCTGGCGCGCGAAGAGAAAATCCCGCTGATCGTGGGCTGGAACCCCCATCACGGCCCCTGAGCCGTAATCCGCCAGCACGTAGTCGGCGATCCAGAGGGGGATGGTCTCCCCGGTGGCCGGATGGCGCACATGGGCCCCGATGGGGACCCCGCGCTTGGGACGGGCGTCGTCGGTGCGCTCCTGCTCGCTCTCGCCCGACACCAGATCGCAGAAGGCCTCCACGGAAAGCCGGTTCTCGGCCGTCGTCAGGGAGGGCAAGAGGGGATGTTCCGGCGCCAACACCAGATAGGTCACGCCGTAGAGCGTGTCCGGGCGGGTGGTGAACACGGTGATCGTGGTACCGGTTGGCGCTCCATCCGGGCCCACAACGGGAAAATCCAGTTCGGCCCCGGTAGAGCGGCCAATCCAGTTGGCCTGCATGGTGCGGACCCGCTCTGGCCAGTGCTGGAGCTGCTGGAGATCCTCCAGCAAGGAGTCGGCGTAGGCCGTGATGTTGAGAAACCATTGCCGCAGCTTCCGTTTCTCCACAAGCGCCCCGGAACGCCAGGAGCGACCCTCCCCATCCACCTGCTCATTGGCCAGGACGGTCTGGTCGAGGGGGTCCCAGTTCACGGTGGCCTCCTTGCGGTAGGCCAATCCCGCCTCCCAGAACTGAAGAAACAACCACTGGGTCCAGCGGTAGTAGTTCGGCTGGCAAGTGGTCACCTCCCGTGACCAGTCAATGGAGAGCCCAAGGCGCTCCAACTGAGCGCGCATCTGGGCAATGTTGCGCTCGGTCCACTCCGCCGGATCCACCCCCCGTTCAATCGCGGCGTTCTCAGCGGGCAGGCCGAACGCATCCCACCCCATCGGATGGAGAACCTGCCGCCCGAGCATGCGTTGCTGGCGGGCCACCACATCGGTGATGACGTAGTTGCGCACATGACCCATATGCAGCGTTCCCGAGGGGTAGGGGAACATCGACAGGGCGTAGAAAGGATCGCCGGCTCTCAGCCGCTCATCCGTGGCATCGAGGTGGTCCTCCCTCCAGCGTTGTTGCCAATGGGTCTCGATCTCCTGGGGCCTGTAGCGGGAGGGATCGGTCACGGCAAGCAGCTGAAAGGCTGGGAGGGCAGAGGGTGGCCAGACACGAAACCCGGCCCACCCGATCGTGCCACACGCGCTCAAGGGCGCTGGCTGGCTGGAAGATCAGAGAAGGGCGCGAAGAACCGTGATCGCCTCCCGATTCACCATCATCAGCGGTTGATTCGCCGTCTGGCGAAGGGCCAGATAGTGGACGTCCTGCCACTTGATCACCCCTTCCACCTCTTGCCCCCCCACCAGGCTCAGGCTCACCACCGTGCGAGTTCGGATGAGCTCCTGGATGTGGCGCACACTGGGCAGAGAGGTGTCGAGCCTGGTGGGGCGATTTTCAAAGAAGCTCTGCATAGGATCAAGGCTGAGTGCTCCGGGCGGCAAGCGGGATGGAATTCAGCAAGTATCAAGGTCTGGGGAATGATTTTCTCCTGCTCGACCTGCGTCATACGCCCTTGGATGGGGAAGGTCTTCAGACCCAGCCAGAGTTGGTGCAGCAGCTTTGCGATCGACGCTTCGGCGTGGGAGCCGATGGGGTGATCCTGGCCCTCCCAGCGGATTCGGGGGCCGAACTCAGGATGCGCATCTTCAATGCGGATGGTTCGGAAGCCGAGATGTGCGGCAATGGCATTCGTTGCCTCGCCAGATTCCTGGCGGATCGCGATGGCGATGGCGCTGGGCGCCGCTGGGAGGTGGAAACGGCAGCCGGTCCGATCCGGCCCGAACTCCAGTCGGATGGACAGGTGCGGGTGGACATGGGCCCCCCTTTTCTTGAACCGGAGACCGTGCCCACCCATCTCCCCCTGGGGCCGGCCGGCCTGCCCCAGGGGCAACTCAGCGTGCTGAACACCTCCTGGAATGTGGCCGCTGCAGGCATGGGGAATCCCCACGTGGTGGTTCCGGTGCCCGATGTGATGGCGATGGATCTGGAGGCGATGGGGGCGGCCCTGGAGGTGCACCCGGTTTTCCCCGCACGCACGAATGTGCACCTGGTACAGGTGCTTAGCCCCAACCACCTCCTGATGCGGGTGTGGGAACGGGGTGCGGGCCCCACACTGGCCTGTGGCACCGGGGCCTGCGCCACCCTGGTGGCCTGTCATCTGCTTGGGCTGAGCGAACGGGAGGCTCGGCTGGATCTCCCTGGCGGCCCCCTTGCCATCGCCTGGGATGAAACCAGCAACCACGTGTTCATGACAGGGCCGGCGGAACGGGTCTTTGACGGTCAGCTGGCGGAGCCGTTGGCCCAGAAGGTGGCCAACGCGTTGGCTCTGGGAGGGGGGGAGGCCTGTCCCACCATCGGGGCCTCCTTCCCCTCCCCATCGGCCCCCAACGAAGCCGCCCCCGGTGGATCGGGAGACCCGGACCCCATCGATTGCGCCACGGCCTGTACCCAGGGGTGCCAACGGCCCCAGGCCTGTCCCAACGCCGAAGCACGAGCAAAAGTAGCCGCCTTGCTGGAGGGCCGTTCCCTCGATGATCTGGTGCGGCTGGCCAATGATACCCTCGAGAGCCGCCTGCTCGGTCGCCGGGCAGAGGATGGGTGGGGCAGTGGCTGAGTCAGTTCCACTCTCCCGTCTGTATCTCGATGCCTGCGCCACCTCCCCCTTGGGCCCTGAAGCGCTCGAGGCCATGGAGCGCGTCTGGCGACACACCTGGGGGAATCCCTCCAGTCTTCACAGCTTTGGGGTGGCGGCGGCCGAACAGCTGGAGCGCAGCCGCATGGATCTGGCCCTGGATCTCGGGGCCGACCCGGAGGAGGTGGTGTGGTGTTCCGGGGGGAGTGAAGCGATCCAGACAGCCCTTCTGGGCAGCGCCGCCACCCTCGAGCCGGGCCGCCTGCTCATCAGCACCGTGGAACATCCAGCCACGGAGGCCGCTGCGGCCGTGCTCACCCGGCGGGGCTGGCAGGTGGAACG
>JBEIGX010000033.1:0-15831 GCA_040381675.1 Aphanothece sp.
GGCTGGGCGCTCGAGCGCTGCCGGGCCAGGGCCAGGGGGGCCGCCGCCGCATCCAGCCCCACCACCTCACCACCCGGCCGCAGAGCCGCGGCCAGCAGCAGAGCCAGATCTCCCGTGCCACAGCAGAGATCGAGAAAACGCTCTCCGGGTCTGGGGGCCAGGCGGGCAAGCACTACCCGCTTCCAGTGGCGATGCAAACCGAGGCTGAGCAGATCGTTGAGCTGGTCGTAGCGCGGGGCGATCTCCTCGAAGAGCTCGCGAACGGCAGTGGGCTCCCCCGGCTTCAACGGGCGGGATCTGCCACGGAAACTTCACCGGGCCAGAGAAGGGGGCTGGGGGCTGCCGCCTCAGCCACCGGGGGGGTGGCGGAAAAGGCTTCCGGACTGGTGAAGGTGAGCAGCATCACAGTGGACAGACCCACGGCGGCGGAGCACACCATGCAGCCGGCCAGCATGAGGGAAAACTCCTGCCGATCGGTGGCGGCCTGCATGAGCTGAAGCGCCCAGGCCACCAGGGCAACGACAGCAGCGACCATGACAATGGCCAGCAGACGGATCAGGGGAGGGGGCAACCCAAAAAGGGCAGACACGGCAGACCTGAAGAAGGGTTAAGGATGATTTCTTGATGTTAAGTGCCGAACGGGCGGCACCGAGAGCATTCCTACCCATCCCTAAGGATGGTTTCAGATCTCCAGGGGGCGCACCTCCAGCCCGCTGGCGAGCAGGTGGCGTTTGATCGTTTCAATGGTGAGCACCCCATCGTGCAGCAGGGAGGCCAGCAGGGCTGCAGAGGCCCGGCCTTCGCTGAGGGCTTCCGCGATGTGCTCCACGCTGCCGGCCCCCCCGGAAGCGATCACGGGCACCTCCACGGCTTCAGCCACCTCCCGGGTGAGGGCGAGGTCGTAGCCGGCCTGGGTGCCATCCCCATCCATGGAGGTGAGCAGGATCTCGCCGGCCCCCAGGCGGGTCACCTCCCGGGCCCAGGCCACCGCATCCAGGCCCGTATTCTCCCGCCCCCCCTTCACATACACATCCCAGCCCGGGCTGCCCTGGCGCCGGCGGGCATCGATGGCCACCACGATGCACTGGCAACCGAAGCGCTCCGCCCCTCGCCCCACCAGATCGGGATCGCGCACGGCGGAGGAATTGAGGCTCACCTTGTCGGCCCCGGCCCGCAGCAGGGCCGTGATGCCCTCCACGCTGCTGATGCCGCCCCCCACGGTGAAGGGGATGGTGACGGCCTCGGCGGTGCGCCGCACCAGATCCACCAGGGTGTCGCGCCCCTGGTGGCTGGCGGCGATGTCGAGAAACACCAGTTCATCGGCGCCACTGGCGCTGTAGCGGCAGGCCAGCTCCACCGGATCACCGGCGTCGCGCAGGCCCACGAAGTTGACCCCTTTCACCACGCGGCCGTCGGCCACATCGAGGCAGGGAATGATGCGCTTGGCAACCATCGCTGGGAAGGGGGGTGAGGGGAGCCACAGCTGATAAGGTTGCTGGGCTTTTTTCCATGCGGTCCATGTCCCAGACTGCCATCACCATCGGCTCCAAGGTCCGGGTGCTGCGCGTGCGCGACCGCATCCCCGCCAACCTGGTGGCGGCCCTGAAGTCCGACCCCACCGGCACAGTGAAGGACTACCGCGTCACCGACGGCAAGGGCATCGGGGTGGTGGTGGATCTCACGGCTGGGGGCTCCACCTGGTTCTTCGAAGACGAGATTGCCCCCGCCTGACCCCCGACCCGCAGAGGGCCCACCCTTGACCGACACCCCCGAGACTCCCGAGGGCGATCCAACCCCCACCCCAGAGGCCCCCAAGGCCGGTGGGGCGGCCCGCCAGCTGCTGGGCATGAAAGGAGCGAGCGAAACGAGCTCGATCTGGAAGATTCGCCTCCAGCTGATGAAACCCGTCACCTGGATTCCCTTGATCTGGGGGGTGCTCTGCGGCGCGGCCGCCTCCGGCGGGTTCCAGTGGCGCTGGTCGAATGTGCTGGCCTCCCTGGCCTGCATGTTGATGAGCGGCCCCCTGCTGGCGGGCTACACCCAAACCCTCAACGACTACTTCGACCGGGAGATCGACGCGATCAACGAGCCCTACCGGCCGATCCCCTCGGGCGCCATTCCCCTGGGCCAGGTGAAGGCCCAGATCCTGGTGTTGCTGGTGGCGGGGCTGGCGGTGGCCTGGGGCCTGGATCGCTGGGCGGGCCACACCACCCCGGTGCTGCTGATGCTGGCCCTGGGGGGCTCCTTTGTGAGCTACATCTATTCGGCGCCCCCCCTGAAGCTCAAGCAGAACGGCTGGCTCGGCAACTACGCCCTGGGGGCGAGCTACATCGCCCTGCCCTGGTGGGCTGGCCAGGCCTTGTTCGGCCGGCTCACCTGGGCCACGGCCCTGCTCACCCTGGCCTACAGCCTGGCGGGGCTGGGCATTGCGGTGGTGAACGATTTCAAGAGTGTGGAAGGCGATCGGGCCATGGGGCTGAAATCGCTGCCGGTGGTGTTCGGCACCCAGCGGGCCAGCTGGATCAGCGCCGCCATGATCAATGGTTTTCAGCTGGCCATGGTGGCCGTGCTGATCGCCATCGGCCAGCATCGGGCGGCCGTGCTGCTGGTGCTGCTGATCGTGCCCCAGATCACCTTTCAAGACATGTGGCTGTTGCGGGATCCCGTGGCCTTTGACGTGAAATATCAGGCCAGCGCCCAGCCCTTTTTGGTGCTGGGGATGCTGGTGACAGCCCTGGCCATCGGCCACAGCGGCCTGATCCCTGCGGTGCTGTGAGTCAGGTGTCCTCGCTGCTGCCGAAGCGCCGCGGCCTCCTCTGGCCTGCAGGAGCTGTGGCCCTCGGTCTGGGAGGGGTGTTGGCCCTGGGCCAGGGCCTGCTCACCATGGGCACCGATGCCCTGCTGCCGGATGTGGGGGGGATTCGCAGTTTCAATCGCCCGGGCACCCTCACCGTGCTCGCCTCCGATGGCTCCGTGCTCTTCAAGCAGGGGCCGGCCACCCGGGAAAAGCTGAAGCGGGGCCGGATGCCCCTGCTGGTGCAGAAGGCCTTCATCGCCGCGGAAGACCGGCGTTTCTACCAGCACGATGGCGTGGATGGGGTGGGCATCCTGCGGGCGATCGGCCGCAACCTCAGCAAGGGTTCGGTGGAGGAGGGCGCCAGCACCATCACCCAGCAGCTAGCCCGGATGGTGTTTCTCAGCCAGGACCGCACGATCATCCGCAAGGTGAAGGAAGCAGCGCTGGCGGGAAAGATCGAGCGGGGGCTCAGCAAGGAGCAGATCCTGGAGGAATACCTCAACTATGTGTATCTGGGCTCCAGCGCCTATGGGGTGTCGGATGCGGCCTGGGTGTATTTCTCCAAAACGCCCGAACAGCTCACCCTGCCGGAAGCGGCCCTGATTGCGGGCCTGCCGCCGGCGCCCACGGTGTATTCGCCTCTGGTGAATCCTGAACTGGCCCTGGAGCGCCGTGCCACCGTGCTGCGCCGCATGCGGGAAGCGGGCTTCATCGATGATCGCCAGCTGATGGAGGCCAGCGAGGCCCCCCTGGGCCTGAAGCCCTCCGAACCCAAGTATTTCGCCAACCCGGCCCCCTGGTTCATCAGCTGGATGGAGCAGGAACTGCCGAAGGTGCTCACCAAGGAGCAGCTGGAAGTGGGCGGGCTCACGGTGCGCAGCAGCCTGAATGCCCAATGGCAGGCAGCGGCCCAGGAGGCGGTGAAGGCCCATGCGAGCGGGGGCATGCAGGGGGCCCTGGTGTCGATGGAGCCGGGCACGGGCCTGGTGCGGGCGATGGTGGGCGGGATGGATTGGGAGAAGAGCCAGTTCAACCGCGCCACCCAGGCTCTGCGATCACCGGGCTCCACCTTCAAGCTCTTCGCCTACACCGCGGCCCTGCGCTACGGCATGACCCCGGACGACACGATCAGCGCCAAGACCCGTTGCTACAGAGATGGCTGGCCGCCGAAGCGCTTCTGTATTCCGGGCACGGGCGGGTCCATCACCCTGCGGAATGCGGTGGCCCAGTCGGTGAACCCGGCGGCGGTGGCCACGGCGGAGAAGGTGGGCTACCCGCGGGTGATCGACACGGCCCGCCGGTTGGGCATCACGGGCGAGATCGGCGAATACCCGGCCATGGTGCTGGGCTCCAATGAGAAAACCGTGCTGGAGATGACGGCGGCCTACACGGCCATCAACAACCGGGGGTTGTATGTGGCGCCCACGCCGTTTGAAGAGATCACCGGCCCGGATGGCAAGAGTCTCTACAGCCGGGCCACCAAGGCCAAGCCGCCGCGGCAGGCGGTGAGCAGCGATGTGGCGGACGCCATGACCTACATGCTGGAGGGCGTGGTGAGCCGTGGCACCGGCACGGGGGCCTCCCTGCCAGACCGGCCGGCTGCCGGCAAGACGGGCACCGCCGAGGGGGCACGGGATCTGTGGTTCATCGGCTCGATTCCCCAGCTCACCACGTCGGTTTGGTATGGGTACGACGAGAACTTCAAGACGGGCAGCAGCAGCGCCCAGGCGGCCTATGCCTGGGGCTCCTACATGCGGAAGGTGATCAAGGATCTGCCGGTGAAGGAATTCCCGCCGAAACCGGAGCTGAACAGCAAGTTCATCCCCTACGTGCCGCCCAAGCGGAAGGAGGAGAAGGCTGAACCCGCCCGGGAAGGACGCTGGGACGTGCCCGAGCTGATCGATGGGCCGCCGCCAGGGGAACAGGAAGGGCGCTGGGAGCCCCCCACCGACGATCGGCCCCAGCAGGGGCGCAGCTGGGAGCCGGAGGAACCCCGCCGTTGGGAACCTCAGGCCGAGCCGGCCCCCCCGTTATCGCCCCCCTCCCAGCCCACGGCGCCCGAGGTGCCCGCACCCCCCTCTCCCGCAGCCCCAGGACCACCCCCCGCGGCCCCGCCACCGCCGCCGCCACCACCCCCACCGCCCGTTTCGGCACCGCCGCCCCCACCGCCACTTCCCTGATCAGCCGCACCCTGATTCAGGAAGAGGGCGGCGTAGAAGCCATCTCCCCCGCCGGGTTGGGGCCACCATTGCCGCTCCTCGGCCAGCTGCCAGTGGGGCTGGCGGGCGAGAAAGGCGGCCATCTGCCCCTGGTTTTCCCGGGGGTGCAGGGTGCAGGTGGCATACACAAAACGGCCCCCGGGCGCCAGCAGGGGAGCCAGGCCAGCCAGGAGGTGAGCCTGGAGGAGTTCCAGCTCGGCGATGGTGGCGGGGGTTTGGCGCCAGCGGGCATCCGCATGGCGGGCCAGGGTGCCCAGGCCTGAGCAGGGGGCATCCAGGAGGATGCGATCAAAGCGCCCCCGCCAGCTGGGGTTCTCCACCAGAAGAGTGGCCGCATCGGCGGCCAGGGGGTGGAGGGTTGGCTGGAGCCCGAGCCGCTCGGCGTTGATCGCGAGCCGCTGGAGCCGGGCGGATGAGCGGTCGACGGCCCACACCTCTCCCTGGTTGGCCATGCGTTCGGCGCAGTGGGTGGCCTTGCCGCCGGGGGCGGCACAGGCATCAAGAACGCATTCGCCGGGCTGGGGATCGAGCAGGAGCACGATGCGCTGGGCCTGGCGGTCTTGCACGCTCCAGTGGCCCTCGGCGTAGCCGGGCCATGCCCGCAGATCCCCCGGACGATCCAGCAGGGTGAGCCCCTCAGGCAGATCGGGCAGGGGCTCGGCCCGCAGGCCGGCCTCCGCCAGTTGGCCGAGGAGCGTGGCCCGGTCGGTGCGCAGGGGGTTGACGCGCAGATCGAGGGGAGGCGGGCTGTTGCTGGCCAGGGCGAAGCCCTCCACCGCATCGGGGGGCTGCCAGGTGAGGAGCTCCTGGGCCAGCCAGAGCGGAAGCGACTGGCGCAGGGCGAGGGAGGCCGCGGGATCCTCCGGCAGGGGAAGGCCCTGCCAGGGCAAAAGATCAGCGGCCAGGTTGGGATCGGAAGCCAGGGCCTCGCGCTGCCGCTGCACGTTGCGCAGGAGGCCATTCACCACGGGAGCCAGCCGCTCCAGGCCGCCCTCGCGGGCCAGCTGCACCGTGGTGCTCACCGCGGCGGAGGCCGGCACGCGCTGGAGGCAGAGGAGTTGGTAGAGGCCCACGTGCAGGAGCCAGCGGAGCTTGGGGGGCTGGCGCTCGGCGGGAACCCGCCCGTGGGCGGTGATCCAGCCATCGAGGAGGGCCCGCTGGCGGATGGCCCCGTAGGCCAGATCGGTGGCCAGGGCCCGATCCCGGGGGGGCAGGCTGCTGTCCTTGAGGGCCCGCTCCAGGGCGGTGTCGGCATAGGCGCCGGCGGCCACGGCCTGGAGCACGCTCCAGGCCAGGCGGCGGGAGGCCAGGCCGCTGACCTGTGGTGTCGACGGGGTGGTGGTGGAGCTCCCCAAGGGCAGGGCGGAAAACAGGTTCCGTCCTAGCGCCGCGTGCCCCTGGCGCCGGCGGAACGGGAGGCAAGGAGAGAGGACAAGTGGCGCAGCTTGCGCAGGGAACCGAAGGCGATGGGCAGGCCCGCGATGGCCAGCGGGGCTGGGGCTGGATTGGGATCCACCTGCTCCCGGGAGCCAATGGTCATGTTGTCGAAGCCGAACACATCCCCCTCCCCTGGGGTGGCTTGGAAGTGGAGCTGACTGATCGGGCCTTCTGCGGGGCTGGTGATGATGCCCCAAAAGAGCACGGAACCGTCCGCAAGGAGGAGGGGAGCGGTGGGCACATCCAGGGTGCCGATATTGGCGTTATCCGTTGCGATTCTCAGGGTTCCGTTGAAATCGCCGATATCAATTCCGTAGAAGCCAAAGGCGGCCACGGGGTTTTGAAAATCAATCCGCAAGTTGTTGCCATTGAAGCTGGCATTGGCATCCACCTCGAGAAACTTTGTTGCGCTGACGCCATAGCGCCCATTGTCGTCGGTGGTGCCAGCGGGCACCGATTCGATGATGCCGCTGCCTTGCGAGAGGGTGGCGTTGCCGACTCCCGGGAAGGAGAGCAGGAGGGGTGTGGTGGTGGAGGCAGCAAAGCTCTCAAAGGTTTCCGTGCCCACACCGAGGAGCTGGGCGAGGAACGCCGTTTCAGCGGCGGTGGCGTTGGGGCAGCCGGAGGCGCACCCCAGATTCACGTGGCGATCCCCATTGGGATCCACCCCCGTGAAGATAGAGAAAGCTTGGGCGGGCGAGCTGGCCTGGGTGGCGGCCACCAGGGAGAGGCCCGTGATGAGCCAAACCTTGCGTTTAGAGGATGGGAAGGAAAGCATGAGCAGAAAAAAGAGCAGCAGTTGTGTAACGGGGAGCGGGCCCACTGTCTCTTAATCGGTGTCTATCTTGCGGTGTCGAATCAGGTGCAGATCTGCAGAAAGACCTTGCGTGATTGCGATGAAATTGCTCTTATTTCTTCTTGCTCCATCGCCCGATCTTTCCTTTCATGCATTACCCAGATCCGGCCCTCGCCAGCGGTGGGCGCGCAGGGGCAGGTGGCCTTCGCCGTCCACAGGGATGCCTTCGGCGCGGAGCATCTCGGCCTGGATCCAGTCGGTGCCTTCCCGGGCGAGGCTGAGGCTGATGCAGCCCTTGGCGTTCACCACCCGGTGCCAGGGCAGATCACTGGGCAGGGGAAGGCGCCGCAGGGCCCAGCCCACCTGGCGGGCGCAGCCATAGGCGCCGATCAGATCGGCGATCTGGCCGTAGGTGGCCAGCTGACCCGTGGGGATGAGGGCCACCACGGCGTAGACGCGTTGATCGAAGGTGGGGGGCACGGCAGGCAGGCAGGATCAGCAGGCGAATGCGTTTGCCAACGCCATGCCCCTGCTGCCCCGCCGGTTCGAGCGTCTGAAGGCGGTGCTGGATCGGCGCATGGCGGATCTGAGTGTGTTGCTGGAGGCGGTGGAGAAACCCCACAACCTTTCTGCCATCCTGCGCACCTGTGATGCGGTGGGGGTGCTGGAGGCCCATGCGGTGTGCCGGGCGGGGCGGCTTCCCACGTTCAACAGCACGGCCCAGGGCAGCCAGAAGTGGGTGCCGTTGCAGGTGCACGAAGGGGTGGCGGAGGCGATGGCGGCGTTGAAGGGGCAGGGCTTCCGGCTCTATGGCACCCATCTTGGGGTGGAGGCGGTGGACTACCGCACCTGCGACTTCACAGGCCCCACAGCCTTTGTGCTGGGGGCGGAGAAGTGGGGGTTGAGCGGGGAGGCGGCGGGATTGGTGGATCAGGCGGTGTTCATCCCGATGCGGGGGATGGTGCAGTCGCTGAATGTGTCGGTGGCGGCCTCAGCCCTGCTGTTTGAGGCGTTGCGGCAGCGGCAGGCGGCGGGCCTGGTGCCGGAGGCGGGCGAGGGGGTGCCACCGGAGCGCTATCGGGAGCAGCTGTTTGCCTGGGCCTATCCCCAGGTGGCCCGCTGGTGCCGGGAGCAGGGCCGGCCCTATCCGGCGCTGGACGGGGAGGGGGCCATCGCCGAAGAGCTGCCCCGCACGGTGCGGCTGCGCTGCTGAGCTGGGGGGCCTGCGGGGGGATTTTGCTTCTTTCGCTGGTGGCGCATGGTTCGTGAACTACCCTGCCTGTCCACTCAAGGGGCTGTGCTCTTCGCCAGTAGCGGAAACTTCTCAGGATGGCGTATCGACTCGACAGATAAGTCAATATCTAAATCAGGCCAAAATAGGTGGTCGGCCGTAGGCCGCAGGACGTTGAGGATCTGCTGAATCGTGGCTGCTTTGAACCAGGGAAACTCCGAGTAAGGAAGTGCAAGCTCCTCATCATCAAGAAGTATCCAGATGCAATGTCCGGAAACATTGGTGACCTCAGCCCCCAAAGTGGATGTTCCAAGCATCGTTGATCTCCTTTTTGCGGGACTTGATGAGGCGCTCTGCCTCTTTCGTCCTTGTCGAGCCTAGCCCGATATTACGGGCGAGTTCAATGGTCGGTTCTAGCCAGAACTTCGCCTCACCATCCGGGTGGCTGACATGGATGTGCCTACGGCTTTCTTCTCACTTACTTCTCACCATAGCCTCGCTTCGTCTTCCAAGAAAAGTAAAAGTTCTTGCAACAGATCTCACACGTTCAGACCAAGGGCCATGCGAATACGGCTGTCTGCATCTTTGCAACGCATCCAACTTGGGAGTAAAGGTTTGCGGAACCGCTGGTGTCGGCTCGCAGGTCTCCAGCCTGTCAGGAGAGTGGCGCCGCGTTACCCCCTGGGTCCTCTCTCAAAGCGATCGGCGCTTGGCAGCCAGAGGGCCAGCGCCAGGGCGGCGATCTCAAGGGGCAGCCAGCGGCCACCCAGGAGCACCACCATCACGGCAGCGGTGGCGATGATCTTCTCCAGCAGACCGATCGTGTCGTCCTGGTGGTTGGAGCCCTCAATCCAGAGCACCACTCCCGCCACAAGCAACACCAGGTCGAACCACCAGGGCATGGGGTTGGAGGCGAAGACCTCTTCAGTGTAGAAACACTTCCGGCCCCTCAACGGCCCCAGGGAGCAGCGAGGAGCAACGGGGACACATTCACCACAAGGCTCAAGATTAGCGGCGAGCGGTATCTAATTGCCGTCAAAAGAGCGCATATGGCACCGTCCGCTGGGTCTTGATGTTAGTCCGCAGAATCGAGCCCCAAAACCAGTGCAGCGCATTCACTTCTGAGAACCTGTAGGTCGACCATTGCGAGTGCCCAAACCAGTTCATCGTCAACAGTCGGATACTCATGGGTTAACCGATTACGGAAGTCTACGATTCGCCGTGCGTTGGAGATGGATTTAAAGATATCCGGAGCCTTGTGCGACAGGGCAAGAACGGCTTCACCGATGATGATGAACTCCCGCTCTACCGAGGAGCGTACGAGACGATTACTGAGGTAGTCACCAATCTGCATACCAGAGAGTGCTGTAGAGATCGCATCACAGGACTCAAGGATGTCAGCAAGATAGGCGCGGGAATCACGCTGCATAAAGCTGCTGCTTCGTCCGGTTGACATCGTCACGGATGTAACGGTTCTTGAGCGCGCCGACCATCACCAGATCAACTTCGGTTCCGAGAATGGTGCGCAACTCATCAAGCAAGCCGAAGTAGGTATCCGGTTTGTCAAACGGGGGCATGGGTCCGAAGTCCACAAGGAAGTCGATGTCGCTCCGGTCGGGCTCGAAATCTTCACGTAGAGCGGAGCCAAAGATGTCTAGCCTCACGACCTTATAGCGCTTGCACGCTTGTCGTATCGCACCCATCTTGTCTACGAGCTCTCTAATCATGTAGGCACCTCCCTTGATATCTTATCTGCTCTAGGCAAGCACTCCACATGCGCGCCACTGGAGGCTTTTTGAGGGACTAAAGCTTCATTGGCAGGTTTCGAGAACCACCTCAACAGCTGCGGCTCTCTCAGAGAACCACCGTCCATCCGATTCAGTGTCAGGCGCTGGCGACGACTCGCTGGACGGGAAAGGGGCGATCGCCAAGGAGCTGCCGAGTGGCGCCCCCGCTACCCCCTGGGCCCTCTCTCAAAGCGGTCGGCGCTCGGCAACCAGAGGGCCAACGCCAAGGCGGCGATCTCGAGGGGCAGCCAGCGGCCACCCAGGAGCACCACCATCACGGCGGCGGTGGCAATGATCTTCTCCAGCAGACCGATCGTGTCGTCCTGGTGGTTGGAGCCCTCAATCCAGAGCACCACCCCCGCCACAAGCAACACCAGGTCGAACCACCAGGGCATGGGGTTGGCAGGCGAGATCTCTTCAGTGTAGAAACACTTCCGCCCCCTCAGCGGCTCCAGGGAGCACCGAGGAGCAACGGGGGATGGGCCGGCACATTCACCACATCGAGGGGATGGGGGGTTTGCCAATGGTGGGGTTGGGGATTGTCCGCCTTGCGAAGGAAGGTGAGCTCGATCACCTGGGGAACGTCCCAGCCGGCCAGATCCACCGTGCCGCAGCAGTTGTTGGCGTGGGCATGCACCACATCGAAATGAAGGAGGAGCTTGCGGAGCACAGGCAGGAACTTCATGTTCAGAAACCGTGCGCTCGCGAGGGCAGGCAGTAGGTGAAATTCGATCACGGCCATGCGGAAACGAGAGAGCACGGCATCGGAGGCGGCGAGCAGGGCGTTGTATTCCGCCCCTTCGATATCCATTTGCAACAGAAGGGATGTGGCATCCGCGTGGGCACTGCCGGCCACCCAGGCATCAAGGGTGAGGGTGTTGCCGCCGGTGTAAGACCCAAGCCATTGGGAGGTGAAGGTGTGCAGCTCTGGGTTCAGTTGCAGCTGGCTGGCCTGCACCGAGGCATCGCAGAGGTAGGACGGGATGCGATAGCGCTCCGCCAGCTCCATTTCAAAGGCCGTCTGGGTAGAGACGCCCGGTGAAAAGCAGGCCTCCAGCCCCTCCAGAAGATCCGGGAGGAGATAGGCCCCATCCCCACTACCCCCGAGGCGAATGAGCTCGGTGCCGCACCCTTCAGGCACCAAGAGGGAGATGGCTGCGCGGATGTCCTCCTCATGGGCGGGGCAATCCCAGTCGCTGAAAGTGAGCAGAAGATCGATCGCCCCCTCCTGCTCCAGGAAAAAGGAGGGCGGCAGGCCCACCTCCAGGGGGATGGAATCAGCCATGGCTCAGCTTGCTCGTTGGGGAGAGGACGACAACCACTGTTCCAGTCCTTCGCCAAGGAAGGACAGGCCAAGCACAAGTACAAACATGGCCAGTCCGGGCCAAAGAGCCGTCCACCAGATCCCGGTGGGCACGGACGTGAGGGCCTGCTGCAGGTCGCTGCCCCATTCGGGCACGGTTTCCGGAAGCCCCAGGCCCAGAAAGCCCAGCCCGCCGAGCACGAGCACGGCATCGGCCGCATTGAGGGTGAGCAACACGGGCACGGAGGTGATCACGTTGCGAAAGAGGTAGCGGCGCAGGATCCAAAGGGGGCCAGCCCCCAGGGAGCGGGCGGCCTCCACAAAGAGCTCGGCCTTCACCTGGGCCGTCTGGTTGCGCACCACCCGGAAGTATTGCGGCACGTAAACAATGCAGAGAGCAGCTGCCGCATTGGGCAGGCCCCGCCCGAGGAGAAAGGCCAGCACCACAGAAAGCAGGAGCACCGGCAGGGTATAGAGCGTGTCCATCAACAGCACGAGCACCCGATCCACGGGGCCGCCGAGGTAGCCGCTCAGCATGCCCAGGGGGACACCGATGAGCAGGGCCAGGCCGAGGGCCAGAAGCACCACCTGTAGAGCCACTCCACTGCCGGCCAGGGTGCGGGAGCACACATCCCGCCCCAGGCGATCGGTGCCACACCAGTGGCTCCAGGAGGGCGGGGCGTCAATGGGATTGGACAGGCCCAGGTTGGGATCGGCCACCAGGCCTAGGTGCTGGAGCAGCGGGGTTGCCAGGGCCAGAAGGGCATAGGCGGCCACAATCCAGACGCCCCAGCGGGCCATGCGGGTGGCCAGGGTGGGCTGGGGCATGGAAGAACGGATTTCTTGAGACAGTTGTGATGCGGAGTAATGCTACATACAATGGGAACAACCAATCATCCCTTGGCTATGCAGACCCGTACCCAGCTCGTTCTTCTTGAGAGCCTTCGCCGCCGGAAGAAGCAGCAGAAGAATGCCTTCACCCTGATCGAATTGATGATCGTGGTGGCCATTGTGGGCATCCTGGCTGCCGTGGCGATCCCCAAATACCTTGAAGCCCGCAAAGCAGCCGCTGCAGGCGCAGCCATCGGCGAACAGGTGGGCCTGGCCAAAGAATGTGCCACCTGGGTGGTGTCTCAGGTGGGCGCCACACCATCTACAACCTGCAGCACCAGCGGCGGCACTTACTCATCGAGCTGGTCTTCAGTTGGCTCTACATCTAATCTGAAGTGCCTCACCGTGACGAATGGATCCGGAACTCAGGTCAGGGTGGTTGTGGCAACCAACGGAGATATGGCCTGCACAATCAGTTGAACGACATTCTTTAGATCCTCGGCAATTTCTGCTTTAAATAAATAAAAACTCCCCGCCCAAGGCAGGGAGTTTTTTTGGTTAATTTCAAAATTTATTTCGTTTTGCATCGACCGTACAGAGAGAAGAGAACTTTTGGCCTTAGGACGGAGCCATGTCTGTTTATGGGTCATGCAAACCCGCACCCGCCTTGAGATCCTCAGAAGTCTGCGTCACAGGCGAAAGACAACAGGGGCCTTCACACTCATCGAATTGATGATCGTGGTGGCCATTGTGGGCATCCTGGCTGCCGTGGCGATTCCCAAATACCTGGAAGCCCGCAAAGCCGCCGCTGCAGGCGCGGCCATCGGTGAACAGGTTGGGCTTGCCAAGGAATGCGCCACCTGGGTGTCTTCTCAGGTGGGAGCAACACCTGACGCCACAAAGTGCACCACCAGTGGAGGCACCTATTCCAAGGATTGGTCCTCTACAGGCTCCACAGCCAACCTCAAGTGCCTCACGGTCACCAACGGTTCAGGAACCCAGGTGGTCGTGACCGTCAACAGCACTGGAGACATATCCTGCACCATCAGCTAGGGACCTTCCCACAGGCCATGGCAAGCAAGGCATCCTCCACCTGGCGAGCAAGATCCGCCCCATCAAACAGCGAACTCGCCAGCATCTGTTGCTGGCGCTCTGCCTTCCCAGCCCGAAGCTGGGGTATGTCCCGACACAGGGTGGCCACGCGGTCTGCAAATTGCTCCGGTGTTTCCGTTGCCCACTCCGGCCTGCCCAGCCCAGCCACAACCGAACTGCTCATGCGAGAAGACATCCGATCTCCCCTGATCGCGACGAGGGGAACGCCCATTGCCAGAGCTTCGAAGGCCGTGGTGGCACTGCTCCAGGGCGTGGTATCCAAGGCCACATCAAGCACGTTATAGAGATCTACGTGGTCTGACCAGTCGGCCTCCGGAGGGAGAAAAACCACTCGGTTGGGCTCCACACCAACGTCTACCAGGCGCTCCTCCAGTCGAGTGCGGACTGTTTGATCCTGAAGACCCCGATCCTTCAGCACCAGCAGTGCTTCTGGCACGGCCCGCAGTGCCGCCGACCAGAACTTCAGGGTGCGATCGGACATCTTTGGAAGCTGGCAGAAGGCGCCGATCACCGGCCGCTCCGTGGCCATTAGGGGTGACGCTTCCGGGAAAGCACAGTCCCTTGAATAGGCCAGCCACGGACGATTCAACCGCCAAAGCCGCTCGCTGAATTGAGGTTGAAGCTCCTCAGCCGCGGTTTCCCCATCACCTAAAAACCAATCCATTGTGGCCAAACCCATGGTGGCGTGGTAACCGATGTAGTGCACTTGCACTGGGGCACAGCGCTCGCTGAGCAAGTGCACACCGGTCCCGCTGGTGAACCCAGAGGTATCCACAATCAAGTCGTAGCCCAACTCCTGCAAACGAACTCGCCCCTCTGCTTGGGGCAAGCCCTCCAAGCTGTGAATGCCGTCGGCCAGTGCGATCAGTGCCTCGCTCCGGGCCTCATAGCGCCTGTGCATCGACACCAGTTCCATGTGGCAACGGCGGGAATCATGGTGACGTAGGAGGGGATCGAGAAATCGACCAACCACATGATTGCCGATGTCTGCTGAAAGCAAGCCAATCCGCAAGGGTAACCGGCTTGTCCAGGAATGGGGAGCCTTCGTCTCGCTTCCCTTGCCTGAAGGATTGATAGACAACTGCTCCTGCCAGAAGCCTCTGGCGGTGGCCAACACCTCCTCCGGCGACGCCACATCGCTGATGGAGTAGGTGAACATCAAATTATAAAAAGCTCCATTGGCGTTGGGAACCGTGGCCACCAGATCCTTGTAAATGGCAACGGCGGCCTCCATTTCACCCCGATTACGCAGGGTTGACGCCAGATTCATCCTGCAATCCAGGTCTTCAGGTGCCGTGGCCAGGCCGTCTCGAAAGGCTTGCTCCGCGTCCGCATAAAGGCCGAGGTCACTCAGACAGGCACCCAGTTGAAAGTGAGCCTCCGTCAGCGTGGGATCGATGGCGATGGTCTGCCGGAACAACTCCACCGCCTGCAGGCTTTCGCCGATGCTCTTCAAAGCCTGGCCAAGCAGGTTGAGCACCCGTGCATGCTCTGGATCCACCGCCAGGGCATTCATCAACCAGGGCATGGCTTCATCCACCCGGCCCCGCCGAGACAGCAGCCGGCTGAGGGTGAGCAGGGTCGGCAGGTGATTCCAATCCACAGCCAGAGCTTGCTGGCAAGCCTCAATGGCAGCGTCCTGGCGCTCCCGGTCTTCCTCCACCTTGGCCAGCAGCAACCACTCCTTGGCAGAAGCAGACCCCTCGCCTAAGGGGCCACAGAGCTGATCGGCTGCCTTGTCGAGCAACTGGCGCCCCTCCGAACCTTGACCCACCTGCTGAAGCAGATGCCCCATCTGCCACAGCACCTCCGGATCCTCGGGGTAGTGCTCCAAGGCTTCCCGGCCATAGGCCAGGGCCCCATCTCCCTCCCCCGCCTCGAAGGCATCCACCAAAAGATTGAGCAGGAGCCGGGTGGAGCAGGGGCCGCCAGTCTCCAGCTCCAGCTGGCGGGCATGGAGGAGCCACACGCGCCGCTGCTTCTTATCCCCCCGCTCCCCGCAGAGCACGCCCAGGGCCATCGAGGCCTTTGGCAGCCGAGCGCCTTCGGCCACCAGAGCCCGCAACTGGTTCTGGGCCTCCTGCTTCCGGCCGCTCTCAGCCAGCTCCAGTGCTTCCTCCAGCCGTTGGTTCGCCAGGGATGGATCCATCAGATGGGTGGAAATTAACCGGTGGGAGCAGCCCCCGCCATCTCGGATTGGATGTCCAAGGGGGTTGAGCTACCCCGCAGGGGAAGCTGCTGCCGCAGCCGCATCCTCACCACCCCCGGCGCCTCCTCCACCACCTCCATTCCCCCGGTGGGCACGCCATCCAGCACC
>JBEIGX010000034.1:0-15697 GCA_040381675.1 Aphanothece sp.
CTGGAGGGCAGCCATGAAGGCGAACGACGCGATTTGATTCATTCAGCAATTCCGACAGGATTACGCCCGAGTTTCTAGGTGCCTTTCGGCAAAATTCACCCCACGGCGCAAAGCCATGGGATGGGCATGTGCAAAGCCAATCATATCTGCAAGTATCTCGGCTGTTCTCATAATTAATACCCAACTTAATGACTGCAAGCGCAAGCTCGACCTCCCTCCCTTTACCTTTGGTCCATCCCTTGGGAGATCATCTGCAACCAAGCACCTCCCCTGAACAGAGCGCCCAGATCCTGCGCAACGTTCTGCCCCTGCGTTATCTCCAAGCCCTGACGGAGCCGGATGGCTGGTGGCATCACGACGGTCATTTTCCCCTGCCCTCCTTTCCCATCGCCGCCTGGCTGGGCTCCCCCTTTCTCCTCGACATTGATCCCCACCCGCACCACTGGCTCCTGCTGCACCACGACGGTCACGCCGATCTCGACCAGAACGCCCAAGGGATGCACCTGTCGCCTGGCGATGCGGTGCTTCTGCCGGGAGAGAGCTTTCGCCTCACAACCCAACACTGCAGCGCCACGGCCTTCCCCATCGATCCCGGGCGCCTGCTGCAGGAAGCCAACGCCATGGCCCCTCCGGGCTGGTTCGCCCCTCCCCATGCCCTGCCCCTGAAGCAACCCCGCTCGCTCGCCAGTAGAGACGACGGCCACTCCCTGGCCCTGCTGGAAGCCATTCATCAACTCATGCCAAGCATGGTGCGCCTTGCCCAGCTCCAGCTGCCGCTGCTGCAAGCGCTCCTTCCCACCCAAACGCTGCTGCGCCTACTGGCCGCTCTCGTGTTCCCGGACCTGCGCGCTGGCGACGCCACGCCCCTCGACCCCTCCACCGGTGCCGGCGCTGCCCTTCGGAGTGAGCATCCCTTGGATCCGCTGCTCACCTTCATCCTGAACCACCTTCAGGAACCCCTCTCCCTGTCCACCCTGGAGCGGGTAAGCAACTATTCCCGCCGCACCCTGCAATATGCGTTCCATGACCACTGTGGCTGCTCCCCCATGCAGTGGATCCGTCAGCAGCGCCTGGCCCGGGCCCACCAGCGTCTGCTCCATCCCCAGCCTGGCGACACCGTCACCGCCATCTCCACGGCCTGTGGATACCGCTCTCTGAGCCGCTTCAATGTGGACTACAAGAAGACCTATGGAGCCAGGCCTTCAATCGTGCTTCGCCAGGGCACCCTTCCGGCCCAAGCTTCAATGATGCAAAAAACGCATAGAACGGAATAGCAGAATTGCGCGATTCAGCACCCAACCCTGCGCGAATCCGAAGCCAACCCGTCGCGGCCAGGACATAACCTAAGGAGGCAAGAGATCAATACATAAATCTTAAAGCCACGAATGCCAAACGTCTGGTCTGGTCTGGTGATTATCCAATAGTCGAACGATGGCTTGATTTTTAACCGATTGATTTTGTTTTTACTCCTCCCATTCTCTGTGGACGATTAGCTGTGGTGCTGTCAACGCGAGCCCGTCAAGCCGAAGACCTTTCCCACCCCCTTGAGTCGTTGCTCAAGCGCTCCACCACCCCAGCCGAAAGCCAGCGCCAGCTCTCCCAAGGCATTCCCCTGAAACGGTTGGAACCCCTCTCCTCCCCAGGCGAATGGTCACATTCTGACGGCCATCTCCCTGCTGGCTCGCTGGAACTGGTGGCCACCGTTGGTTCTCCCTATCTCCTGGAGAGCGACGGCCACTCCCAACCCTTGATCTGTCTCGGGCACGGAGGCCACGCGGCTCTGACCCTGGGCTCCAAGGACTTTGACCTTCTTCCGGACACGGCGGTCATCCTCCCTGGCCAATGCTGGACCCTTGTGTCCGAGCAGGGGTGCAGTGTCACGCTCATCGCCTTTGATCCCCTGCGGTTGATGACCACGGCCCGGACCATGGCGCCGGGCGGTTGGGAGCCCCCTCCAGCCTTCGACTCCCCCCTAAATAATGGGTTGAGCCTGCCCAGCGATGGCGACCATCAGTGCTCCGCCCTGGTGAGCGCCCTCAACCTGATCCTGCCGGCCTTCGTGCAGGTGGGCACGCTGGGCGAGACCTTCCTCGATGCCTTTCTTCTGGAGCAGCAGCTCTACCGGCTGATCGCAGCCCTGGCCTTCCCCAGCCTGCACGACACCCAGCCAGCCCCCATCCCGTTGTCCGATTCCGCCAGCACAGACCGTCGGCTGGAGAGGGTCCTGGATTTCATCGGGCTCAATCTCGATCAACCGCTCTGTCTGTCCGTGCTGGTGGAGAAGAGCAACTATTCCCGTCGCAGCCTCCATTACGCCTTCCAGGAACGCTTTCATTGCAGCCCCATGCAGTGGATTCGCCAGCAACGCATGATCCTCGCCCTGCAACGCTTGCAACAAGCCCAGCCAGGCAGCACAACGGTGCGGGCCATTGCCTACGAGTGCGGCTACAACTCCCTGGGCCGCTTTTATGTTGATTTCCAGCGCGCTTTTGAGTGCCGTCCCTCTGAAGTGCTGCGCGGCAGGGCCCTAGGCCCCGAATGCGTGGATGGGGCCGCGCGGCTCATGAGCCAGGTGTCCCAGTCTTGAGCGGTCTACAGTCTCGGATGATGGGGTCAAGAGTAGACCAACGGCATGACGATCCCTCTCTCATCCCTAGCACCATCCACCCTCCTAAGCCGCTGGAGGCTGCTTGATGACAAGGGCCTCTGGCTTGTGCTGTCAGGGCTTTTGGGCGTTTATTTGTTTCTGCTGAGCCTCCTCACCCAACTGCCGGATGAAGCCATCAATGTGGCGTTGGTGATGGCAGGAGCCCTGGTGGTGTTCCCGGGCTTCCCGAAAGGATGGCAACCCCGGCCAAGCAGGGTGGGCCGCTGGGTTGGGGTGGCCCTGCTGGTGCTTGTACTGGCGCGGGGGCAGCGGATGCTGGCCTTCGACTTTGCGTCCAGCCTACTGCCCCTGCTGGCCTTCCTAGGCCTGATGTTGCTGGCCGCACCATGGAACCAGTGGCAGATGTTCCTGCGCCCCCTGCTGGTCTTGGGATTTTTACCCGTGATGCGTTGGGTGGGCTGGGTGACCCCTCTGAATCCGTTGTCGACGGTGACCGCCTGGTTCACCCATCAATTCCTCTGGTTTTCGGGCTTCCCCTCCAAGTTGTCCGGCATCTTCATCTACCTTCCCACGTCTGGGGTGAAGGTGTCGGACGCCTGCGCGGGACTCAACATGCTGTTGCAGCTCTTTGTGGTGGCCGTGATCTTTGCCATGGCCTTCCCCATGCGCCACCGCTGGCAAAACGGCTTGATGCTGGTGATCGCGCCGCTGATCGCCCTGCTCTGCAACGCGGGACGCATCATGGCCTTGGCCCTGATCAACGACAGCACCCTGGCCAATCGGAAATGGTGGTTCGATTTCTTCCATGAGCAATGGGGGGGATTGGTCTTCTCCGGGATTGCGATGCAATTGTTTGTCTGGCTCTACGTCTACTGGCTGGCGCGCCAGGTGGCTGCGCTGGAGACCCGATGAGCCTTCATCAGCGCCATCTGCTCCAGGGGATGGGCCTCCTCACGGTGGTGGCTCTGGTGGGCAAGATGGTGAGCCTTGCCGCCCCCATGCCCATCTCCGAGGCCCCCACGGCCCTGCACCTGCCGGGATACGACATCCGTGGGTTGGAGGATGGAGCCCAGCCCCGACAGGGGCGGGAGATCAGCCATGGCGCCCAACGGGTGTTCCAGCTTCTGCCCCGATCGGGGGACCCCCCGTTGACGTTGCGCCTGATGCCGGTGCGCAGCCGGAGGGGATCGGAAGTGAGCGAGCAAATCGATTCTAACCAGGGGTTGAACATGGGAGCCGTGGCTGCCCTGGTGCCGAGCTTTGCCCTCAAGGACAGGCGCATCCTCTCCATGGGCCCGCCCCAGCCCATGGGCCTCAAGCCGAAGGGGGATCAGATCGCCCTGGGACGGTCACCCGACGATCTCCCCGGCAGCATCACCCGTCTGCAGACCTGTCTCAGTCCCACCGGGTTGGCGGGCCTCGACGCCACCATCCTGGTGCCCGAAAGCCACAAGCTGGAGCGCATGGCTGAACCGGGCTGGAGACGTCATCTGCGGCGCATGGCAGGACTCAGCGATCTCCGCTACGAGTGCCTGGCCGTGCAGATCGAAAGTGAGAAGACCAGCGGCGGAGGCGGGACGTTGGATCGCCGCAAGCCCTTGGAGAAGGCCTGGCAGGATCTACGAGAAGTGTTGAGGGGCCCTCAAGCTCCCCCAACCTCGATCGCTCCCCCACCGCCGCGATGAAGCCCCCCCATCCGCTGGCCAAGGCAGGTGCGGTGGGGGTTGGAGTGCTCTCGCTGGCCCTGCTAGGGGGTGGGAACGCCAGGCCCCAGGCCAACGGAGTGCTGGCCCCGAATGCGGTGGCCCAGATCCTGGGGGTGCACAACGCCCAGCGCCTAGCGGTGAACGTTCCCCCCCTGCGCTGGGATGACCGGCTCACCACCACAGCCCTGCTCTGTGCCCAGCGGCTGGCGGCCAGCCGGCAGTTTCGCCACTGCGGCAGCGGCGAAAACCTCTGGATGGGCACAGCAGGCCGCTTCAGCCCCACCCAGATGGCCGAGCTCTGGGCCGCCGAACGGCGGGATTTTCAACCCGGCACCTTTCCCAAGGTGAGCCGCAACGGCAACTGGCAAGCCGTGGGCCACTACACCCAGATGGTGTGGCGCACCACCTCGGCCCTGGGCTGCGCAGCCGCCACCGGCGCCGATGGCCTCACCCGGCTGGTGTGCCACTACGCCCCACCCGGCAACATCATCGGCCGGCCCGTGTATTGAAGGGCGACTCATCCCTGCCATCCTTAGGCCTGGCAGGCTTCATTGCCATGACACTCTCCTCCCTCTCCCCCGGCGGCTCCCCCGCCCCAACGCCGAACACCCCACCCCGCTGGTGGGTGCGGGGCGATCTCGATGGCTTCCTGGGCCTCGGCCTCGACAACCTGATCCAGATTCTTCTGATCATCGCCCTCTGCCGCGGTGTGCTCGGCTACCCGGATGCCCTGATCTTTGGCGTGATTCTTCCTGCCACGGGCCTGAGTCTGGTGGTGGGCAACGTGGCCTATGCCATCCAGGCCTATCGGCTGGATCGGGCCGAAGGGGGCTCCCGCCGCACGGCCCTTCCCTACGGCATCAACACGGTGAGCCTGTTCGCCTACGTGTTTTTGGTGATGCTTCCGGTGAAGCTCAGTGCCCTGGGCGCCGGCGTCAGCCCCGAAGCGGCCGTTCGCCTCTCCTGGCAGGCGGGCCTGATGGCCTGCCTGGGATCGGGCCTGATCGAGTCGGCCGGGGCCTTCTGTGCCGCCGCCCTGCGCCGCTGGCTGCCCCGAGCCGCCCTGCTTGCCACCCTGGCGGGCATCGCCCTGGGCTACATCGCCCTGGGCTTCTTTCTGCGCACCTACGCCCAGCCCGTTGTGGGTCTGGCAGTACTGGCGGTGATTCTGGTGGCCTACTACGGCAAGATCCGCCTTCCCATCCCCGGAGGCCTGCTGGCGGTGATCGTGGGCACCCTGCTGGCCTGGAGCACAGGGATGCTCCAGGTGGATGGGGACACCTGGCAGACGAACCTGTCCTCCGTGGGCTTCCACCTGCCCGTGCCCCAGATCGGTGCCCTCTGGGAGGCCCGCTCCCAGCTGCTTCCCTGGCTGGGGATCACCATCCCCATGGGCCTTTTCAATGTGCTCGGGTCGCTGCAAAATCTGGAAAGCGCCGAAGCGGCGGGAGATCGCTATCCCGAGAAGCCCTCGCTGCTGATCAACGGCATCGGCACCGCCGTGGCAGCCCTGCTGGGCTCCTGCTTTCCCACCACCATCTACATCGGCCACCCGGGCTGGAAAGCCATGGGAGCCCGCCTGGGCTACTCCTGGCTCAATGGCCTGGTGATGGGCCTGGGCTGCCTGCTGGGTCTGTTCGGCCTGGTGGGCCAACTGGTGCCCATCGAGGCGGGGATGGCCATCGTGCTCTACATCGCCCTGGTGATCGCCGCCCAGGCCTTCCAGGTGACCCCCGCCCGCCATGCGCCGGCCGTGGCCCTGGGCCTGATGCCTGGCCTGGCCGGTTGGGGCGCCATGCTCCTCAAGGCGGGCCTGCGGGCCGGGGGCGCCGGCACACCCACGGCTCCCTTCTCCCCCGACCTGATCCCCAAACTCCTTCAGGCCGACGTGTGGGCAGGCGGCGCCTTCGCCCTGGAACAGGGCCAGATCGTGGCGGCCATGCTCCTGGCCGCCATGCTCGTGTACGTGATCGATCAGCGCTTCCTCGCCGCGGCCCTCTGCGCCCTCGTGGCCGCCCTCGCCTCCTGGCTGGGCCTACTGCACGCCTGGCGCTTCACCGCTGCCGACACCGTGTTCCACCTGGGCTGGGGCACGGGCGCCCCCTGGGCCCAGGGCTATCTGGCGATGGCGGTGGTGTTTCTTCTGGGCTGGTGGAGCAAGCGCGGCCAGGCCACCAGCCAGCCCAACCGACTCTTCAACCGCCAGCCCTGAGCGCGACCTCCACCCCGACACGCTCCCCCTGGTAGCGGCGGCGCTCGGCCTGCACGGCCAGCTCATCGCTGTCGGCCTCCTCCAGGGCGAGATCAAACCAGAAGGTGGTGCCCACCCCCAGCTCGCTCACCATCTGCACCGAGCAGCCGTGCTTCTCGAGGATGCCGCGCACGATGGAAAGGCCCAGGCCCGTGCCCACCTCCGTGTGTACCGCATTTTCCACCCGATAAAACCGCTCGAAGATCCGCTCCTGATCCGCCTCGCTGATGCCTGATCCGGTGTCGGCGATCTCGATCCGCACCTTGGGCAGAGGGGAGCTCAGGGGGCAGCTGGGGGCTTCTCCCGGACCTGTGGTTGGGTCAATGGCGCAGTGATCGGGCCAGGGGTAGGCCCGCAGGGTGAGCTGCCCTCCGGGAGGGGTGAACTTCAGGCCATTGCCCACCAGGTTGTCGAACACCTGCAGCAGCAGATCCCAGTTGCCCCGAACCCGCGGCAGCTGGGCTTCGCTCATCAGCTCCAGAGCCACCCCCTTCTCCTGGGCATTGAGCCGATAGGTGCGCAGGGTTTGCTCCATCGCCACCTCCACCTCCACCGGCTCCAGCTGCCATTCCCGGTCGGATTCCAGCCGAGAGAGATCCAGCACATCATTGACGAGCCGGGTGAGACGATCGGTTTCGGCATTGGCGATGCCCAGAAACTCCTTCTTCTGCTCCTCGCTCAGCTGGTCGCCCAGGTCGTAGAGAGTTTCCACATAGCTCTTGATGTTGAACAGGGGCGTGCGCAGTTCATGGGACACGTTGCTGATGAACCGGCTCTGGGCGGCATTGAGCTCCACCTCCCGGGTGAGATCCTGAACCGTCATGGCGATGCCCTTGAGGCTTTCGCCACTGGCATCGCGCACCGCCTGCAGCACGATCCGCAACGTGCGCGCCGGATCCCCCACGCTGCTGCGCAGATCCGATGATTCCTTCTCACCGATGATCAGGGAGCTGAGGGGGCCATGGAGCTCCATGGCCAGCCGTTCCGGCAATTCACTCTCGAGATCATTCCCCTCCAGATTGCGCCCCTCCCAACGGAACAGGCGGCGGGAGGTGGGGTTGGCCAGCACGATCCGACCCTCCTCATCCAGCAGTACAGCCCCATCAGCCATGGTGGCGATCAGGGATTGCTGCTTCACCTGGGCGGCGGTGAGCTCCTCGATGTTGGCTTCGTTGTAGGCCTCCAGCTGGGAGGCCATGGTGTTGAAGCCCTCCAACAGTTCCCCCAGCTCCCCGCCCACGGGCATGGCCAGGCGGGTTTCAAAGTTGCCGCCCGCAATGGAGCGCACCCCCCGCAGCAGTTCCTTCACCGGCTGGGTGATCGTGAGGGCGTTGAACACCGATCCAAGGATCACCAGCACCCAGATTGAGATGAACACCGCCACGGTCACCTCCCGGGTGAGGGCGGCACTGGCCAGGAGGGTTTCATTGGGATTGATTCCCAGGGCCACCACCCCAAGGAACCGGTCGCCATCCAGCAAGGGCACGAACACATCCGTCACCTGGCCATCGGGGGTGAGGTGCTGGCGGATCAGAGGGTTGTCCGGCCGTTGGGGGAGATCGGCCGGCAGCTCCAGGCGCCGGCTCAGAAGTTCATTCGCCGGCGCCGATCCATCCCCCCCCGCCCCCATGGGAATGCCCAGATAGATCGCCCCTTCGGCATCTGCAAACACGATGTAGCGGAGGCTGCGGCTGGTCTGCCAGAACCGCTCCGCCACATTCGCCAGCTCTCCCTTCGTGCCCTGGCTCACCAGGGGTTTCACGTTGGCCGCCAGCAGCAGGCCCAGATCCCGCGCGTAGCGCGTGTCGCTCATGCGGGCATCCTTCTGGATGCCGTTGAGGGCAAAGAAGGTGATGCCCGTCATGAGCAGGCTCACCACCAGAGTGGCCACCGCCAGCAGCTTGGTCTGCAAGCTGAATTCCGCCCACCAGCGGGCCAACCGCTCCTGCCAGGTGCGTTCGCTGCTCATGGCTCCTGCCTCCGCACCTGATGGCCGATGTCGCGGCGAAACTGCATGCCCTCGAAATGCACCTGGGCCAGGCCCTCGTAGGCCCGTTCAAAGGCCCCATCAAAATCCTCTGCCTGGGCCACCACCGCCAGCACCCGGCCGCCACTGGTTTCGCAGCCCCCATCCAGCCTCCGTCGGGTGCCCGCATGGAACAACTGCCGCTGAGGGTGGGGCTCTGGCCTGCCCTCCAGCACGTCGCCACTGCGCACCGTTCCCGGATAGCCCGCCGCCGCAGCGATCACGCAGGCGCTGCACCCCGGCTGGATCGTGAGGGGCGGGGCATCGGCCAGGCGACCCGTGGCGCAGGCCAGCAACACCGCCGCCAGCTCCGGCCCCAGCAGGGGCATGAGGGTTTCGCACTCCGGGTCGCCGAAGCGGCAGTTGAACTCGATCACCTGGAGGCCACGGGCGGTGAGCATCAGGCCCGCATAGATCACGCCCCGATACGCGATGCCCCGGGCCCGTAGGGCCGCCAGGGTGGGTTCGATCACCCGGCGACGGGCCTCCTCCAGCCCTGCCGCATCCAGCAGGGGCGCGGGCGCGTAGGCCCCCATGCCGCCGGTGTTGGGGCCCGTATCGCCTTCGCCGATGCGCTTGTGGTCCTGGGCCGGGGGCAGCAGCACCACCTGCTCGCCATCGGTGAGGGCAAACACCGACACCTCGGGGCCCTCGATCCGCTCCTCCAGCACCACCGTGGCGCCAGCAGCCCCGAAACGCCCATCAAACACGTCCAGGATGGCCTGGCGGCACTCCTCGAGGGTGGCGGGGACGGTGACGCCCTTGCCGGCGGCCAGCCCATCAGCCTTCACCACCAGGGGGGTGCCCTGCTGCTCCAGCACCGCCAGGGCCTCCCCCTGGCTGCTGGCACACCAGTGGCCTGCGGTGGGCACGCCGGCTTCCGCCATCAGGCCCTTGGCCCATTGCTTGCTGGCCTCCAGCAGGGCCCCCTCGGCCCCGGGGCCAAACACCGCCAGGCCGGCGTGGCGCAAGTGGTCGGCCAGACCCGCTGCCAGCGGCGCCTCCGGACCCACCACCACCAGCTCGATCCGATGGGCAAGGGCGGCCTGCCGCAGCCCCTCCCCATCGGTTTCTGCAATCGCCAGCTGCTGACAGCCCTCTACCTCCGCCGTGCCGCCGTTGCCTGGTGCCACCCACACACCCTCCACCCCATGGCTGCGGCCCAGGGCCCAGGCGAGGGCGTTTTCCCGCGCTCCACCGCCCACCACCAGAATTCGGGCCGGGGCCAGGGGCAAAGCCTCAGAAGCCTGGGCAGGAACCGGGGACACCATGGGAACGGGACCAAGGGGTGAGGGGCAGGGCCGCCGGGATGGCGGCAGCCGATAGGTTGGGCGGAGCGCAGCCTCGCTCGTGGCCACCCTGCCATTCTCCGTCCCCGCGACCGCGCTTGTGAGAGTCAGCGTGGGGGCTGTGCTGGCCGTGGTGCACCTTCTTTCCACAGGGGCCTGGAGCCAACAGAGCACCCCAGCCGCGCCCAACCCAGTCCCCCGCTCCCAGCGCCTGAGTGGCCCCGCCCTGGCGGTCCCGCCCCCAACGGCAGCCGTGGCACCGACACCTTCCGGACCGCCCCCTCCCCTCAGCGAGGAGGCCTTCGCCGCGCTCCTGAAGCTGGACGACCTCGATCAACTCAACCTGGCATGCGTCCAGATCCTCCAGGAAGACAACCTGCTGCGCCTGCGCCTGTTGCGGGAACGGCTCCTGGAGGTGAAGCCCGCGCCCCAGCCCCTGCCCGTGGTGCTGGCCAATGCGGAGGTGCTCCTCACCTGCCGGGCCCCCCATGGGGCCCTGGCTGTGCTGGATCGCTACGGACCAGGGCCTGGGGCGGAGCGCGTGCAGTGGCTCCTGCTCCAGTGGCGGGCTGCCACGGCTGCCCTGGATCATCGCCGGGCGGCCCTGGCCCTGAACCGGCTCACCGGGGGGGCGGACGGGCGCCTCAGCCAGTTCACCCTGCCGATCCGTCGGCGGGACGATGGCACGGTGGTGAGCCGTTCGGCCGTGGAGGTGCTGGCGGGCCATCTGGAAGCCCGGGGATATGGGGAGGCGGCGGGGCAGTTGCTGCTGCGCCAGAGGGCCCCCGGCGCCCTGGGGGCCCAGCAGATGGGCAAGGCCGCAGCCCTGTTGCGGGAGCTGCCGCTGGAGGAGCGGGAGGCGATCCTGGAAACCGCCCTCGAGCAGGCTGCAGCGGCCGGGGCCTGGAGCCTGGTGAGCGACCTTCTCGATGCCCAGGCCGACCTGCCTAGCGCCCGTGCCCGGGGGCGGCGCCTGCGGTTGAGCCCCCGGTTGGATGATGCTTATGGGGAATGGCTGCTGCGCCGAGACGATCCCACGGCCCAGCAGCGGGTGCGCCAGCTGGAGCAACAGCTCCGCTCCCCCCAGGCTCCCGGAGGCCATGCCCACCCGGCCCCCTCCGCCTCTCCCCCTCCTGCCCCCCCCTCGCCCTCGCCCTTGCCCCCCACCCCATGAGCTTTCCCTTTGCACTGGGTGCCTTGCTCTACGAGGGCAAGGCCAAGCGGGTGTATGCCACCGATCGCGCCGATGTGCTGGCGGTGGAGTTCAAGGACGACGCCACGGCCTTCAACGCAGCGAAAAAGGCTTCCCTGGCTGGCAAAGGGGAGATGAACTGCCGGATCTCCGCCCTGATCTTTGAACACCTGGCCTCCCGCGGCATTGTCAGCCACTACCTGGGCATGCTCCAGCCCTGCTGGATGGCGGTGCAGGCGGTGAAGATCCTGCCGTTGGAAGTGGTGATCCGCAATCTGGCGGCCGGATCCCTCTGTCGCCAGCTTCCCGTGACCCCCGGCACCCCCCTGGAGCCCCCCTTGCTCGACCTCTACTACAAGGACGATGCCCTGGGCGATCCCCTGCTCACAGAAGCGCGACTGGAGCGGCTGGCCCTGGTGACGCCCGCGGAACGGGGGGAGATCGAGGCCCTGGCCCGCCGGATCAATGGGGAACTCCAAAGCCTGCTGGTAGGGGTGGGGCTCGAGCTTGTGGATTTCAAGATCGAGCTGGGCCATGGCCCAGGGGGCCAGTTGCTCCTGGCGGATGAGATCAGCCCCGACACCTGCAGGCTCTGGGACAGGGCCATCAACGATGCCCAGGACAGGATTCTGGACAAGGACCGATTCCGCCAGGATCTCGGTGGAGTGGTGGAGGCCTACGGGGAGGTCCTCAAACGGGTCGAAGGGGTCTGTCCTGAACCGGGGTTTTATCGGTAAGGTCTGCCGGAATTGCGGCTTTGCCGCGCAGCAGAGGAGTCATGCCTGGCGATCGCCCCCGAACGACGCCCCTTAAGCCGTCCCGATCGCCCGGGTTGGCAGCAGCGCTCCCCGTTCTCTCCCTGGTGCTCCTTGGGCAGGGGAGTGCCCTGGCTGAGGACCGCCCCCGGCCCGTGGCACCTCCCCCCCTGCCCGACCAGACCACGCTGGTCGCCCAGGCCACCCCTGGGGAGGCCCCGTCCGGTGGCACCCCTGAGGCCAGCCCCTTCGACGCCCCCCAGGGCAGCCCGACGACCGCACCGGAGGGCACCCGCTTCGACGGTTTTGAGGGCACCCCCTTTGGTCAGCCGGTGGCCCCAGGCCCCGGCGAAGCCCCAGAAGCGGCACCAGCTTCTCCCGGGCCCGGGCCAGCAGGGACCCCCGGCGGCGCCAGCGTGCCCAGCGATGGCCGCCCGGTGGCCAAGCCCGACCCCGCCTCCAACAATGAACCGCGGGTGTTGCTGAGTGAGGTGGTGATCCAAGGTCTGGATGGCCATCCCGAGAAAGATCGGATCGAACGGGCGACCTATGCCGCCATGGCCGTCACCCCCGGCACCGAGGTGACCCGCAGCGATCTGCGCAAAGACCTCTCCGCCATCTACGCCACCGGCTGGTTTTCTGATGTGCGCCTGGAGCCCGTGGATTCGGCCCTGGGGGTGCGCCTGGTGGTGAAGGTGGTGCCCAACCCCGTGCTCACCAAGGTGACCCTGGATCCCCAGGATGCCAAGTTGCCCCCCACCGTGGTGCAGGACACCTTTGCCGCGGATTTCGGAAAGACCATCAACCTGAACACCCTCCAGGGCCGGATCCAGGAACTGCAGAAGTGGTACGCCGATCAGGGCTATTCCCTGGCCCGGGTCACGGGCCCTAGCCGGGTGAGCCCGGAAGGGGAGCTGGTGCTGGGCGTGCGCCAGGGTGTGGTGAACGGGGTGGAGGTGCAGTTCCTCAACAAGGAAGGCTCCGCCACCAATGACAAGGGCCAGCCGATCCGGGGCAAGACCAAATCCTGGGTGATCACCCGGGAGATCTCCATGAAGTCTGGCGAGATCTTTAATCGACGCAACCTGGAAGATGACATCAAGCGCCTCTACGGCACAGGGCTCTTCAGCGATGTGAAGGTGACCCTGCGCCCCGAGGCTTCCGATCCGGGCCGCATCACCATCGTGCTGGGCATCGTGGAGCAATCCACCGGATCCCTCTCCGGCGGCCTCGGCTATAGCCAGAGCCAGGGGGTCTTTGGCCAGGTGCAGGTGCAGGACAGCAACCTGCTGGGGCGGGCCTGGGACGTGGCCACCAGCTTCACCTATGGCCAATTCGGTGGGCTGGCGGATGTGAGCTTCACCGATCCCTGGATCAAGGGCGATCCCTTCCGCACGGCCCTGCGGATCCGGGGCTTCATCAGCCGCGATGTGCCCCAGATCTTCCAGAGCCAGGAGAACGGAAGCATCTACACCGCCTCCAATTTCTACGAGGCGCCGGGCACCTCGGTGGCCTACAACATCAACAACGATAATAATCCCGAAGGGAAAGTCTTCGGCTCGGTGGAAGACGCCCAGGACGCGGATTCCGAAACCAGCTGGTACGACTTTGACGGCAACTCGGTGGTGATCCAGCGGGTGGGTGGCAACCTCCAGGTGGTGCGTCCCCTCAATGGCGGCAATCCCTTCAAGCGGGCCAAGTGGAACATGATCCTGGGCCTTAGTGCCCAGCAGGTGACGCCGATCAACTACTCCGGGGCCAACATGCCCTATGGGGTCTCCACCAACGCCTTCCAGGATGATTACGCCGGCAAAGTGGATGAGGACGGCATCATCTGCATTGCCTACAACTGTGCCGAGAACAACCAGTTGTTTGGGGTGCGCGTGGCCGCCACCATGAACACCCTCAACGACCCCCGCAATCCCACCCAGGGGAATTTCCTCAGCATCGGCACGGAACAATTCATCTCCGTGGGCCCCGATTCCCCCACCTTCAACCGGGTGAGGGCCGGATTTACCCACTACATCCCTGTGAACTGGCTGAAGTTCTACAAGGGGTGTCGCCCCAAGGCCGGTGAAACGGCGGATTGCAAGCAGGCCCTCGCCTTCCAGCTCACCGGAGGAACCAACATCGGCAGCCTGCCTCCTTATGAGGCCTTCTGCCTGGGCGGCGGCAACTCCGTGCGGGGCTACTACGACTGCGACCTGGGTGTGGGCCGCAGCTACGGAGAAGCCACCATCGAATACCGCTTCCCCCTGTTCAAGATCGTGAGCGGAGAGCTGTTCGTGGATGGGGGCACGGCCTTCGGCACGCAGAAGGATGTGCCTGGCCAGCCCGGAGAACTGCTCAACAAGCCCGGCCAGGGCTTTTCCGTGGGCACCGGTCTGATCGTCACCACCCCCGTGGGGCCCCTCAGGCTTGAGGTGGCCAGCCAGGACTTCACCGGGGATTGGCGCTTCAACCTCGGTGTGGGCTGGAAGTTCTAGTGAACACCTGGCCCTCCGACTACAGCACCGCTTACACCCTGGCCGCTCCCGTGGAGCTGCAGGGGGTGGGTCTGCACAGTGGGGCCTCCTGTCGGGTGCGGCTCCAGCCAGGGAGCCGGGAGGGCTACTGGGTGGGCTGGTTGAATGCCCCGTCCGAAGGCCTGCAGCGCCTCTGCCCCAAGCAGGTGAGCGACACCAGGCTGTGCACAGCCCTCCGTCTGGGGCAGCGCCAACTCGCCACGGTGGAACACCTGCTGGCGGCGCTGGCGGGCACCGGGGTGAGCCATGCCGAGCTCTGGGTGGAGGGGGGCGAGATTCCCCTGCTCGATGGATCCGCCCTGCCCTGGGTGGAAGCCATCGGGGAAGCGGGTCTGGCGCCCCTGGGGCCCCGCCAGCTGAGGCCCCTCCCCGGCCCGATCACCCGCCAACAGGGCCAGAGCTTTGCGGTGGCCCTCCCCTCCCCCCAGCTCCACCTCTCCGCCGCGGTGGAGTATCCCCAGGCCGCCATCGGCCGCCAGCTCTTCAGCCTCGCCCTCACCCCGGACGCCTTCGTGGAGGAGGTAGCCCCGGCACGCACCTTCGGCTTCCTGGAGCAGGTGGAGCAGCTCCGGGAGTTGGGTCTGATCCAGGGCGGAGCTCTGGATAACGCTCTGGTGTGCGATGGCGATCGCTGGCTCAACCCCCCGCTGCGCTATGCCGATGAACCGGTGCGCCATAAGCTCTTGGACCTGCTAGGGGATCTGGCTCTCGTTGGCCTCCCCCTGGCCCAGGTGTTTGCCTACCGGGGATCCCATGGGCTCCACACAGCCCTGGCCACCGCCCTGGAGGCCGCACCTGACGAGGTCAGTCCCCTTCCCCTGGTGTGCCCGTGACCGTTTCTCCCCCCCTCCCCTCCTCCACGCCGGTGATCGCCCCCCCGTCTGCTGAGAGCGTTCCCACGGTGCCCGTGCTCACCAGCGAGCAGATCATGGGGCTCCTGCCCCACCGCTACCCCTTTGCCCTGGTGGATCGGGTGATTGAGCATGTACCGGGCAAACGGGCTGTGGCGATCAAAAACGTCACGCTCAATGAGCCCCAGTTCCAGGGCCATTTCCCCGGGCGCCCCCTGATGCCGGGGGTGTTGATCGTGGAGGCCATGGCCCAGGTGGGGGGTTTGATCGTCACCCAGATGCCCAATCTCGCTAAGGGGTTGTTTGTGTTCGCCGGCATCGATGGGGTGCGCTTCCGCAAGCCCGTTGTGCCGGGGGATCAATTGCGGATCAGCTGCGAACTGCTCAGCCTCAAGCGCCAGCGCTTCGGCAAGGTGAAGGCGGAAGCCCGGGTGGATGGGGATCTGGTGTGTTCCGGTGAACTCATGTTCTCCCTCGTGGATTGAGCCCATGTC
>JBEIGX010000035.1:0-15613 GCA_040381675.1 Aphanothece sp.
CGGTGTCAGGCCGGAGGGAGAATGGCGGGCAAGTTCACGCGTGCCCGATCCCAGGGCACCCCTCCTGCGCGTCGTCTCGCCCCCGCCCTCCATGGTTTCCTTGCCCCTCTTACCCCTCCCCTTGCGCACCCTGGTCCGTGGGGCGCTTTCTTTCTTGCTGGTGTTGGCTCTGGCGGGGGGGCTGGGGGCCTGCAGTGCCGCGGCGGCCGGGCTCCAATCCTTCCAAAGCCCTGATGGGCGCTACGCATTCCTCTATCCCACCGGCTGGAATCGGGTGCAGGTGAGCGGCGGTCCCCAGGTGGTGTTTCACGACCTGATCAACAGCGATGAAACCCTCAGCCTGGTGATCTCCGAGGTGAACAGCACCAACGACCTCGCCAACCTGGGCTCGGCGGAGGCTGTGGGCGAGAAGCTCCGCCAGGTGGTGATCGCTCCAGATGGCAGCGGCCGCCAAGCCGAACTGATGGAGGCGAGGGAGAGGGAACTGGCCGGCCGCACCTTCTACGATCTGGAATACAGCGTGCATCTGGCGGATCGCACTCGCCATGAGCTGGCCACCGTGGTGGTGGATCGGGGCCGCCTCTATACCTTTGCCGCCAGCACCAATGAAGCCCGCTGGCCCAAGGTGCGCGAGCTCTTCGAGCGGGTGATCACCTCCTTCAACCTCCTCATTTGAGCCCCATGGGCCTGGCCCCCTGGCGGCAGAGCCCGATCACGCTGATCGGAGATGGCCTGGCGGGCACCGTGCTGGCCCTCAGCCTCGCTCGCCAGGGTGCGGCCGTTCGATTGGTTGGCGGCGGGGAGAACACAGCCACCGCCCTGAGCTACGGCGCCGTGGCCTGGGGCCCTTCCTCCTGGGCCTGGCGCCGCCTGGAGCAGCTCCATGGCCCCCTGGGCTGGCACCCCAGTGGTCTGGTGTTCCATGACGCCCGGCCCGGCCTGCCCCGCCGCCTGGCAGCCCTCACCCGCATGGTTCCCGTTCCCCTCGCCCGGATCGATCCCCCCACCTGGATGGCTGCCCGGTCCCAGGCCCTCGCCGCCGCCGGTGTGCACCATCTGGCCCGACGGGTGAGGGCCTTGAGGCACCTGCCGGGGGGCGGTTGGGAGCTGGATCTTGAGCCTGATGGCTCTTCCGCAGACTCCGTTCTTCGAGCGCCCACCGTGGTGCTGGCGGCGGGAGCGGGCTGCCGCCGACTCTGGCCTGCCCTTCCTTCCAGGCTGCGCTACAGCTGGGCTGGCGTGCTTCTGGTGGGGCCCGATGCCCCACAGTCTCCCTGGCTGGAGCAGGCGCGGCGCGGCCGCATCGTGCAGCCTCGCCATTGGCAGCGCCCGGCTCTGGAGGCGGGATCTGCAGCGTCCAGTCCATCTCCCCATTGGATCGTGGATGCGGGCCTGGCCCCCTGGGGAGCTGGGGTGGTGCTCGGCCAGATCAGCTGGCTGCCAGGGGCCGACGGGGCGCCCGGTGCCGGGCCGGAGGAAACAGGCTCTCTGGAGACCCCCGATGCCCAGTGGATGGAGGAGCGGCTTCGAGAGGGCTTGGGCCAGCTGGATCCCCAGCTGGCGACCCTCCCGGCGCCCTACCAGCAGGTACCGGTGAGCTTTTGCACCGATGGCCAGCCACTGGTGGGCCCGGTGGAGGGAGCGCCCGGCCTCTGGACCTTCGCTGGATTCAGTGCTGCCTTTTCCCTGGTGCCCACCCAGGCCGACCTGTTGGCCACCCGCCTGGTGGCAGATGCAGGCGCCCCAACGGCAAGGAGGATCCCATGACGCTTCCCTTTCTCAGCCCTGATCTGCAGGCCCTCCTGCGCATGGGGCTAGCCGTTCTGTGCGGGCTGGTGGTGGGTCTCAACCGGGCCCATCACGGCAGCCTGCCCCACCCCAACCGGGTGCGGGTGCATGTGCTGGTGGGGCTGAGCGCCTGCTTGATGGTGCTGGCCGCCGGGCCGGATGCAGGGGCCCGCAGCCGGGCGATTCAGGGTGTGGCCACCGGTGTGGGGTTTCTGGGGGCGGGGGAAATTCTGGTGGCGCCCCCCCGGGGGCAGCAGCAGACCCCGGAAGTGCGGGGACTCACCAGTGGAGCCTCCATCTGGTTCACCGCGGCTCTGGGGGTGACCGTGGCCGCCTCCAGCCCTTCCTTGGCGCTGGTGGCCCTCGCTCTCGCCCTGCTCACCCTGTCCGATCGTCGACCAGGCGGCACACCCGGACCTGGACCAGGCCCAGGCCCAGGCCCAAAGGAGAGCTAACGGCTGATGTTGTGAGCCAGCACCCTCAGAAGAGGAAGAACGAGCGGCGGGCTTCCTGAGAGTCCTCCGGACCCATGGACGGGTCGTCCTGGGCGGGCCAATCGAGGTCGAGATAGCTCACCCCCCCCTGGTCAAAGGGCTGGCCATCCAGATGGCGAATCTTGAGTTCCGTGGTGCTGATGGCTGTTACCAGACCGCCCAATTCCATGGGGCCCATGTCGGTTTGCATGTCGTTGCCGGAGAGCATGACCAGAACGGGTAGACGCACCAGTTGTTCCGGTCGGATCAGCTTGCGAAACAGGGCCTGCACAGCGAGCTGTTGGCGCTCCATCCTGCCGATGTCGCCGGTTTCATCATGGCGGAAGCGGAGGAAGCCTTCGAGATCCCGGCCTTTGAGAGTTTGCAGACCAGGCTGAAGATCAATATATAAACCTTGCGTATTGTCGGTGTACTCCATTCTTTTTGGTACATCAACTTCGATGCCGCCGATCATGTCCGCAATCTTTCGGATGGCCCCCAGATTCACGATCAAATGATGGCGTATAGGACGGCCCATCCGGTCTGAAATTTCACGCTTTAAGGCTTCTGTGCCTCCGGCGGCGTAGAGGGCATTGATTTTCATGGGCCCGTATTGCTCTGTCTCGATGTAGCCATCCCGCGGAATCTGGGTGATGGTGGTTTGGCCCCCTTCCACCCGCATGGCGGCGATGACGTCGGTGTTTCCGCCTCCCACATCCGTTCCAAGAATCAGGACATCGTCCTGGCCTAAATGCACCCACTCCCCAAAGGGATTGCGCCATTCCGCCGGTTGACTGGCGGCCTCCTCATCGGTTCCGCTCACCAGCTTGGCCAGGGGGGCGGAGAGCCCGAACCCCGCAGCCAGTCCGAGGGAAGTGGCCAGCAGCAAGGGGAACAGGGAGCGTTGGCTGCGGGGCTGGGGGCGGCGGGGGGGTGGAGAACGACGAGGCATGACGGGTGGGCCTAGATCCTCAGAGGCTCATCGGCCCGGAGGCCAGCCTGGACCCTCCAGAGATTGGCGTAAGCCCCATCTGCGGCAAGGAGATCCTCATGGCCACCTGTTTCCACAATTCTGCCGTGTTCCATCACCACAATGCGATCGGCATGGCGCACAGTGCTCAAACGGTGGGCAATCACGAGAGTGGTGCGATCGGCGGTGATGGTGTCCAACGAGTTTTGGATCGCCGCCTCGGTTTCGTTGTCCACCGCCGCAGTGGCTTCATCGAGGATCAGCACGGGCGGATCCTTCAACAGGGCCCGGGCCAGGGCCAGCCGCTGCCGCTGTCCCCCGGAAAGCCGTTGCCCCCTTTCCCCCACCATGGTGTGATACCCCTGGGGCAGGGATTCAATGAAGGTGTGCGCCTCGGCCAGGGTGGCGGCCCGTTGGATCGCCGAGAAGGGAGCCGCAAATGTGCCGTAGGCAATGTTTTCGGCAACGGTGCCGTGGAATAGAAACGCCTCCTGGCTCACGAGCCCAATCACCCGACGCAGATCGCCCAACCTGTAGCTCTCGATGGGCACCCCGTCCAACAGGATCTGGCCGGCCTGAATGGAATAGAGGCGGAGCAGCAGTTTCACGATGGTGCTCTTGCCGGAACCCGTGGAGCCCACGATGCCGATTGTGCTTCCCGCTGGAATGTTCAGGTCAAAGTGACGCAGCAAGGGGGAGCGGCCCCCATAGGCAAACTCCACCCCCTGAAATCTGATGTGCCCAGCCACCTGTTGAGGATCGAGGGGGCGATTCCCCGAGGAGATGGCAATGGGCGTGTCCAGCAGATTCAGGACCCGATCGGTGGAGGCCATGGCCCGTTGGTAGTCATCCAGTGTGCGGCCGAGGGTGGTGAGAGGCCAGAGCAGCCGCTGGGTGATGAAGACCAGAAAGCTGTAGGTGCCCACCGCTATGGAACCTCGCCAGGCCTGTAGCCCTCCGATCACCAGGATCGAGAGGAAGGCAAAAAGGATGGCGAAGCGAATCAGGGGCACGAAGGCTGCCGAGAGTCGGATGGCCCGGCGGTTGCTGAGCCGATAGGCCTCGCTGTCCTGCTCCATCTTGGAGCGCTCCCAGGCTTCCGCCGCATAGCTCTTGATGGTCAGAATGCCCCCCAGATTGTTGGTGAGCCTGCTGGCCAGATCTGAGGCCCGGCTGCGCACGTCCCCGTAGAGGGGAGCCAGGCGCCGCTGGAACCGGAGGGAGCCCCAGAGGATGAGGGGGATGGGAAGAAAGGACACTCCCGCCACCGTGGGAGAGAGGGCCACCATGGCTCCACCGATGGCCACCACCGTGGTGATCAGCTGGAGCACCTCGTTGGCTCCGTGGTCGAGAAACCGCTCCAGCTGGTTGATGTCGTCGTTCAGGATGGTTAGCAGCTGGCCACTGCTGCCCGCTTCAAAGAAGGCCATCTCGAGCTGCTGGAGATGGTCGTAGCCCTCGATCCGCAGCTCGTGCTGGACGGTCTGGGCCAGATTGCGCCAGAGGAGGGCATAGAGGTACTCAAACAGCGACTCCGCACTCCAGATCACAAAGGAGGCGATCGCAAGAATGGCGAGCTGGGATGGAACCGACTGGACGCCAAGGGAGCCCAGCCAGGAATCCTTCTGTTTCACCACGACATCCACCGCCAGGCCGATCAGAACGGGCGGGGCAAGATCGAACAGCTTGTTGAGGACCGAGCAGAGCGACGCCAGGACAACGGTGCGCCGATGGGGCTGGAGCCGCTGGATCAGCCGCTCCAGCCCCGAACTCCCTCTGCCGGTGGGTTGGGGCTGGAGCTCAGTAGGCCGAGCCACCGACACGGGCTGAGCGCTCGCCATACCCTCCACCGCGTCCGTTGCGGGGACGGGGACCGCCGCCGCCCCCGCCGCCCCCGCCGCCACCACCACCGCCTTCCCGTGGAGTGGCTTTGTTGACCCGGATCATTCGGCCCATCCACTCCACATCCTGGAGGTCATCAATGGCCCGTTGTTCGGATTCATCATCCGCCAACTCCACAAAGGCAAAGCCACGTTTGCGTCCGGTCTCCCGATCAAGGGGAAGACTGCATTGGCGTACTTGGCCGTATTGACCGAAAAGGTCAACGAGATCCTCGCGTTCGGCATCAAACGAGAGGTTGCCAACGTAAATGGTCATTCGAAAAGAGGTCCTGGAACAGATTCGTTTGGTGCTGGTGTCCCAGGAAAGTCAGTGAACGGTGCAGACCAGAAGGGGATGGAGCGCGCAAACTCATTTGCGTGAACCGCCTGAAGGGCCGGGCCCGGCTGAACGTGCCGAAGGAAACCTGTGCGCATTGGAATCGTTTCAACCCTACAACCCCGTTCGCGGGCTTGATTGAGGAGTGTGAAGGGAGGCGGAAGGAAACTGGAAGAGCGGGGCCGAACCCGGCAAACTGGCCCCATTGTCAGCAAACGCTGATTTCCCTCGCTCCCAGATGATCCCTCCCCTGACGCCACCGCCGGTGCCCTGGAGCCTCTCTTGGAGAGAGGACGGAGAGCTCGCTCCCCAGGACCAATTCGACCTGCTGCAAACCTTGGTGCTTACGGAATCTGCCGAGGTTCAGCACTCGCTCGTCATGGCTATGGAGCGCCTCAGTGTCAGTGACATCACGGCCATCTCCACCGGCGACGTGACCCAATTGTGCGCCTGAGCTCACAATTGGGTCGCAAGGCGTAGGTCACAAGGCGTAGCGACGGGCGGTGGATTCCCTGCAGTAGCTCCGAGCAGAACCCAGGCTGGTGCCCTCCGTCAGCCGATCCACTACACAACGGCAAGCGAAAGCGGCCATCCCCTGGGGAGCCACTTTCCCTGCCTTCGTCATCTCCTCTTCCACAGCTGCCAGGCAATAGGCCTGCATCATGGATCCCATCCCAGAGGCCCTTGCGGGGCCCGGCCCCTGGTTGAGCAGGGTCCAGGCCGTCAGAAGAACAAGGGTGAGGGGCAGGCCAGAAAGGCTCATAGACGGGAGAGTTGCAGTTCCTTGTTCATCACCCGCAGACGTTGCAGGTTGGCGACCACTTCGGGAGGAATCCCCTTGGGGAGATCCACCGTGGTGTGGCTGTCGTAGATCCGGATCTTTCCAATCGAGCGACCAGTAAGACCACCCTCATTGGCGATTGCTCCGACGATATTGCCGGGCTTCACCCGATCTCGCCAGCCCACCTCCAGGCGGAACCTCTCCATGTTGGCTTCCGGTCCCCGGTCGGCTTCCTCCTGGCGGGGATCCCGGGCGCGCCGTTTGAAGGTGGTGTCCTGGATTGGCTCGGGCTTCTCCTCTTTCAGCAGCAGCGACTTTCCTTTCAGGGCCAGGGCCACCGCTGCCTCGGCCAGACGCTCAGGATCCACGCCCTGTTCCCTGGAGAGCCGCTGCAGGAGTTCCCTGAGCAAACCCTGTTCTTCCTGGGTGAGCGGCGAGTCCACGACCAGGTCGGCCAGGCTGGATTCGAGCCGGTTCAACCGCCCCTGGTTGATGCTGGCGTTGCTGGGTATCTCCATCGGTGCAATCGTTTCTCCAACGGCCCGCTCCAGATCCCCAAGGAACCGTTTCTCCCTTGGCGTCAGGAAAAGGATCGCCGCACCCGATCGGCCCGCCCGTCCTGTGCGGCCGATGCGATGCACGTAGGCCTCACCGTCAAAGGGCATGTCGTAGTTGATCACCAGCGCGATGCGATCCACATCCAGCCCCCTTGCGGCCACATCGGTGGCCACCAGCACGTCGAGCTGGCCGTCTCTCAGGCGCTGAATGGTGCGCTCCCGCTGGTTCTGGGGGACATCTCCATTGAGGAGCCCCACATTGTGCCCTTGGCCTTCGAGGGCTTCGGCCAGGGTGAGACTCACAGCTTTGGTGCGCGCGAAGATGATCACCCCACCGGAGCCCTCGGCTTCGAGAACCCTCTGCAGCACTTGCTGCTTCGCCTGGGGTTGCACGACAAGAAAGCGCTGATGGATCCTTCCCCCTTCCCCCTTCTTGGAGTGGATGGTGATTTCAGCGGGGGATTGCAGATAGCGGTTGGAAAGGCGGCGAATCTCACTGGGCATGGTGGCCGAAAAAAGCACCACCTGCCGCTGGGCGGGCAATTGGTCCAGCACCCATTCCACGGAATCGATGAACCCCATTCGCAGCATTTCGTCGGCTTCATCGAGCACCAACGTTCTCAGTCCGGAGAGGTCGAGCGTGCCCTGACGGATGTGATCCATCACCCGCCCCGGGGTGCCCACCACCACCTGCACACCGCGGCGGAGGTGGAGCAGTTGTTCGCGGAAATCCGCTCCGCCGTAGATCGCCAACACCCGAACCTGGGGAAGCTGGGCCGCGTAGCTGTTGATGGCCTCGGCCACTTGCAGGGCCAATTCCCGCGTCGGGGTGAGCACCAGGGCCTGGGGCCGACGTTCCTCAGGATCCAGGCGTTCCAGAAGCGGCAGACCGAAGGCCGCCGTTTTTCCCGTTCCCGTTCGGGCCTGACCCACCAGATCTCTCCCCAGGAGCAGCTCGGGAATGGCGGCCTTTTGGATTGGCGAAGGGGTCTGGAACCCCATGACATCAAGTGCTGCGAGGAGTTCGGTTCTCAGGCCAAAGCGCCCGAACTCCGATTCCAACGCCGCTGGAGTGGAATCGACAACAGCTTCTATCGCGACAGCGGAGCTGCCCAGAAAAACATCAGACAAGGATCAACCTCAGGCTGGAAGGCCAGAAAATCCTTCAATACAGACCTGCAGCTGCCCAATTGATCCACCCTCAAAGAGGAAAGATCCAAGAAAGACGACATCTGCTGGACTCAAAGCCTTCCATCCCACGAGTTTCCGCCAAGCGATTCTTTTCAGATGAACTGAAACTCAACCACTGATGACACAACTTCCTCAGAAGGAATACCCTGTTGGCCGATGCCTGATGCTGCGTTCGCTCTATCAAAGGGTGAAGGTTGATCCTATCACCCCGACCAGGGGGGCTAGATGCGGCCGAAGTCGTCCTCGAAGCGCTCGATGTCGGTTTCGCTGAGCACCTCTCCTCGCTGCACCTCCACGATCTCAAGAGCTTCTGGCCCAGCCTCCGCCCGATGGCGCGCTCCCTCGGGCACAAAGAGCGTGGTGCCCTTCTGGGCTTGAAAGGTGGTGCCTTCCAGAGTCAACGCTCCTGCCCCATTCACCACCACCCAGTGTTCACAGCGGTGCTGATGGCGCTGGAGGCTGATGCGCTTGCCTGGCGCAAGCCACAGCCGCTTCACCAGGTAGCCCTCGCCAGAGGCGACGGTTTCATACCATCCCCAGGGACGCTCTACGCGCATTTGGGGTATGGTTTCCATTGTGAATTATTCGATCAAACATATTTGATCTAACATTCTTTCGCTGGTGCTGCAAAGGATTTGTTGAACTCAGCACCGGCTGCCTCCTCCCTGTCCCTCGTTCAGCGGTGTCAGCAACCAGGCCTCCTCCCGCGCTCGGGTGAGGGCGGTGTAAAGGAGCCGACGATCCACCCCCTCCGCATCGGGGAGCAGCACCATCACCCGCATGGCTTCGCTTCCCTGGGCCTTGTGCACCGTCAGGGCAAGGGCCGGCTCCACAGCGCCGCTGAGCTGGGCCGGATGCAACCAGATCGGGGTTTCCTGTCCAAAGGCGAGCCAGCGCTCCGGCCCCACCACCACCACCACGCCCAGATCCCCATTGCTTAGCCCCAGTCCATGGAGGTTGCGCGTGCAGAGCACCGGCGTGCCGCTCGGCCACTGGCCCAGGGCAGATCCTGAGCTCTCGCCAAGCAGGTGGCGATGCACCGCCTCCACTCCCCAGGGCCCCCGGTGTCTGGGGGTCAACACCAGCAGTCCATCCCTGATCTCCACCAGGGCAGTCCATCCCCTGTCCGTGCCTGGGGTGCACTCCCGGGCTGCGCTCTCCAGATGCTGGAGATGGTGCTGCAGGCCCTGGACCACCACGGCAGGCAGGGGGCCAAGGGGCACCTCCTGCCAGTGGAGGTTGGCCCCGGTTTCCAAGGCGGAAAGCTGGGGCCGCAACTCCTCGATCGGCTGACCGAAGGCATGCCTTCGGCTTCCGATCTGCTCCCGCAGGGCAGAGGCCACATGGGCGATGGCGCCGGCGTTGCGATAGGTGGTCTGCAGGGTCACCACCGCGGGCTGCAGCAGCGGTTGCTGTTCCTCCTGCAGCAACTCCTGCAGGGGAGCCCCCGGCGCGACGGGTGGCAGCTGGGCCGGATCTCCCACCAGCACCAGGCGCGCTTCCCCCGGTAGGGCCTCCAGCAGGGCCCCCATCAACGCCAGATCCACCATTGACACTTCATCCACCACCAGCAGGTCGAGCATGAGCGGCCGCTCCCGATTCCGTCGGAAGTAGCCCTCGCCTCGGCTTTCGAGCAGTTGGTGGAGGGTGGTGCACGGCCAGCGACCTTCCGTGGCTGCCCGAAGCCGGGCAGCCGCCTTGCCTGTCGGGGCGGCCAGATGGATGCATGGATCCTCTTGCAGCTTGGTGATCGCAGCCAGAATCCACGCCACCGTGCTTGTTTTCCCGGTGCCCGGACCGCCGGCCAGCACCAGCAGATCGCGCTCCAGCGCGGTGCGGATGGCCAAGCGCTGCTGGGGGTCCTTGACCCCGGCCGGGGGGCGCCAACGGGACAGGGGGGTTTGCCGGTGGGCCCGGGCGGTCAGTTCCTCGATCACGTCGAGCCGCAGCCGCTGCCAGCGGCGCCAGCGCAACTGGCAGCCCTCCAGGACAAGGGGACCATGGGGTGGCCGGCTCAGGGCGGATCTCTCCAGGGCCTGAAGGTGGGCCTCGGGCCACTCGCTGGCCTCCACCCCTTCCGGGGGGGGATCCGCGAGATCTACGGCCAGTTCCCCTCGCTCCATCGCCTCAGTTAGGGCACCGATGAGTTGGCCCAGTAAGGCATCCGGTGGCTCGCCATAGAGGCGGGGCAGGGCCTCCGCCAGGGCCCGACTCAACGGGGACACCCAGCCGGCGGGATCTCGGCGCAAGGGATCTCGGCGCAAAAAGGTGCTCATGGGTGCATGCCGGGCTCCCATCCGGAGGGAGCGGTCCCCAGGGCCCGATCAAGCGCCAACAACCGCTCCAGGGGCGGACGCTCCACCACCATCCCGGGCACGGGGCCTGGCAGGACGTCCTGCCCCGACGCCCCTGGAGTGCCCCGCACAAATACGTAGGCATACCCTCCCAGATGCTGTTCCGGGCCATAGGACGGCAGGCGCCAGGCCAGATAGCGATGCAGGGCCACGAGGTAGAGATGGGCCTGCAGGGGGTAATGGTGGCTGGCCATGAGCGACTGGAGGACCTCTGTTCCGTAGTCGCCGGGGCCACAGGAGAGGGTTCGTCCCTGGCCATCCCGCCGACCGAGCCAGTTGCTTTTCCAATCCAGCACCCACCACCGCTCCGTTGCTGGGTCGGGAAAGATCAGGTCGATGGAGCCGGTGAGGAACCCGCAGTGGTTCACCGGGAGCTGGGAGAGCGCCGCGGCATAGGCCTCCCCAAAGGCTCCCCCAGGGTGGTCGCCAAAGGCCCGGGCCAGGTCGGCCGCCCGCACATGGTGAAGGCTGAGGTCGAAATGGAGTTCATTCATGCGCGCCTGGGCGTGCAGATCGGCTGGCCTGAGGCCCCCCAGCTCCCCGCCAAAGGGCGTGCTCAGCATCTGTGGGATGGCATCCAACAGGGGAGGGGCCCATCGCTCGTCCAGGCCCGCCCGCCGGAGTTCATGGGTTACCACGGTCTGGAGGGCGGAAGATGGCAGCGGAGATCCGTAGTCGATCTGCTCCAGCACCCGGTGCAGGCACTCCCCGAAGCCCGACCCCCTCGGGAGGTCGGCCCAGGGCCCCAGGTCGGGCCAGGACATGGCCTCGGGGGTTGGCGGTCGGGCCTCCAGCACGGTCCCCTCCTCCGGTTCTGGATCGCTGGTGTCCCGCCCCTCTTCCACCGCTTCAGCGGGGAGCCGGGGGCCTTCGTCCCTGGCGCGGCCATGGGTCCAGCTGGTGTAGCTGCTGCGGGCCCATCCCCGGTAGAGCGACTCCCTGGGAACGGGGCCCGTGGCCAGGGGGATGGCGCCTTCCTGCCGAGGAGACGGAAGGCACGCCAGGTCAAGAGCTGGGGGGTCGAGCAGTCGCAGGGGCAAGCGGCGTTCCGCGATCTGTTCGCTCAACCGTTGGCGCCAGATGTCCAGAGGGGTGTCGTCCGGCCAGTGTTCCTCCACATCCGGAACGGGCTCGTTCACGAACAACCAGGGATAGAGCGGGTTGCACTCCCGATCTTTCGCCGGCACCCAGGCCACCACGAGCCGATGCATCGCCCGGGTGAGGGCCACATAGGCGAGGCGCTCCCGTTCCGCTTCCTGGGCCACCTGATGGTCCCGTTCGGCCAGATAGCCGTCGCCCCAGGATCGGTTGCGATGGAGATCCAGCCGGGGGGGCTGGTCGGACCCACGCTGCCAGCGTCTGCCCTCCCCCTGGGGCTTCCCCCCATCCAGCCAGAGGTAGGGACAAATCACCACCGGGTATTCCAGCCCCTTGCTGCGGTGCACCGTCACCACGGACACTGCCTGCCGCACCTTGTCGCTGTGGGTCTGCTCCGCCTCTGGCACCCTCTCCAGTTCGGCCTGTCGTCTCCTCCGGAGCCAGCGGGCTGTGGCGTGGGGGCCCAGCTGCTCCCGGTGAACCCGCTGCTGCACCAGCTCGGTCACCTGTTGCAGATCCGCCAGGAATCGCCCCCCCTTGGCGTGGCTGGCCATCTGCTCGGGCGTGAGCACCGCTCCCAGGGATCCCAGCAGACCCTGCTGAGGCCACACCTGGGCCACCCGTTGCAACCTGGATGCCAAGGCGCTCCAGTGCAGGGGCGGGGCCTCCCGCAGGGTTTCCGCATTCCATCCCAAGAGGGGAGAGGCGGCCAGGAGCCGGAGCCGGTTGGCATCGGCCGGATCGGCCAGGGCATCGAGCAGCCGTTGCACGGCTGTGGCTGCGGGGGTGGTGAACACATCGGCCTGGCTCACCAGGCGGCTGGCGATGCCGAGATCCTGGAGGGCTTGGCGCAGGTCTTCCGCCTGGGCATGGGTTCCCACCAGGAAACAGATGTCGTCGGGCTCCAGGGCCCGTTCCCCTGTGCTTTCCAGCAGTCGTGGGGGATTCGCCAGCAGCTGGGCCACGTAGGCGGCCATCTGGGCCGGGAGCAGCAGATTCACCTCGGAGCTGCGGGGCAGGCTGGACGACCGACCCAGCCAGAGGAGCTCCATCGGCACCTGCCTATTTCCTCCCCTGTCCGCCTTGGCCTCCATGCGGGGCATGGCCAGATTGGAGCGGGGCAGTCCCCGGTCGAAGAAGGCGTTGAGGGCTTCGATCAACTCGGGAGTGGAGCGCCGGTTCTCCCGCATCTGATAACAACGCTGGGCTGCGGCGCGGGCCGCCAGATAGGTGGCCAGATCGCCCCCCCGGAAGCGGTAGATCGCCTGTTTGGGGTCGCCCACCATCACCAGCAGATGCTCCCCCCCTCCGAAGGCCAGCCGGAGGATTCGCCATTGGATCGGATCCGTGTCCTGAAACTCATCGATCAGGGCCGCGCTGTAGCGCCCAGCCACCGCAGCCAGCAGGGGGGTAGGGGCCGTGGCTGCGGCGCCGGGATCCAGACCGATGAGGAGCTCGGCATAGGAGCAGAGCCCCAGGCTCTGGCGCCTGCGGGCCAGCTCCCGGCGCCCCCAGTGGCAGGCATGGAGTAGGGCCAGTTCGGCGGGGCCATCCACCATCGCGGCGACGGCCTCCATCAGGGGGCTCTCGGGAAGCTGGTTCGGCCGGGAACCGATTCCCTCCGCTTCGCGGGCGACTTTGCAAAAGGTCCCGGGGTGGAGAAACGTCTTGACCATCTCCTGCCCCAACACCGCGTCGTAGGGAGGTGGTTCCCCCTGATCGCCATGGAGGGCGATGAAGGTGTCCACCACTCCAGAACTCCATTTTTTGGATTCCTTCAGCGTGTAGGGCCTGTACTCGGCGCCCGAGGCTTTCCATTCCCCGGCCTGGGTGAAGAGCGCCTCCATCAGGGCTGGACCCCGCCGTTGCCACTCGGCTGCGAACTGATGCCAGCGCTGGCGCCACAGCTCCGGCAGAGCCGCGTCCAGGGGCGTGTCCACGGGCAGCTCCTCGGGCAGGGGATCGAGCTCCAGCCCGGGATCGCTGTCCAGGGTGCGCAAGAGGGATCGGAGTGCTTTGGTCTTCATTCCCTGGCGGCTCAGACCCCGGATCAGGTGAGGGGGCAGCCCCAACACCTGCCCCTGCCAGTAGCTATGCACCACCTGCTCCAAGAGGGTGTCCCCCTCGCTGTCGAGGGTCAGACCTGGTGGACGCTGGGCTTCGAGGGCGTGGCGCTGGAGGCTGCGCTGGCAGAAGCCATGGATGGTGGTGATGTCGGCCCCATCCAAGTCTTCCAGGGCCAGCAGCAAGCGCATCACCGTTTCCCCTGCTCGGGCGGACCGGCGCTGCTCCGCCAGCCAGTCTGCCAGCACCGCATCCGGTGGCTCCCACCCAGGATCCTGCAGCCCACTGAGGGCCTGCTGCAGTCGACGGCCAATCCGTTCCCGCAGTTCAGCGGCCGCGGCGTCGGTGAAGGTCACCACCAGCAGGCGCCGCAGGGGGATGGCCTTCTCCGTGAGCAGCCGCAGGCTCAGATGGGCCAGGGCAAAGGTCTTGCCGGTGCCTGCGCTGGCCTCCAGCAACCGCAGCCCCGGCTCCAGGGGAAAGGCATTGGGCTGGAAGTCGTCCTCGGGGAGGGGTGTTGCCAGATCCGGGGCGAAGGGCGCCATCAGCGACCGGCCTCCTTGGCGGAGAGAACGGCCTGGCAGATGGGGGCCAGGAGGGTCCGGGCCTGCTCCTCAAAGGGCAGATCCTCCACCAGCGACTTCAGGGGGCGCCGGCTTCCGAAGCAGATCTGCATCTCCTCCCGCTTCCGTTCCCCTTCGCCGGAAAAGCCGCTGCCCTCCCAGGCCTCCATCACCTTGCCGAACTCCTTGCTCTCGACGTCAGGGCACCCCCGCTCCATCCAGGCCCAGCCCGTTTCCGGCGGCACGGGCCAGCAGGCGGATCGCCAGGCCTGGCGCAGCTGCCAGAGCCGGGCCAGCTCCGCTTTGGCCTCCTCTGGTGTGGGGGCCTGGAAGGTGAGCTGGATGGCAAAGGTGTCTTTCTTCTGATTTGCTCCCCTGGCAATCAGAACGCCCCGCTGGGGTGGGGCCTCTTCCAGTGCCGCCGCCGCCAGCTGCAGCTGCAACCAAAGATCCAGGCGGTGAGACGCCCGATCCTGCCCCGCATGCACCAGCACCACCGCATCGCCCCGCAGGGTGGGGCACCCCGCCCAGGCCCCCCACTGAAGGGGGAGCGTCCGCCCAGCTCCCAGGGGCTCGAGCGTGGCCGCCAAGCTCTCCCAGCGCTCCTGCAGCGTCTGGGCTTCCAGGGCCGCGCCCTGCCCCGGCGGAAAGGTTCCCTCCCCGCGGTGGCGCTGCAGCCAGTCCTCCCCATCCCCCGGGGGGGGCATCAGGTGGGCCGGGGCGAGCACCTCCCGGAACAGGGAAGCCCGCAGCCGCTCGTCCAGCTCCAGGGGCTCCAGGTCGTCCACCTCGTCCTCCCGTTCCCTGGGCCGCATCCCCAGCTGCTGCAGCCACACAGATTGGGGCGCCAGCAACCAGGCCCGCAGGTCTTCCCAGGGATCCTCCCCTGCGGGGAGGGCCTCTTCCAGGGGGGGCAACGCCAGGCTGGCCAGGCCCTTGGGAGGGAGTTGGATGCCGGCCTCCAGATGCTGACAGGCCTCCAGCAGGCGACGGTCGCAGCTGGCTGGTGGCCGGATGCCCTGGTGCTGAAAGTTGGCCGGGGCCAGGGGATTGGGTTCGTGGTGAATCAGGAGGGCCGCTGCCTCCGCCTCCGGCAGGATGCTTTGGAGCCACTGCAACCACTGCTGCACCGGGGCTGAGGGCGGCTTGCTGACGCCGGTGCGCTCATCCCTGCAGTTCCAGGTGATCAGCAGGGAGTCCCGGGCCGAGAGCAGGGCCTCCAGCAGGGCATAGCGGTCTTGGTCGGCCGGATCCGGATCCCCCAGCCGCCGCATCGCCTCCATCAGGTGGAAACCGGGCCGCTCCCCCTGCCGTGGGAACACCCCCGCATCAAGGCCCATCAACACCAGCACCCGATGGGGAATCGCCCGCATCGGTTCGAGGGCGCTGATGGTGAGGGCACCACTGCGATGGCCGAATCGGCCGCTGTCCATCGTCAGCCGCTCCTTCAGCACCGCCCCCACAACGGCCGGATCCAGCAGAAGATCATGGCCCTCCGCACTGACCCGCCAGTCCTCCAGGGCCGAGTGCAGGGAGGTGAGCTCCGGATCCGTCGGC
>JBEIGX010000036.1:0-15592 GCA_040381675.1 Aphanothece sp.
GCCCTCGACCACCGCAATCTCCTTTTCTGGCATGAGGTGGGCCGGGTTCAGAACGATGCCATCCCCCGGGATGGCTGGGAGATGGCTGCCCTGGCCATCGGCCTGGGCGGGGCCATCGGAGAGCTCTGGGTGCAGGATGGACTTCTCCTGTTGGTGGCCGCTGGCTTGTCGGGTTTTGCGGGTTACCGCCTTTATCTCAAGAACAACTCTGAAAAGCGCCTGCAGGATGCCATCCAGGCGGACGAGCGGGCCATCGAGCTCGCCTGCCGCTTTGGCTACACCCTGCCCAATGCCTACAAAAGCCTTGGCGGGGCGCTGAAGGAGCTGGTGGAACAGAGCCGCAAGAAACGCAAGCGGGCCTTCTACGAAGATCGGCTGGAAGCCCTCCGCAAGAGTGCGGGCAAGGCCAGGGCAGAAATGGCCCAGCAGGAGGGCTCCCGGCAATCCATCAGCAGCGAGAACGTGTATGGATAAGCCCACCAGTGAAAATCTGGCTCGTCTGGCAGCGGAAGCCTGTGACGATCGCAAGGCGGTGGACATCCGGCTGATCCGAGTGGAGGACATTTCCTCCCTCGCGGATTGGTTCGTGATCTGCAGTGGACTCTCGGATGTGCAGGTGAGAGCCATCGCCCGCTCCGTGGAGGATCGCCTGGAGCTGGAGACCCAGCGTCTGCCCCTGCGGCGCGAAGGGCAGTCGGAAGGCCGCTGGGTGTTGCTTGATTACGGCGAGTTGATCGTGCACGTGCTCACGCCCCAGGAGCGGCACTTTTACGATCTGGAGTCGTTCTGGGGCCATGGGGAGCAGCACCGCTACACCCCCCTCGTCCCCCCTGCCTCCGTGGGATCGACCCTGCGGCTCCCCTGAGCACCAGCCTCATTCCATGCCTTCCGCCAACTCTCCAGGCCCAGGAGCCGACTCCGCCGACACGCCCGTGGCTTGTCCTGTGGCGAAGGAACAGCGCCCCTTGGAGGAGTACAAGCAGCTGGAGCGTTCCTGGTTCTTTTCCTGGCCAGCCCGGGGAGACCTGGCTCTGATGCGCCCATTGGCGGTGGCCTGGTTTCTCCTCCTCCCCCTGGGTTGGGTGGTGGCGAGCGGCAGCTGGAGCCTCAGGGATCACCAGCTTCGGATCGGAGCCGCAGCGTTCACCCTCGGCCTGGGCCTGCCCCTCTTGCTGCTTCTCCGCCAGTGGTTGGGTTGGTCCTACGTCAACCGACGCCTGGTGTCGGAGAAGGTGGAATATGAAGAATCCGGCTGGTATGACGGCCAGGTTTGGGAAAAGCCCCTGGCCTGGCGGCAGCAGGATCTCCTGGTGGCCAGGCACCAGGTGGGGCCTGTGCTGTTGAGGCTCCGCCAGGGAATCCTCTGGATCCTGCTGTTGATGGGTGTGGGAACGGGGCTCTGTCAGGCTCTCTGAAGTTCCGCCTTACGGCGTTCGCCAAGAGCCGTTCACGCCCACCATGTCCCTGTCCACCAGCTTCTCTGGGGCCAACCGTTCCCTGGTGTCTCCCCTCAGGGTGCGCCTGCTGCGGGATGGCATTCCGGAATCCAGCCATTCGGTGCATGTGGTGGTGTGTGATGCCCGAGGACGGGTGCTGATGCGCGCTGGTGATCCCCAGCTCCTCACCTTCGTTCGTTCGGCCCTCAAGCCCTTCCAGGCCACCGTGTACGTGGGCAGCGGCGCTGCGGAGCGCTATGGGGCAGGGGAGCGGGGGCTGGCGATCGCCTGCGCCTCCCATGCGGGCACCACAGCCCATGCCAGGGAAGCCTTTCGCCTGCTGTGGGGGGCCGAGCTGGAGGTGGAGCACCTGCAATGTCCACCGCCTGGGGAAGGCCGAAGCGCCTTGCAGCACAACTGCTCGGGCAAACACGCGGCCTTCCTGGCGGCGTGCCGCATGCTCCATTGGCCCCTGGAAAGCTATCTCCAGGTGGAGCACCCCCTGCAGCAGGAGGTGCTGAAGCGGGTGGGGGAACTGCTGGCGCTGCCCGCGCCCGAACTGGTGGTGGCCAGGGACGACTGCGGCGCTCCGACGTTGCAATTGCAGCTGGCCCAGATGGCCCTGCTCTTCGCCCATCTGGGGGCCGGAACCCAGGCCGATCTGGAGAGCCTTAGCCGGGCCATGCTGAGCCACCCGGAGCTGGTGGCCGGTGAGGACCGTTTCGACACGGAACTCATGCGCCGGGCCCATGGGCAGGTGGTGAGCAAGGGCGGGGCGGAAGGCATTCAGTGCCTGAGCCGGGTGGGGGAAGGACTGGGCGTGGCCATCAAGGTGGAGGACGGCTCCACACGCGCCAAGCAGGCTGTGGCCCTACATGTGCTGCAGCACCTGGACTGGCTCACCCCCATGACCCTGGAAGAGCTGGGCGAACGCTTCCTGGTTCCTGCCCCCCATCTGAAGCTGGAGGTGCATGGGGATCTGCGGACCTGATCCCACCGTTCCTAGTGGGGACCCCCTGCCTGGTACACTCATTTCATACCGCGGGGTAGAGCAGTCTGGTAGCTCGTCGGGCTCATAACCCGAAGGTCGCGAGTTCAAATCTCGCCCCCGCCACCAACTCTGCATTGGCCCAAGGTTTCACCTGGCCACAGCAAAAACCCACCTGACACCAGGTGGGTTTTTTGATGGTTCAAACTTCTGGCGTTCTGGTCGAGAAGTCGATCACACCCCCAAGGCCTGGTGGTAGAAGCGGTAGAGCCTTTGCATGTCCCAGAAGGGGGTGGGTTCATTGTTGGTGAAACAGGCCGCATGTTGGTAGCGGCGAAAGAGCTCATCATCGTTGTCGATGGTGATGATGGCTTCGATGAGATCTTCCGTCGAAGGGAAGTCCATGGCATTGATGAAGGAATGGGGGGCAAAATCCGTGGTCACGTCAGGATTTCCCCAATAAATAGGAATGGCGCCCGCTAGCAGGGGATCCAGAATCTTTTCTGTGGTGTAGCCGGGTGCGCTTTCGTTCTCAAAAGCAATGTTGAATTTGTATTGATGGAGGAACTTTATTTTATTGTCTACTTTGTAGCCCGTGTTGTTCATCCATCGGCCGGCTGAATCAACGGTTTTGTATTGGCTTAGGGCGTGAAAAAATTCGTTTCTTTCTTGCGGTTTGCCATTGCCAAAGATAAAACTGCAGAAGCGTTCCCTCGGTTCGGGAAAGGAGGAGTCCTGGATGCGATTTAGCAGGATGTCCAGCATGGATTCCGTGCCTTCCTGAAGGCCCAGACCACGCGACTGATACCAGGCGTGGTAGATATAAACAGGAAGCCGAAGGTTGCGGGGGTCGTTTGTTGGATCGAAACTGATGGCGTAGTCGCAAGCCTTAAAGTCTGGCCGGACATTTTCACCAGTGTAAAAAATTTTTCGACAATTGTATTTTTTATGGCGTTCGCCAAAAACGGAATAGATCAGGACGTCCGGCCAGAGCCTTGTCAGCTTGTAGCGGATTCCGCAATGATCAAGAGTGTGGGTGAAGAAATTATTCTTTGGATCGAAATCAGCCCAGAAGTCGTCAAACCACAAACGAATCATGTCAATTGCTAGCCTTCTTTGTCCTTCTTTTCGTCGGATCGTAAGTTGAGCCTGTCGGATCTGGCAAGATCCGGCCCCGATCGGGTGCTGGATTGATGGCTTCACAGGCTCGATTGCTGGCCTCTGGGGATCCAGTGGATGTGGTGGTGGTGGGTGCCGGGGCCTGCGGGGGAGTGGCGGCCATGGTGCTGGCCGAAGCGGGATTGCGGGTGCTGGTGCTCGATGCGGGCCCGGATCTCTCGCCCGAGCGCGCCCTGGGCCGTGAACCCCTCAACAGCCTGCGGCGTCTGGCTTTTCTCTCCAGTGGCAGGAACCCCATCCAGGCCAACCACCCCGGCTATTGGAAGCACAACCCCGAGCTCTACGTCGACGAACGCCTTCACCCCTATCGCGCGCCCCAGGATGCTCCGTTCCAGTGGACCCGGGGCCGCCAGGTGGGAGGCAAAAGCCTCACCTGGGGTGGCATCACGCTCCGGCTCTCGGATTACGAGTTCAAGGCCGGTCAGTGGGATGGTCGGAGCCCCTGCTGGCCCATCAGCCACGACGACCTGGACCCGTATTACACCCGATTGGAAGGTCTGCTTGGTGTGCACGGCCAGCGGGATGGATTGCCCCAGTTGCCCGATGGGCAAACCCTTCCTCCCCTGCCCCTCACCCCGGGGGAGCGCCACATGCAACAGGCGGTGGGGCGGGAGCTGGGCCTTCCTCTGATCTCCTCCCGGGGCTTTGCGAAGGGGCCGTCCCTCCCTGGCCAGCCCCGGTCCTGGCCCGCCTCCAGTGCCCAGGGATCCACCTTGGCCCGCGCCCTGGCCACAGGTCGGGCCCGGGTGTGTCCCCAGACCGTCGTCAGCCATCTCTGGATGGACGCCAGCGGAGAGCGGGCCCAGGGAGTGGTGGCGGTGGATGGCCGCACCGGCGAGCGGGTGAAGGTGAGGGCGGATCTGGTGGTGCTCTGTGCCTCCACCATTGAGACCCTGCGCATTCTCCTGTTGTCACAGGAGGGGTTGGATGGCCCTCCCTTGGTGGATCCCTCTGGGAAGCTGGGCCGCCACTTGATGGATCACATCTCCACCAGTTGTTTCTTCAGCCTTCCGGTGCCCGGATCCCCCTCCGCCGTGGCCGAACTCTCCGGCGCGGGCAGCTGCTTCCTTCCCAACACCCTCTTTGGAGAGCATGGCGCCGTTGATTTTTCCCGCGGCTATGGCCTCTGGGCAGCGATCCAGCGGTTTGATCCCCCCACCTTTCTCAAACGACGGCCGGGGGAGGCCCTGGGCTTCCTGATCGGCCATGGTGAGGTGCTTCCCTCTGCGGAGAATCGCGTCAGCCTCTGCGCGGACCAGTTCGATGCCCACGGCCTGCCCATTCCCCTGATCGCCTGTCGCTGGGGAGCGAACGAACGGGCCATGGTGGCCCACATGGAGCGCCGCATGGGGGCCGTGGTGGCGGCTGCAGGCGGGGAGATCCTGCCGGTGGAAGACCTGATGGTGTTTCCCCTGCTGGAACCGTGGCTGAAGACCCGGCCTGCCCTGAGCGCCGGGGCCGCCCCTCCCGGCTACTACATCCACGAGGTGGGTGGGGCTGCCATGGCCGCCGATGAGGAGGCCGGGGTTGTGGATCCCCGAAATGCCTGCTGGCGGGCCACCAATGTGCTGGTCACCGATGGGGCCTGCTGGCCGAGTTCGGGCTGGCAGAGTCCCACCCTCACCCTGATGGCCCTCACCTGGCGGGCCTGTGCTGGAGCCCTGGGTGAGGAACCACACACCTGAAGGGGAGTCTGGTGTTCTTCACCACAGAACCATCCCTGGCCACACCACATACTTGCGAAGCGACCTTAAAAGGGTCGGGCAAGGGAGAAATCAAGGACGGAGGTTGGCCCCTCCGTCTTTTTTTTGTGCGTTCACCAGCCTCAATCAGCACACTGGATCCCCGAGCCGTTGTGAGCGGCCCAGGGCGATGGGCGATGGTGTGCGACGGGCAGGTGGGTGCCCCGCCGGTTCTCAAGGCTCGGTGAACAGACCCGACAGATAGTGGTCCTTGACGGTTCTGTCGGACGAGCCGTTCTGGAAGAGGAAGCCCGCTAGGGCTGAGGTGATCACGCTGTATTGATCCCAGTTGGGATGGTTGCGGATGAATTCCCGCATCCCTTCAAACAGGGCCTCAGGCACCTCAGCCTCCAGGCTCACGCTGGGAGCTACTGAAGCGAAGACGGTGGACCCATCCGAGCGCAGAGCGCCGTTCATGGAATGGGGCATATCCGACTCCGTCACAAGGTCCGAGGGCGCAGTCCACCTACTACGCCACACCCCGGCCGTTTTCGTCAAAGCCTTGCGGGGAATGGGAGAAAGGCGTTCTCGCGTCTTGAGATTCCTTTGCTGATCAGGGGTGAGCGGTTCAGGGAGAGACACCAGTCGGGCATTTGAACCGTTCTCCGATTTTGTCAAGGGGGTTGGGGAAACTGGTGCTCTTTCCACAGGGGCCGGTGGTGGCTAGGGCTTGACGATCGGGGCTGGGGAAAACCCGTGGATGCCCTGGGGGAAACGGAGGAGCAATGGGGAAAAGCCCGACCCATAGGAATGACTAACCATTGCCCCTGGACCTCCCCTGCTTCAGCTTGAGACGACGTCCGGTCAGGGTTTCCGCAGCGTTTCCGGGCCCAGCGGGTGATGGGCATGGGGATAGGGCGGGTGGTGGTGGTGATCGCCAGGCTCATGGGAGTGGGCGGGCGTTTCGGTCTGGCAGGCGCCCGTGCATTCCCGCTCGCAGAGCTGGCAGCTCTCCATGGAACCCTCCACATGGTGGTGGTGGCTGTGCTGGGGGTAGCCCACCTCCGTTTCAAAGCCCAGCACCTGGGCCCTGTATTTGCAGAGGGAACAATTCATGGCATTTGTGCCCTCCAGCACTTCCAGAAGGCGATCCTGAAAGGTGCTGAGCACCTGGGGATGGTCTCCCAGGTAGGAGGCATGGAGCAGCTCCACCTCCGGGTGCTCTGCCGCCACGGCCTCGCTGTGTTGCACGATGCGACTCACCAACACTCCCGAGAACAGGAAATAGGGGAACACCACAAGGCGCCGATAGCCCAGCTTCATCACCTTTCTCAGGCCCGGCTCCACCAATGGAAAGGTGACTCCGGAGTAGAGGGTTTCCCCCCAGCCAAAGCCGAACCCTTCCACCAACATGCGGGTCACCTTGGCCACGTTCGAGTTGGCATCGGGATCGGAGGACCCGCGGCCCACCACCACCAGCAGGGTGTCATGGAGGGGCACCGGCGCCCTGCCTTCCGCGGCCCCCTTGCGGTCGGCCTCCTCCAGGCATTGCCGGATTCGGGCTCCGGCGGCTTGGATCATGCCCAGATCAACGCCCAGCTCCCGTCCGTAATCCACCCGGAGCCCCGTTTCCGCGGCAAAGGTGTTGAGCACGGAGGGAATGTCGTTTTTGGCGTGGCCTGCGGCGAAGAGCATGGCTGGCAACGCCAGAACGTGCTGGACGCCCTGCCCCTGCAGTTTCTCCAGCCCGTCGCGGAGGATGGGCCTGGCAAATTCCAGATAGCCGTGAGCCACAGGCACCGGATGGAGCCTCGCTTCGAGTTGCCTCGCCAGGTCGGCGAATTCGGCCACGGCCAGGCGGTTTCGGCTGCCGTGGCCGCAGATCATCACACCGATGGGGCCATGGGGGCCCTGCAAGGGTGGGGCTGGGCTGAGGGGGAGGGAGGGGGTCATGGAGCCATCCACATGGGATGACCCTATTCCGCCCGACCTTAGATTCAAGGCAGCGTCCAGTCCCGTGACCCTTCGTCTCCCCCCCTACCAACCCCTTCCCCCGCCCGATCCCAGCCAAGCGCTGATCGAGGTGCGGGTGGCCGATCTCCAACCCACCCAGATGTGCGTTGGGTTGGCGGAGGTGCGCAGTCGGCAGCAGGATTTCGTGACGGAAAGTGCCCAGGAGCGCCGGTCTTATCTGGCCACCAAGCCCGTTCCCCTGATGATGGGGGCGGAAGGACAGCTCTGGATGGTGGATCGGCACCACCGGCTGCGGGGCCTGGTGGAATTGGATCCGGGCGCCATGGCGTTTGGGTATGTGGTGCTGCAGATACCCGACGCCAGCCCCCCCGAGATGCTGGCGGAACTGGAGCGACGGGGCTGGCTCTACCTCTATGACGGAAGGGGGGTGGGCCCCCAACCCAGCATGGCCCTGCCCCAACGGCTGCTGGATCTGCAGGATGATCCCTACCGCAGCCTGGTGTGGAAGCTGAAGCGGGAGAAGCGCATCGCTCCCGAGCCGCTCATCCCGTTCCATGAATTTCGCTGGGGGGCCTGGCTGCGGCGGCGCCCCCTGCCGCCGTTCAGTTCCGAGTGCCTGGAACCGGCTCTTCCCAGGGCCCGGGCTCTGGTGGTCTCTCCCGCGGCTTCCCACCTGGCCGGGTGGATGGGTGCATCCCCTGAGTAGCTGCCACCTGTGACCGGCATGATGGTGCCTGCAGATTTGCCTTGGGAGAAGGATGGAGACTTCACAGTTCGACGACTTCGACAAAGATGCCAGTGAGGCGTCCAGTGATGAGCAAGTCACCACCCGCCGGTCGCGCCGCCGCTTCCGAATCCTGTTTGACGGCGGAGCGATCGCCCTGTTTGGCATCTTTTTCGTCCATCTGATCCCTGTCCTGCTGAAGACCAATCCCACCAACATCGAATGGCAGGGCGAGTTTGTGGATGTGTTGGTGAATGAAGGGCTCCTGGCTTTTCTGGGGTTTGTCCTGTTGCACCTGGCTGGGTTCATCCAGCCATCCCACGACCGTCTGCGACGTCGCCTCCGAATGGCGAAACGTCTCGCTGTTCTGGCGGTGGTTGGCTATCTGCTTCTGGTGCCCCTGCAGATCTGGAGTTCCGTTGGTTCGTTTGCATCGGGCCAGTCCAAGAGGTCGATCTACCTCGATCAGGGGACCCGCCTCTCGGAGATCCGCGAAGCCCTGCAAGGTGCGGGCAGCGTCCAGGATCTGAATGTGCGTCTGCAGTCGCTCTTGCAACCAGCGCTCAACAGCGAACAGTTGGCCCAGCCCCTACCTGAGTTGCGCAAAGTGCTGCTGAATGACAACGAGGCTCAGCAGCAGAAGTTGAACCAACTGCAGATGCTGAATGCTGAGGGTGGGGATTTCTTCGCCGCGATCGTTCGGGTGGGATCCGCCGTGGGCTGGGCCCTGGCCTTTGCCTCAGGCGCCGTTCCCTGGGGATCCCACTCCACCCTGATTGAGCGCTTGCGCCGCCGTGGGCGAACCGGCGGATGATGCCCGCTCCCTAACGGCGGTTGCGTGGAGGCTGGCCCATTCCTTGCTGGAGCAGGCCTTCCCAGCGCCTGAACCGGTGCCCAAGGCGCCAGGCGAGTAGGGAGACGATGGAGGCCAAGAGCACAACGGCCGGGGTGGGCCACCACGCCACCGCCAGCAGGCTCAGCCAGGGAATGATCCCCAGCCACGGCCTCCAGCGGCGCAGATTGGTGAGGGCACCGGAGCAGGCCCGGCAATGTTCTGTGTGGCTGTGATAGCGCTCCATCAGGCTCACCCGGTCCTGGCGCGGCGGCAGGGGCTCACCTGGAAAAGGTGAGCCGCCGTGCTCCAACACCCACTCGTGCAGGGCCAACACGTAGCGATCCGCCTGGCTGGCCAGATAGCAGCTGCGGGCAAGATGGGCACTGCCTCCCCGCTTGGCCAGCACCCGCTCCTGCCAATGCAGGAACAGCTGGTCGTCCTCCAGCACCACATGGTTGGAGAGATGCTGCAGCCAGATGGGGCGCAAGCGCAGCAGAAGGGGAGGCAGGGGGGAGCGGAACTGGAAGGGGAAGCGGGCGAAGATCCGGCACACCCCCGGCCGAATCGGTGTGACGTAAACCACCGTGAGGATGCGGGCGAATGTCGGCGCGGTCAGGTCGTGCCACATCAGGCAGGGGGCCGCGAACCTGGTGTTCTGGCGGCCGAGCTTTCCCCTCCGGGGGCCCTCCTCCCAGAGGCCCGAGAACCCCCCTGCATCGGCGTGGAGCAGCTTCAGCTCCACCGGCCCCGCATTCTCCCGGCGCCCCACCGTGCCGTGATGGGTGAAGGGCACATGGCTCACATCGAGAACGTTCTCCAGCAGGGTGAGGGCGTCGTAGGGCAGGTCGCGGAAGGTGTCCTGCACGGTCCAGGGGCGCTCGCCGGCGGCCGGGGGCTCCTCCAGCTGGGGCACCAATGGCAGGGGGACAGAAGCACTGGTGTCGGGATCCCCCGCAAACACGAAGAGCAGGCCCTGCCCGGTGGCGGTGGCGTAGGTGCGGCAGTGGCTGCGGGGGCTGCGCAGGAGTGGGGCCTCCTGGCTGGTCTGGGGAATCGCCGTGCAGGCGCCGTCGCCGCGGAAGGTCCAGCCGTGGTAGGGGCATTCCAGCTCCCCCGCCCCATTGAGCCGCCCTTCCGAAAGGGGCACCAGCCGGTGGGGGCACACATCGGCAAAGGCCCTCCACTGCTGGGCGGCTCCATCCCACCAGAGCACCAGGTCGTCGCCCAGCAGGGTGAAGGCCTGCGGATGGGAGCGATCGAGATCCACCAGGTAAGCCACCGGATACCAGCTCCGGCGCCAGGGGGAATCGGCTGAAGCGATGGCGCTGGAGCTGGCCACTTCCGGAACCTCCGGCGCAAGGTTGGGGCCCATGGGAAGGGTGGGGAAGCCGGCGTTGAAGGGGAGCTCCGGCGGGGCACCATCATGGCGGCCTCCTTCGCAGATCGCCGAACCCTGCCCCTGCCGACCCATGCAATTTTTTCTCGAACCCCTGCTCGCCCCCAGCGATGCGGCCCATCTGCGCCAGCGGCTGGAGGCCTCCCCGCCTGAGGCGTGGCCGTTGGGCCAGGAGACGGCCGGCTGGCATGCCCGCCAGGTGAAGAACAATCGCCAGCTCGCTCGCCAAGCACCTCTGCATCAGGAACTGGAAGGGGAGGTGCGTGCCGCTCTCTCGGCCCATCCCCTGGTGCAGGCAGCGGCCTTTCCCCGTTCGATCCACGGCGTGCTCTTCAGCCGCACGGGAGCCGGCGAGGGCTATGGGCGCCATGTGGACAACGCTTGGATGGCAGGCGGGCGGGCTGACCTCTCCTTCACCCTCGCCCTCAGTGAGCCAGAGAGCTATGGCGGGGGCGATCTGGTGCTGGAGCACCCCCAGGGGGAAGACCGGATCCGATTGCCCGCCGGCCACGTGATTGTGTATCCCAGCACCAGCCTGCACCGGGTGGAGCCGGTGGCCTGGGGGGAGCGGCTGGTGGCGGTGGGGTGGATCGAGAGCCGCATCCGCCATGCCGAACAGCGGGAACTGCTCTTTGAATTGGATACGGCCCGGCGGGCCCTTCATGGGCAGGAGGGGAAGGGGGAGGTGTTTGACCTGATCAGCCGCAGCTACAGCAACCTGCTGCGCTGGTGGGAGCGATGAGCGCGGAGGGGAGTGCGGTGCTGGGGGCCGCCCTGGCCGGGGTGGCGGCGGGCCTGGTGAATGCTCTGGCCGGAGGGGGGTCGCTGATCAGCTTCCCGGCTCTCACCGCCCTGGGTCTGCCTCCCCTGGTGGCCAATCTCACCAACACGGTGGCCCTCACCCCCGGCTATCTGGGAGCGGCCTGGGCCCAGCGGCGGGATCTGGGGCAGCAGGGTCCCCGCTGCCTCTGGCTGGTGCCGCTGGCACTGGCCGGTGGCGTGGCGGGTGGGCAGCTGCTGCTGGTGAGCGATGAGCGGCTGTTCCTGGCCCTGGTGCCCTGGCTGATTCTGCTGGGCTCGGCCCTTGTGGCCCTGCAGACGCCTCTTCGCCGCTGGCTTTCAGCCCTCCCCGTGGCCAACGGCACCGCTGCGGTGCCCCCGCTGGCCGGCGCCCTGGTGGCTCTGGCGGCGGTGTATGGGGGCTATTTCGGTGCGGGGCTGAGTGTGATCCTGCTGGGAGTGCTGGCGATCACCCTCCAGGATTCCCTCACCCGCTTGAGCGGCCTCAAGCAGTTGCTGGCCCTGGCCGCCAATGGGGGGGCGGCCCTGGTGTTCCTGGCCAGTGGCCGGGTGGCCTGGCCGCCTGCGGTGGCTCTCGCCCTGGGGGCTGTGGTGGGCGGGGGCCTGGGGGGCCGGCTGGCCGGCCGCCTGGCGGGGGAGAGCCTGCGCTGGTGGGTGGTGGCCCTCGGAACGGCCATCGGCCTCTGGTTTCTGCGGCGCTGAGGCGTGCCTCACCCCACGAATCGCCCGTAGAGCCAGCGCACGAAGCCCCCGAGCACGGGCACGGGCCCGAAGGTGGGGCCCACGAAATCGAAGTAGTCGCGGTGGTCGCAGATCTTGCCAGCTCCATCCAGCTTCAGCCGGGAGGCACCGGGGTAGACGAATTCAATGCCTTTGATCTTCAGGCCCATTTCCCACTCGATGAAGGCCACATCGCCGTTGAGGGCCACGGCGCCCGGCACCAGGCTCACGTCATCGCAGCGCTTCACCAGGCCCTCCTGGGCCTGGAGGTAGGCCTCGATGCCCTGGTGCTCCTGGGTGGGGTCCTGGAAATGCACGTTGTCGGCGTAGAGGGCCCGCCACTGATCTGCTGTGGGGGCCGGCATGCCATAGGGCTTGGTGAAGAGGGCGCGCAGGGCGTCGGCATCCATGGTGGCCGGGGCGATAGGGGCAGACCGTAGCCAAAGGAAAGCCCCCGGTTGGAGCCGGGGGCTGGGGTGTTCTCAGACGCGCCACTCCGCGCATCTGTTTTCAGTGTGCCACTTACCCTTCGACTTTCACAGTGACCGTGGTGGCTTTCTGGGCCTTGGGGACCTTCACCGTGAGCAGGCCGCCCTGGTAGCGAGCCTCCAGCCCTTCCCGCTCGATGGGTTGGGGGAAGCGGAAGCTGCGGCTCCAGGTGCCGTAGCGAAACTCGCTGATCAGCGGGCTTTTGGCCTTCTCAGCCATGGCAACGGCTACGGGCTGGGCGCTTTCTGCTGCGGGCTCACCGCCCTCGGGGGCGGGAGGAACGGGCTGAAGGCGTGGGTTGCGGCGCTCGGCGCTGATCACCAGCTGGCGGTCGGTGGCCTTGACGTCGATGGCGTCCTTGTCGACACCAGGGAGTTCCAGCACCACCTCATAGGCCTCGGGTGTTTCGTGCACTTCGGCGGCGGGTACCCGCTCGGCGGTGTGCAGTTGCTGGCTGAGCTGCTGCTCGATGCGGTCGAAGAGGTCGAAGGGGGAAGACGAACGAAGGGTCAACATGGTTGGGATGGCGAGGGTGGAAAGCGGGGCGGTCCATCGAGCCCCCGGTGCACACACTTTCGCGGCGTTGGCTGGGGCCTTGGGTGGGGCCAACCGAAGGAAGCGATTCGGTCCACCCCACTCCGTACGGCAGACCGGCATGGAACAGGGGAGGACCGAACCGGGCGGCTTGCTCCTGGGCCTGGGGGTCGCGCTTCCGGCGAAATGGCGCACAATCCCGTCGATGGGCCTGTTCTGCCGATTCGCGTTCTCCAGGGGAACCCTCCAGTGGTCGGCGCCCTGGAGGACGGTGGGTCTTGGGGTAGTCCGGGGCCTGGGTCTGGTGGCCCCCCTGGTGGGTTGGGTGCCCTGGGCTGGGTTCTGGCCCGCGGGGGTGGAAGCGGGGGAGTTGCCCCTGGCGGAGATGGCCCGCTATGGCTCCCCGCGGAGAACGGCGCCGAGCCTGGGAGATTTCAGTGATCTGCGCCCGGGTGATTGGGCCTATGGGGCTCTGGCCCAGCTGGTGCGGCAGGAGGGTTGCGGAGGGGGTGGGGCTCGGGTGGCTCTGGAGGGCCAACGGCCCCTGAGCCGGGCTGCGGCCGCGGCGCTGCTGCAGGTCTGCCTCCAGCAGGCCACTACCCGCACCGATGAACTCCAGGCGCTGAAGGAGCACTTTCAGGCGGAGCTGACCCAGCTGGAGCGGCGGATGGGGGAGGCGGAAGCCCGGGTTGGCCAGTTGGAGGCCCAGGCCTTCACCACCACCACCACCCTCTCAGGCCAGGCCATCCTGCAGTGGCAGGCCAACGCCTTTGGTGGCTCCTCTCGGGAGACGATTCAGGAGAATCGGCGCGATTCCGGCGCCGTGCGGATGGTGTATGACGTGGATCTCTACCTCGACACCAGCTTTCGCGGCAGGGATGTGTTGTCGGTAGACACCACGGTGAACGATCTGGACCGTTCGGGGCCCACGAGCCTGTCGGAGACGGTTGATCCGGTGCGTGGGGGGAACAGCCAGGTGGTGTCAGTGAACCGGATCTTTTATCAATTCCCCAGTGGTCCCTTCACGCTCACGGTGGGGGGGCTGGTGAGCCAGGACGACATGTTGGCGGTGTGGCCGAGCGTCTACCCCGCCATGAGCGTGCTCAATGTGCTCACTCTGAATGGAGCCCCGGGCGCCTACAACCAGAACGTGGGGCCGGGGTTCGGCATCTGGCGGCAATTGGATGGCTTTTCCCTCAGTGCCAACACCATCCTGGCCAGCGAGGAATCGGGGCCCACGAGCACGGTGCAGTTGGCCTACAGCGCCGACCAGTGGACCATCGCCGCCATTTACTCCCGCATCGAACACATCGACAACGGCAACCCCGTGATCAACGAGGCCACGAATTTCATTCGCGATAGCTATGGCTTTGCCGGGACAACCTCCGCCTTTGGCCTCAGTGGGTTCTGGCAGCCTGAGAACTCGGGCTGGATCCCTTCCATCAGCGCTGGCATGGGCCTGAACCTCACCCGTTATGACGATCGGGATGACGATGGCCTGGCTCGCATCAGCCAGTCGTGGAGTGTGGGGCTGCAATGGCGCGATGTCTTTCTGGAGGGGAATGTGATCGGCATGGCGGTGGGCCAGGCCCCCTTCGCCACGCATCTCAAGGGGGGCGCCACCCCCAGCGATGGCAACTTTGTGTGGGAGTGGTGGGCTCTCTGGCGCGTGAGCGATGCCATCAGCGTCACCCCCGCCCTCTTCTACCTGACCCGCCCCCTAGGCCAATTCACCCCCGAGGGCACAACGTTCCACCATCTGGGGCTGTTGATCAAAACCAATATCAATTTTTGAGCTGGGCCTGGCGGCCGGGATTCAGATCTTCCGTGAGCAGAAAACGTGGCCCTTCCGTCGCCATCACCCTCAGCCGGCGGTCTCCAGACCGATGGATGTGATCTCCACCGCGTGCACCGCCAGGAACCGAGGCAAGTCCTCCCGGTTGCGCGCCTCCCGATCACCGCAGGCGAAACCGGCCAGCAACTCCCCCAGCACTTGAAGCCCACATAGGTGTTGGTGTCGAGGGCGATCGGGCGCAATCCTTAACCCCAGAGATCGGGGTCCACCTGCTCCAGCGGCGCGATCGCCGCCTGGAAGCTGTTGGCCTCCTGCTGGCTCCAGGTGCCGGCCAGGGCGTCGAGGGCCGAGGGATCACCGATCGCCTCCGCCGCTCGCTGATCCACCAGCCGTCGCAAGGACAGGCGATTCATGCTGATGCCCTCGCGCTCAGCTGCCTGCTTGAGTGCAGCCAGCTCGTCGGCCCCCAGCCCACGCACCGTGATGGTCCCCATGGATGCCAGCACAATTTGATTGCATGCTATCGCTGGTGCTGGCATGAAGGATCGCGTTGAATCTGTGGCTGCTGCCATCCCGCCCATGCATTGGGAGGTGGGGTGACCCAAAATCGTGGACAGGTCGCCAGGAGTCATGCCATGTCGACGCCAATTCGCGGTGCAACAGAAGCAGGAGGCGATTGACGGAACCCAGGTACCCGTGCCAGTGGTGTGGCCGAGATCCTGCTGCTGCAGGAGTTCAGCCCAGCAGCTCCCAACCGCTGCTGGGCCGGTGACGTCTGGATCGACCTCTACAGCCGCCGGGTGGTCGGCTGGGCCTGATCCACACGGACCAGGGGTCTGCTGGTGCTCAACTCGGCAGTGGCTGGGGGCCTGATCTCTCCCAGCCTCAAGCGGATCCTTCCAGCCCCCGCACGCCTGCCAGCTGGCTCCAGGCCAGGGCCAGCAGGAAGCCCAGCAGTTGCACGATCACCACGCAGGGGCCGGAGGGCAGGTTGGTGAGGCCTGAGCCGAGCAGGCCCAGCAGGGCGCAGGTGCCCCCC
>JBEIGX010000037.1:0-15573 GCA_040381675.1 Aphanothece sp.
GGGCGCAATCCAGCTCCATCACATACAAGGTGCTGGGGGCGGGCCGGCCGGAGGGGTTGGTGGCGTCCCCCACAGCCACAGAGGCGGGGGGCTGGAAGCGACTGAGGACGGTAAGCGCTCCATTGCGGGACAGACGCAAACTTCCCCCGTCCCACCACTGACGTCCTTCCGATGTGGGGGGCACCTCATTCCAGCTGACGGGTCCTGCCCAGGCGGGCATGGGAGCCAGGATCCCGAGCGCCAGGGACAGGCTGCACAGGAGGCCGAGGATGGTGGCCCATCTGCCTTGCGTCCTCATGCCATCACGGCCCGACCGACGGACCGACGGCTATGGAGACGGATCAGGTTGGCCAGGGTGGCTCGCAACTCGGTGCGTGGCACGATCAGATCCACAAACCCATGGTCCTGGAGATATTCCGCCGTCTGGAACCCTTCCGGCAGTTTTTCCCGGAGGGTCTGCTCGATCACCCGCCGACCCGCAAAGCCGATCAGGGCCTTGGGCTCAGCCAGGATTAGATCCCCCAGCATGGCAAAGCTGGCCGTCACTCCACCGGTGGTGGGATGGGTCAGCAGGGGGAGAAAGAGCAGGCCCGCGCGGCGATGCCTCTCCAAGGCCCCGGAGATCTTGGCCATCTGCATCAGGCTGAGCATGCCTTCCTGCATGCGTGCCCCCCCTGAAGCGCACACGATCACCAAGGGAATCCCACGGGCTGTGGCCTCCTCCGTGAGCCGGGTGAGCTTTTCCCCGACGACGGACCCCATGGATCCGCCCATGAAACGGAACTCCATCACGCCCAGAGCCAGAGGGAGATCCTCCAGCCGACACAGACCAGTCACCACGGCATCTTTCAGCCCTGTGGCCTGCTGGGCGTCCCGCAGGCGGTCGGCGTAGCTCCGACGATCCTTGAAGGCGAGGGGATCCATAGGAGCCAGATCCGCATCCAAGGCTTCAAAGGTTCCAGGATCCACGAGGAGCTTGAGGCGTTCCTCACTGTCGATGCGGTGGTGGTACCCACAGCCCTTGCAGACGCTCGCATTGGCCAACAGATCCTTGCGATACATCACCAGGGCGCAGCGGGGGCACTTGCTCCACAGACCATCGCTGTCGTCCAGCTCCTGTTTTTGATTGCTGCGGGCAACAGGAAGGGTTTTGCGGCGATCAGCAAACCAGTCGAACAGCGACATTGGGCGATGGCAGGGTGGGGAAAGGGTGGGGAAAGGGTGGGGCGGAGTGGGGAGAGCGGCGGCGAGGCCCGGCTGGTGTCTTGGATTGGGCCCCATTAAAAAACGATCGGGGCTCACCTGCCCAGCCACCAGTTCTGCCAGGGGGCCACGCCGGTCCACCACACCACTCCACCCCCAAGGGCCAGAAAGGGAACAAAGGGAATCGGCTGGTGCCGCTTCAGCAGACCACTGAGAAGTCCGAGTCCGCCAACAAGAGCTGCCACCAGAACAGCCTGAATCACCGCGAAGGCCAAGCCCAGGGGACCCAGCCAGGCCCCCAGGAGAGCACCAACTTTGGCATCCCCAGAACCCAGGGCTGGGCGCCCCATGCAGCGGGCCGCCAGGGCGGCCAGGGCCTCAAACCCCACCAGTCCCGCGGCGGCCCCGACCAGATGGGACGCCAACAGGGTTCGGGCCATGGCAGGAGATTGATGCCAACCAAGGCCGGCCGTGACCAGCCACCCGGCCACCACCCCCCAACGGCACAACGGTTCGGGGATCCAGAGTTGATCGCCATCGATCAGGGCCAACAGCAACAGCAGGCTTCCAAACATCCCGCCGGCCAGCCAAAGGAGGGGCCGGGCTGGATGGGGGCCCATGGCATCAGGCTGGGCGAACAGCATGAGCACCCACAGGCCACTGCAGAGCAGTTCCACAGTGGGATAGCGGCGACGGATCGGAGCCTGGCAATGGCGGCAGCGGCCGCGGAGCACCAGCCAGGAGAGCACCGGAATGTTTTCAAACCAGGTCAGAAGCGTGCCGCAGCGGGGGCAGTGGCTTGGGGGCCAAAGCACTGATTCTTCCCGCGGCACGCGCCACACGACCACGTTCAGGAAGCTCCCCACACAGGCCCCGAGGAAGGCCGTCAGAACGGCGATCTCGCCTTGAGGCCAAGGGAGACCAAGCCGACCTGGCAGGGCGTCAAGCAACGCAGGAGTTGCGCCGAACAAAAGGAAATCAGTCGAAGTATTTCTTCTCCTCAATCATGCGATGGATGATGGGCGTGAGGATCAACTCCATCGCAAAGCCCATCTTGCCGCCGTTCACGACAATGCTGGTGGGGCTTGACATGAAGGAGTCATGAATCATGTCCAGGAGGTAGGTGAAGTCGACATCCCACTTTTCCCTCGCTCCCTTGCGGAAGTGAATGATGACAAAGCTTTCATCGGCGGTTGGGATATTGCGGCAGATGAAAGGGTTGGAGGTATCCACAGTGGGAATTCTCTGGAAATTGATATCCGTACGACTGAACTGAGGGCAGATGTGATTGATATAGTCGGGCATTCTTCTCAGAATCGTATCAACAATTGTCTCCGCTGAATAGCCACGCTCAGCGTTATCTCGGTGAATTTTCTGGATCCATTCCAGGTTGGCGATGGGCACCACACCCACCAGGAGATCGGCAAAGGCCGCCACGTCGTACCCCTCGCCCTTCACACCGCCGTGCAGGCCCTCGTAGAAGAGCAGATCCGTTTCCTCCTGGATCGGTTCCCAGGGGGTGAACTGCCCTGGCTCCAGTTGGGTGCCGAGGCGCCCGTTGTGTTCTGCCGCCTCCTCCACGGAGTGCAGGTAGTAGCGCTTCGTCCCTGAGCCCGTTTCCCCATACACCCGAAACAGCTCCTCGAGCTTGTCGAACAGGTTGGCCTCTGGGCCGAAATGGGAGAAATTATCGCCGCGAGCAACGGCCTGGGCCATGGCCTCCTTCATGGGGCCACGCTCATAGCGGTGATAGCTATCGCCTTCCACCACGGCAGGCACGATGCCTTCCCTGGCAAAAATGTGCTCAAAGGCGCGCTTCACGGTGCTCGTGCCCGCGCCTGAGGAACCGGTGACGGCCACGACCGGATGACGCTTCGACATCAGACACAGGTGTTGGAGGCGTCAGAAAGTTTGGCAGGTCGTGGGCCCGGATCCGCCCGACGGGCTCGCCTTGGATCAAACCGATGCCAAGTGGGCCCCCAATTCCGCCTCCAGCCGCTCCCCCATCGCCCCGCAGCCGAGCTTGGTGGTCCCCTCACTCCAGAGGTCGGCAGTGCGGAATCCGCCCGTCAGCACGCGATCCACGGCCGCTTCCAGGGCCGAGGCGGCCGCCTCCTGCTGCAGCCCGATCCTCAGCATCATGGCCGCCGAGAGCACCATGGCCAGCGGATTGGCAAGGTCTTGACCCGCAATATCCGGCGCAGATCCGTGGATGGGCTCAAACAGGCCAGGCCCGCCCTCCCCCAGGGAAGCCGAAGGAAGCATGCCGATCGAGCCGCTGAGCATGGCCGCCTCATCGCTGAGAATGTCGCCGAAGAGATTGCTCGTCAGCAGCACGTCGAACTGGCGTGGCGCCCTCACCAACTGCATGGCGGCGTTGTCCACATACATGTGGCTCAGCCGCACGGAAGGGAACTCTTCGTGGATGGCCTCCACCCGCTCCCGCCAGAGCTGGCTGACATCCAGCACATTGGCCTTGTCGACGGAGCACAGTTCACCGCGACGGCTGGCCGCCAAGGCGAAGCCCACCCGGGCGATGCGATCCACCTCATCGGCGAAGTAGGCCATGGTGTTGAACGCCCGCACCCGGCCTTCCGCTTCAATCCGGCCCTTGGGGGTGCCGAAGTAGACGCCCCCGGTGAGCTCCCGCACCACCAGCAGATCCACCCCCTCAATGACGGAGCGCTTCAGGGTGCTGGCCTCCAGCAGGGCTGGAAAGATCTTCACGGGCCGGAGATTGGCGAACAACCCCAGCTCCGAGCGCAGGGCCAGCAGTCCGGTTTCTGGCCGCTTCTCCCGGGGCAGGATGTCGTAACGGGGGCTGCCGATGGCGGCCAGCAGCACCGCATCGGCGGAGCGGGCGGCTTCGAGGGTGGAGGCCGGCAGGGGCTCGCCGCAGGCATCAATGGCCGCACCACCAAAGGGGTGATCCGCAAACGCAAGGCTGAAACCATGGTGATGGCTCACCACCTCCATCAGGCGACGGGCTACAGCCATGATCTCCGGCCCGATCCCATCGCCAGCGAGCAGGGTGATCCGGTAGGTGGACATGGGCTGGAGCCAAACAGTGGGAGGAGATCGGGGAGCCCAGTGGGCCCAGATCTCCTCCGGAGGCTAGCCAGCCGCCTACCGCTCCCCTCAGCCGGGCCGGTCTCCCTTCAGCTGGCGAAGCGTGCGGGTCATCTCAGGCAATTTGCTGAACGCGGCCGAACATCGCAGCCAGAGCCGATTGGGAATCGCCGGGTAGCCGCTCACCACCTCCCCGGCCGGGACGTCGCCATGGATCCCAGATTTGGAGGACGCGATGGCCCCATCCCCCAGCGTGGCCTTGTTGGCCACCCCCACCTGGCCCGCCAGGATCACCCCATTCCCCAACCGGGCCCCCCCCGCAATTCCCACCTGGGCCGCCAGGGCGCAGCCACGGCCGATCGTGACGCCATGGCCCACATGCACCAGGTTGTCGATCTTGGTGCCTGCCCCCACCCGGGTTTCTCCCACCGAAGGCCGATCAATCATGGAGCCGCAGCCCACCTCCACTCCGTCCTCCAGCACCACCAGTCCGGTCTGGGGCATCTTCCGCCAGCCCTGAGGGGTGGGGACAAAACCGAATCCCTCGGATCCAATGACGGCCCCGGAATGCACCACGCAGCGTTCGCCAAGGCGGGATCCCGGGTGAAGCACCGCATGGGGATGGATCTCACAGCCCTGGCCGAGATGAACGTTTTCCACCAGCACCACTCCTGGGTGCAGCACACAGCCCCCACCCACCTCACAGCCAGGGCCCACCACGGCATGGGGCCCCACATGGGCATCCGGGGCCACGGAGGCCCCAGGACTGATCACGGCGGTGGAGTGCACTCCCGGCGGAGGAAGAGTTCTGGGATAGAGGGCATCCAGGGCCTCGGCAAAGGCCAGGCGCGGCTGGGGTACGGCGATCCAGGCCAGGCCCCGACCGCTGGCCAGGGCCTGGAGCTCGGGATCGGGGTAGAGCAGCAACGCCGCCGCAGCGGTGGACTGAAGGGTGGCCGCCGAGGCATGGCCTGGCTCCAGGAAGCTGAGCTGGCCCGGACCGGCCCGCTCCAGGGATTCCGCCCCCAGGATCTCCGGGTCATCAGCCAGGTGGCGGGGCATGGCCTCACCCACCGCGGGGAGCTGGCTGAGCAACTGGCTGAAACGCATGGGAAGGGGCTGCCCACCGAAGGGTGTGGGGCGGATCGTAGGCCGCTTCCCCCACCCACTCCATGGGGCTCCTCTAGGGAGCGGTGAGCACCAGGTGATCACGGTGGACCACCTCGCTTCCCGCCGCCCCCAATCGGCGACGAATCTCGTCCCGATCCAGGCCCAGGATGGCCCGCACTTCCTCACTGCTCCATCCGCACAGACCCCGACCGATCTCCCCTCCACCAGGGCCGAGGAGGCGCACCGGGGCCAGGCGATCGAAACGGCCTTCCACCGCCCGGATCCCAACCGCCAGCAGGGAGGCACCCTGGTGGCGCAAGGCCTGCTCCGCCCCCGCATCCACCACCAGGGCGCCGCTGGGAATGAGGGCATGGGCCAGCCAGCCCTTCCGATCGGAGAGGGGGGTGGGGCTGGGCTGAAACACCGTGCCCACCTGCTGTCCCGCCAGGAGGGCATCCAGCACGGCCGGATCCCGGCCATCGGCCAGCCGCACCCGAATCCCACTGGCGGTGGCAATGCGCGCAGCCGTGAGCTTGGTGGTCATGCCCCCCGTTCCCCACTGGCCTCCCCCACCGGCCACCTCCTGCAGGCGAACCAGGTCTGACGGATCGCTCACCTCCAAAATCGGCACGGCCTGGGCATCGGTGCGGGGATCGGCGGAATAGAGCCGGTCCACATCCGTGAGCAACACCAGCTCCCCCGCGCCGATGGCCACCGCCAGCAAGGCGGAAAGGGTGTCGTTATCGCCAAAGCGCAGTTCATCGGTGGCCAGGGTGTCGTTTTCATTCACGATCGGCACCACATTCCAGTCGAGCAGTTGCTCCAGGGTTTGACAGGCCCGGCGATAACTGCGGCGGGAAGCCAGATCGCCCCGGGTCAGGAGCACCTGGGCCACGGTGAGGCCGCGGACGGCAAAGGCTTCCTGGTAGAGGGCCATCAACTGTCCCTGACCGACAGCGGCGGCGGCCTGCAGGGCGGCCAGATCGGTGGGGCGGCGGGACAGGTTCAGACCCGTGCATCCCAGCCCCACGGCGCCACTGGTGACCAGGGCAATGCTCTCCCCAGCCCGTTGGGCGCGGGCGATGGAGGTGGCCAGGTCCATGATCACCGCCGCCGTGGAGCGGTCGGGTTGGCCGCGCAGGAGGCTCGTGCCCACCTTGATCACGCGACGGGGAAGGGAGCGGTTCAGGGCCACCTCTCCCACAGCGGATGACGGAAATGACGGGCCACTTCCAGCTCAAAGGGCTGGAACCGATCCTGCCGGTTGGCCTGGCCCGTGGCATCGATCGGCTTCACCAACACCGTAAAAAGGCCGAGACGATTCCCGGCCAGCACGTCTGTGAACACTCGATCACCCACCAAGGCCACCTGGGAAGCGGGAAGATTGAGGTCTTGAATCACCCGGCGCAGGGCACCTCTGCGGGGCTTGGCGGCTCCGACGGTGTAAGGGAGGCCCAACTGTTGGGAGAGCCCACCGATGCGGCGCCGGGACGGGTTGTTGCTGAACAGGTGGATGGGCCGCTGGCCCCCCACCTCCTGGAGCCACTGCTCGGCAGCCGGGGGCAAGACAGAGCTGCGATGGGGCAGCAAGGTGCGATCCACATCGATCACCAGGGCCCGGATGGGGACCCCAGCCTGGGCTTCCAACGCCTCCATGGTCAGCTGGGGCAAGGCGCAGCCTGGAGTCCAGTCTGGGGTGAGCAGGTGGCGCAGCATGGGCGACGCTCAGCTCTCCCGTTCGCGTTCATCCAATTCCGCCTCGATCCTGGGCTGGACGCGCTCGAATTCCTCACCCTCCACCACCTCGGCATAGGGGCCCTCCATGCGGGCGACCACAAAGAAGGGATCCAACGGGATATAGAGGCCGTACTCCCGGTTATCCGCACGAAACTGAATCAACAATTCGTAGAGGTCACTCTCCTCATCCCCATCCTCCAGCTCATCCTCCAGATCGTCCTCCATCTCATCCGGATCCGGTTCCTCCAGCTCTCCGCTGACGGTGAGGGTCACCGCGGAGCGAACCAAGGTCAGGTCGTGTTCCTGCAACACCACATCGGCCACCGACAGGATCGGCTCGGCACCTTCCAGGCTTTCAATCACCTCATCCTTCTCGTCCTGCCCCTGGGCGATGCGCACCAGGCACACCGGGGTGTCCACCGGGGTGAGCAGGGCATAGTCCCTGCCGTCCAGGGGAATCAGATGCTCGAGAAAGCAGAGGATCTCCCTTTCGGCTTGATCCTTCACCAGAACGGTGGGCACTTCTCCAGACCCGGTCAGATCAGGGGGTTCAGGGGTCATGGGTTCAACGGGGTAAGGGAAAGGAGAGGAGCGGCTCGGGTTCAATCACGGAACCCTCTCGCAACCATTGTTCCAGCAGCAGAGCTGCAGCAGCACTATCCAGTTTCCCGCTTCGGTCGCCCTTTAGCCCAAATTGCTCAGCAGCAGCCCAACTGGTAGCGAACTCGTTGACCCACACCAGAGGCAACTCCAGGCCCCCAGACCCCATCAGCCGCCCCAGGAGGCGGCCATAACGAAGGCTGTGACGGGCCTGGGCCGTGAGCTGCTGGGACGCATCCAGGGGAAGTCCCACCACCAGGAGCTGGACCTGGCGGCTGAGGACCAGGGCTGCCACGGTCTGGGCATCCTCCTCAGGGCTCCGGCGGTGGAGGGCTGGAAGGGGCGTCACCGTCAGGCCGAGGGGGTCACAGCCTGCCAGCCCGATGCGCTTCCGCCCGACATCAAGGGCGAGGGCTGAACAGGGGCGCTTGGGGGGCACTCAGCGCTGCCCGACAGGGGTAGGCAGGGAACGGGGAGCCGGTTTCCACTGGTCGAGCATGGCCTCCAGCCTGAGGGCAGCCTGTCGGGCCGGCTGAACCACTTCCTGCCGACGCCAGACGGTGCGGGCCATGAGGAGTTGCTCGCCCAACAGGGTGGCTCCAAAGCTCTCCAGCCAGGCGCGACGGGGGGCATCCTCCCGATCCGAACGCACCACAAGGGGGGTGCCTGGCTTGGCCAGCCGGTGGAGCAACCAGGCGCTCGGGGCACCGTAGAGATCCTCCCGACCGGGCTGCAGGCTCAGCTCGGCCACCAATCCCACTTCAGGATGGTGGGTCTGGTGACGAATCGCCGCCACGGCTTCATTGCGGCTGCCATCCACCAAAAGCCACCCGGATCCGCCGGATTGATCCAGCAGATCGTCGATCCGGCGATCGAACACCTGGCGCAGATGGGCAGGACAACAAGATTGCTCAAGATGCCACAACAGAGGGGCGGTCTGTCGGTTGAGGGGCTGGGCCTGCAGCCCGTGAGGCAGGGCAGGAGGCTCCCCCTGGGGGTTCCACTGCCACAGCTGATCCAGCCGCACCTGCTGGAACCCCTGGGACCGCAGGAAGGCCTGACGCTGGCCATCCAGCACGGAGGACGTGGCGATCCAACTGGCCACCCCCCTGGTGCTCTGGATCGCTTCGCGCACTAAGGCTTCCACCACCTCACCGTCGGGAGGCGAGAGGGGTCCCCGGGCCTGGGTCAAAGCCAGATGATCCACCTCCCAGCAGGTGCCCCGCCTGTTCAGCCGTCGAGTCATGATCAACCCGAGGGGCTGGGGGGGCTGGGAGGGAAGACGGAGCAGGGCCAGATGAACAACCGGCGCCTGAGGAAGGGCCGGCATCACGGAACCCAGCAGACGCTCCGGCAGACCCAGCAGGAGGGCCCGCTGAAGCTGGGGGAGGAGGGGAAGAAAAGCTGGATCCTGGAGAAGATGAAGCTGCCAACCCTGAAGCCGCTCCACCCCCCAACCCTCGGTGTGGACCCCCCTCAGCCGATCCATCCCCAGACGAATCCGCTCAACGTGTTTCGGATCAACGGACATGGCCAGGGGAGAGGGCCGGTCAAAGGCCTGAGAGAACAGGATTATGTGGGAATTTTAAGGCCCTGCCCCCTGCTCCCAAGCCAGCCAACTCGCAAGCTGGGCCCATGGCCTCAGGCAGGACGAATCAGCACGAGGGGGGTGCGTTCATTGGCGTTCCCCGCTGGATTGGGGCGCAGAGCCCTTTCAATCAAAGGCAGATCACTGCCCCGGCTGGCGGCCAGCACCTTGACCCGGCCCAGATCGTTCACGTCGACCACCGCCACCGAGACCCCGAGGGCTGCGGCCATCTCCTGGCAGTAGCGCTCCGGATCAGCGGGACCCAGCACGAGGGTCTGGTCGTAAGGCGGGGTTGTGCCGGTCACGTCATCGATGAGGCGAGCTTGTTCCCCTGCCAGGCGATAGAAGCCCCCTTTGCTGCCCACAAGCTTGAGCACCAGTCCTCCGATCCAGGCGCAAAGCACCCGGGCCGGGCCCACGATGTCAATCAGCGTCTGCAGCCCGCAGGCGGTGGCCAGGCTGCTGGTGGGATGGAACACGCGGCAGAGCAGGCGCGCCAGCATGGAAGGCTCCACCGTGGAGGGGTGGGCATACCGGCCTTGCATCACGGCCAGGGGGGTTTCTCCGATCGTGAGCACATCGTTCGGCTGGAGCAGGGAGCCGCAATAGCGCTCCAACACCTCTACCGGCCGATCCAGCACGCCGAGAAGGTGGGTTTTCACCGGCAACACCCGACAGCCCTCTCCCTCCCGCCAGGTGGCGGCCTCGGGTGTGAGGGGCACGGGTTTCTGAAGGGGAACCAAAATGCCGTTGCGGCGGCTCAATCGACCGAAGGGGCCGTAATTGATCCAGTGAACATCCAGCCAGAGCGTGTCAAGAATGGCGGCCGGATCAGTCCCTGGAGGCGTCTCCAGGGTGATGTGCAAGCGTGCCGCCGTGCTCTTACGCCCTTTCACGATGTAGGCCGCCCAATAGCCATCCGGCCGGGCCGGCTCATCTGGATGGAGCGGGGTGATCCTCACCCGCCGGCTGACCGACGAGAGATCCTCCCGACCGAGAAGAACGGGCTGCACCTCGATCTCGGGGACAAACACCTCCATGCTCGGATGGGGGTTGCCGATGACGATGTCGCCCTCCACCTCCAGGGCATGGCCTTCCCGCCGCACCTGGAATGGTCCGGCCTCCAGCTGCAGGGGGGAGGCCGGCCGGAGTCTGTGACGCAGCTCCAACCAGACCAGGGAGAGGCCGAAAAGAAGGAGGAACAGCAGCACGATGGACAAAAGAAGGCTCAAACCCGAACACCCACAGGAACCTGGTGCAGGAGCGTAAGGGCAGGGGCGGCCCTAGGTTCCATGGGATGGCACCGGCCCCGCCACTGGCATGCGCAAAACCTTTGTTCTGGATACCAACGTGCTGCTGCACGACCCGATGGCCCTGACCCGGTTTCAGGACAACGATGTGGTGGTGCCGATCGAGGTGGTGGAAGAGATCGATCGCTTCAAACGCGATCCCTCCGAGAAGGGCCGCAATGCCCGTCAGGTGTCACGGCTTCTTGACGAGTTGCGGGAAAAGGGAAATCTGGCCGAGGGGGTGCCCATCGACGAGGCCAGCGGCGGCACCTTGAAGGTGGTGTTCTGTCGCAGTGAAACCCTGCAGCAGCTCCCCCCGGAACTCAAGGGCGGCAACGGCGACAACAACATTCTTGCCGTGGCCCTGGAGCAACGGCTCCAGGAGGTGATGGGCCGGCACCTCCCGGTGGTGCTGGTCACCAAGGACACCAATCTGCGCATCAAGGCCGATGCGGTGGGCCTGATCGCCCAGGACTACACCACCGACAAGGTGGACATCGCTGATCTCTATCCGGGATTCTGCGAAGTGTGGGCCAGCGCGGAACAGATTGACCAGGTGAAAAGCCCCGGAGGACTTCCCGAGTCCGAACTCGCAGAAGGCCATCCAGAGCTGGTGGCCAACGAAGGGGTGACCCTGGTGAATCGGGCCCAGCCCAATCACACCCTGTTGGCGCGTTTTGATGGAGAAAGCAAAGCGCTTCTGCCGTTGCAGAGGGCTCCAAAGGTGCGCCTGGGTGCGATCCAGCCCCGGAATCGGGAGCAGACCTTTGCACTGGATTTGCTTCTGGATCCAGAGATCCAACTAGTGACCCTGATCGGCAAGGCCGGAACGGGAAAGACCCTTCTGGCTCTAGCGGCCGGACTGCACATGGTGGCCGACGAAAGGTCCTACGACCGACTGCTGGTCACCCGGCCGGTGATTCCTCTCGGGAAAGACATCGGTTATCTACCAGGGGATCTGGAAGAGAAAATGGGTCCTTGGATGCAACCGATTATCGATAATTTAGATTTTCTCCTGGGGGCCAACGAAAGCCATGGTGGCGGCCGGGGAGGCCAGCGGGCACCTCGCAACAGCTGGGCCGACCTCAAAGGCATGGGCCTACTGGAAGTTGAAGCAATTAGCTATATTCGTGGCCGCTCAATTCCACGGCAGTACATGGTAGTGGATGAGGCCCAGAACCTCACGCCCCATGAAGTGAAAACCATCGTCACACGTGTAGGGGAGGGCACCAAGATGGTGCTTACCGGTGATCCCTACCAGATCGATAATCCCTATGTGGATGCGGAAAGCAACGGTCTCACCTGGCTGGTGGAACGCTTCAAAGGGCAAGGTCTGGCCGGACATGTGACCCTCATGCGCGGGGAGCGATCTGCCCTGGCGGAACTGGCGGCCAATCTGCTCTGAAGAGCTGCCCATGGCCCCCTCTTCCGCCGACACCGAGCCCCCCACGCTTCCATCACCCCCTTCGTCTCCCTGGCGGAGTCGGGTGTGGATCGCAGCCGCCCTCTTCGCCGGATTGGGACTGCTCCTTCAGGGGTGGAGAATCCACTCCCTCAACGCGTCCTACGACCAGGGCATCTTCACCCAGGTGCTCTGGAGCGGATGGCATGGCCATCCTTTCGAAAGCACCCTCTCCTCCCAGCTCTCCACCAACGTGATCCACGGAGGGGAGGTGCCCTCCCTGGGCTACCGGCGCCTCGGTCAGCACTTCACCCCATTGCTGGCCCTCTGGATTCCCCTGGTGGCCCAGTGGGGAGCAGGCGCCCTGGCTGCCATTCAGGTGGTGCTGATCACCGCCGCCGGGCTCGCCCTTCACCAGCTGGCGCGACTCTGGTTGGCCGACCATCTGGCCGCGATGATGGCCATCAGTTTTTTTGGCGCCAACGCGGTGATTGGGCCCACATGGGGGAATTTCACCGATCTCTGCCAGCTGCCTCTGCTGGTGTTTCTGCTCCTCATCGGCCTGGAACGGGGACCGTGGTGGCTGGGAGCCGGGGCCGCCTTCCTGATCCCCCTGGTACGCGAAGACACGGGGGTGGTGCTTGCAGGAGTTGGGCTCTGGCTGCTGCTGCGGCGCAGACACCTCTGGCCAGTGGGACTGGCCCTGATCGTCTGGGGTGGGGCCTGGGTGGTGCTGGTCACCAACGTGCTGATGCCGCTCTTCAGCGAAGACAATTCCCGTCGCTTCATGGTGGAAAACTTCGGCCAGTACATCGGTGAGCAGGAAAAGGCCTCCAGCCTCCAGGTGCTGCGCTCCAGTTTGAGCCAACCCTTGCTGCTGCTCCGGGAGCTGGTGAGCCCTCCGGACCAAACCCTCCGCTATCTGGTGGGGCAGGGACTGCCCCTGATGGCTGTGCCTCTGCTCTCCATCGACAGCTGGCTGTTGATGGGTCTCCCCCTTCTGGGACTTCTGCTGGCCCAGGGCAGCAACAACCCGCTCTCGATCAACATCCGCTACACCTTTCTGGTGGTGCCAGGCCTGTTTGCCGGAGCGGCCCTCTGGTGGCGCAGCCACCCAGGCCTCTTCGCCCAACGTCGCCTGCGGGCGCTGTGGGCGGGCTGCATCGCCCTGTCTCTCCTCTTCACGCTCACGAGCAACCCCAATCGATCCCTCTCCTGGCTGGTGCCAGACAGCATCACGCCCTGGGTGCATGTGCCCCCGGCGGCCCAGTGGAGGCATGCCAGGGAAGCCCGCCAGGCGCTGGAGATCATCCCCCCCCAGGCCACGGTATCCGCCACCACTCATCTGGTGCCCAGGCTGGCCCAGCGCGAAGTGCTGGTGCGCTTCCCCAACGCCATCACCTATGGCGATCGGCAAGGAAGGATCCGCCCGGTGGAGTGGGTGGCCGCGGACCTGGGCCGGCTCAAGCGCTATGCGCCGGCCTTCAACGAAGACAGGGATGTGCTGGAAGAGGCCATCGAGCGCCTTGAGGCCATGGGCGACGACTATGGCGTTCAGGTGTTGCGGGATGGGGTGGTGATCCTCCAGCGGGATGCCCCCGACCAGCCGGGAACAAGGGAGGCCCTGGATCGCCTGCTCAAATCATCGACTGGGGATGAACGCAGCGGTCGAAGTCCTCAGCGCTGATGGCGCCCAGAAGCACGGCACTCTCCCTGAGGCTGAGGCCCTGGCCATGGGCGTGGCTGGCAATGGCACAGGCCTGGTCGTAGCCCAGCACGGGGGTGAGCGCCGTGACCAGCATCAGGCTTTCCTCCAGATGACGGCCGATGCGGGCCTCATCGGGCTGCAGACCTTCGATGCAGTGCTCTCGCAGGCCTGAGCAGGCCCCACTGAGCAGCTCCAGGCTGCTCAGACAATTAAGGGCGATGAGAGGTTTGAAAACGTTGAGTTCGAAGTTTCCCTGACTGGAAGCGATCTGCACGGCCGTGTTGTTCCCCAACACCTGAACCGCCACCATGGTGACCATCTCACACTGGGTGGGGTTCACCTTTCCGGGCATGATGCTGGAGCCTGGCTCATTGGCCGGCAGGATCAACTCGCCGAGGCCGCAGCGCGGTCCACTGGCCAGCCAGCGGATGTCGTTGGCGATCTTCATCAGGCTGCCGGCCAGCACCGCCAGGGCCCCATGGGTGGCGGCCAGGGCTTCATGGCCTGCCAGGGCCTGAAATTTGTTGGCAGCAGCTTGGAAGGGCAGCCCCAGGCGCTCGGACAGACGGGCCGCCACGGCCTCTCCGAATCCGACGGGGGCGTTCAGGCCCGTGCCCACGGCCGTGCCGCCGATCGCCAGGGCCCGAAGGGCTGGGAGCGTGGCCCGTAGACCCGCCAGTCCGAGTTCCAGCTGGGCCTGGTAGCCCCCGAATTCCTGACCAAGGGTCAGGGGCACCGCATCCTGCAGATGGGTGCGACCGATCTTGATCAAGTTGGCATAGGCCGCCGCTTTGCGGCCCAGGGAGGCGATCAGGGCTTCCAGGGCAGGCAGGAGTCTCTGCTCCAGGGCCAGGCAGGCCGCCAGATGCATGGCCGTAGGGAAGGTGTCATTGCTGGATTGACTGAGATTGACATGGTCATTGGGATGGACGGGGCGCTTGCTTCCCAGCTCCCCCCCCATGGCGGCAATGGCCCGGTTGGCGATCACCTCATTGACGTTCATGTTGGTCTGGGTGCCGGAACCCGTTTGCCACACACGGAGCGGGAACTCCCGATCCAAGGCACCGCAGGCCACCTCTTCCGCGGCAGACACGATGACGGAAGCCAGTTCAGGATCCAGTTTTCCCATTCTGGAATTGACCTCGGCACAGGCGGCCTTGAGATGGCCCAACGCATGCACGATGGCCGGGGGCATGGGCTCCCCAAAGGAAAAGAGCTGAAGGGAGCGCTGGGTCTGGGCACCCCAGTAGTGCTCGGCGGGCACCTCGATCGAACCGAGGCTGTCGGTTTCGATCCGCTTCTGCGGAGCCATCTCACTCACGGGAAGAGGCATCCGGGGACACCGCTTGCCATCCATCGTTGAGCTCGTTGAAGCTCGTCATCCTTCGCTCGGAACTGGAGGGGGGAAGGGGTAATCCGGTGGCCTTGCTCAAGGCCGCGTGGATGGTGTCGATCTCCACTTGGCCAGGGGCATCCAACACCACTTGCCCCTCCTGCCCCAGAACCACGACCTGGGGAATCACCCCCCGCCAGTAATGGAGAGGATCGCTGGCTCCAGCGTCGCCGCGTCCCTGAAGGGGGTCGGTGACCAACGGCATGAGTTCGATGCTGTTGCCCCACACCCGCTGCAGTTCCGACACGACCCCCGCAAAACGTTTGCTGACCGCACTGTCATCGAGGTAAAACACCAGCAGGGTCACCCGATGGTCCGCCAGAGACTGGGCCAAGGTGAGCCGGGGAGGCACCAAGGAACCATTGCCGGCATAGAGGGCAAAGATGTTGCCGTCATAACGGTCGTTATCGAGGCTGGCCCAGGCCCCCACTGGCCAGGCGAGCAAGCCCACCAGCAGGAAGGTCAGCACAAGAA
>JBEIGX010000038.1:0-15344 GCA_040381675.1 Aphanothece sp.
AGGCCCACCGATCCGCAGCACCCCATCCCAGGGCAGGGCCAACAGATGGGCTGGAGCGGTGGTGAAAGGTGCCAGCCCCGCCCGTTCCCAAGGCAGCAGATGGGTGGCCACCGTGCCCATTCGGATCAGCTCGATCGGATCAAAATCCCCGCCTGGATACCAGGGATCCTGCACGTTGTCGCCGCCGATGGCCACCGTGACTCCGGCCTGCTGCAACTGGCGGATGGGGGCCTTCGGGCGGCGGGCGGGGGTGCGCTCCGGATCCCGGTTCAGCAGCCACAGGTTGGTGGTGGGGAGGGCCACCACGCCCACGTGCGCCTCGGCCATCCGATCGGCCAGCTGGCGCAGAACCCGATCGTCCAACAGCCCCATGCTGCTGGCATGGCTCGCCACCAGGGGCACCCCGCAGCGCTGATCCTTCAACACGTCCCGCAGCAGGTTCAGTCCCCGGGGAGGAGGTTGGTCGCTTTCATCGATGTGTAGATCGATCGAGCAGCCTTCCCGCTCCGCCAGGGCCAACAGGGCCAGCAGGGCATCCCGCTCCAGGCCCGTCTGGCTGAACGGGGGGCCCAGAACACCCCCCAGGAGGCCTCCCTGGCCCCCAACCCGGCGGGCCAGCTGTTCCCCCTCCCGCCCCAGCCAAAGCTCGATTGGCACCAGGGCCACCAATTGCAGGTCCACCCGTCCGGCCCAGCGCTGGCGGGCCTCGCCGAGCACGTCCCAGCAGAAGTCGGCCCAGGGGCCGAAACTGTCGACATGGCTGCGGATGGCCCGCAGGCCATAGCGCCAGGCTTGGTCCAGGGCCCGCTCCACCCTGGCAGCCACCTGCTCGGGGGTGCGCTGGTGGGCCTCCAGGGTGTTGATGCGGAGGGCTTCCCCGATGGAGCCGGCCCAGTTGGCGTGGATCGGTGCGGAAAACGCCTTGTCGAGATGGGCGTGGGCTTCCACCAGGGGAGTGAGGGCCAGGGGAAAACCATGGCTGGGTTCTGGCCCCCCGTAGGGGATCAACCGGGTGAGTTGGCCGTCCTGGTGGCTGAGGCACACCCGCACCAGGCCCTCAGGATCGGCCTGAGGCAGGGGCAGGGTGGGATCGATCAGGCTGCGGGGGATGGCCAGGGGGGGGAGATGGTTCAACGGCCTTCCCTGGAATCCCGGGGCTCATGGGCCTGCAGCAGGAGGAATTGACCGGCCCCCGCCAAGGTGGTGGCCTCGTAGCGGGGGAGGCGCAGGTTGGGGACCTGGCGCAGCCCGGGCAGTAGGGCCGCCAGATCCAGTTCCGTGCGATACACGCTGAAGAGCCCCAGGTTGCGACGGCGGGTGTTGGCCTGCACCAGCTTGCCGAGGATGGGTTTCTGGGAGCGCACCAGCTGGGGGCAGTGGCGGATGAGCAGCCCCCCCAGCATCCCGCTCAGACCATCGTTCTGGCAGAGCTCCTTGGTGAGGAGGCTGATGAGCTGGTTGCCGCCGAAGTCGGCAAAGGCCGCCGGACCGGGATTGGTGCTCACCAGACCCACCGTCAGACCGGCGCCCATCAAAGCGAGCGGCAGACATGGGGAGACCGGTTTCACCGGTAAGAACTCCAAAGCATCTTCACGTTGGCAGAGATTTCCCGGCACCGCGTCCCCTTGGTGGTCTGGGCGTCAAGTGGTAAGTTCGTCTCACCACGGCGGGCGTCGCCAAGTGGTTAAGGCAGCGGCTTGTGGCGCCGCTATTCGGGGGTTCGAGTCCCCTCGCTCGCCCTTTTTTCCTCCCATCCCTCCCCTGGGGAGAGGCCAGGTGTGTCGGCCCCGGCGCCGAAACGCTCAGGCTTCTTCCGCTTTGAAGCCGCGCCCGAAAACTTCGGCTGTGAAGCACGCCCTCCAGCTGCGGGTTTGATAGCGCGCCGGGAGGAGGCTGCCGGTGCCCTCCGGCTCAACCGCTGAAGTCTGCCCCCAGGAGCGCCTCCAGCAGCCCCTCACCTCCGTGCCGCACCGGATCGACGCAGGGCAGTCCCGTCAGGGCGGCCACGGCCTCCACCGCCCCCACCACCTCCTCCTCCGGCAGGTGGGCCGTATTGAGGGCGATGGCCCCCACCCGGGGGCCCGCCGTAGTGCGGTCGGGGCGGGCAAGAGCGGCCAACCCCTCCACCACGGCAATCACCTCCGGGAGGGGCGGCAGGGGAACGTGGGGGGCATTGCGCACAGCGGCCTGGCCGGCCCGGTGCACCAGCAGCAGCTGGGTGGGTTGGCTGCCCCGGATCAGGGGGAGGGTGGCGGTGGAACCCGGATGGCAGAGGGAACCCTGCCCCTCCACCAGCACGAGGGTTTCGGAGGTAGCCCCAGCCGCGGCCTCCAGTACGGCCTGCTCCACCGCCCCGGCCGCGTAATCGACCCGCACCGCATCCAGGGCCACGCCCCCCCCGCTGATCAGAATGCCGGCCTGACCGGTGCCGACAAAACGGGCGTCCAGGCCCCGCCGGCGGGCGGCGGCCTGCAGCTCCAGGCAGGCGCTCATCTTGCCCACCGACATGTCCGTGCCGACGGCCAGCAGGCGCCGGCAGGGCAGCTGGGCCGCCTGGGCGGAGGCCACCGCCAGGCGGGTCGGCTCCTGCCGCAGATCCCAGATCCAGGCGCCGGGCTGCACCCGGGCCGCCAGCTCCCCGTCCTCGCCCAACCGGGTGTGCAGCCCACTGGCCACCGACAGACCGGCCTCCAGGGCTGCCAGAAGATCGGCGCGCATCGCCGCAGGGAGGAGCCCCCCAGCGGGGGCCAGCCCCACCACCGCCACGGTGTCCTGGGGAGCCGGCAGCAGGGGCAAGGCCTCCTGGAAGCTGGCCACCACGGGCACCGGCCGGGGAATCCCCGTGAGGGCCTGAAGATCGGCGCCCCCATACGCCGGATCGACCACCGCCAGGATCGGACCTTGGCGATAGCGGAGCATGGCCAGGCCGGTCTTACCGCTCAGGTTGTCGAGGCCGTGGTGTTGCAGCAACACCACCGGGGCATCAGCACGGAGCATGGGAGGGTGCCAGAGATCCATCCTGCCGCAGCACCACCCCCAGGCCCGGCCCCGGGCCCGGCAACACCCGATCCGCCTCCAGCCGGGGGCCGCTGAAGGGATCGTCGAGCAGATTGAGATGGCTGTCGAGATCGGGCCAGCGCACCAGCGGCAGCAGCTGGGCCGCGGCCCCATTGAGCAGGCGGCTGTCGGAGTAGCAACCCACCATCACCTCCAGCTCCAGGCTGCGGGCCACCTGGGCCATCAGCAGGGCCTCGGAGAGGCCTCCACTCTTGAGCAACTTGATGTTCACCCCATCCACGTAAGGGGCCAGGCGCAAAACGTCCGCCAGATTCCAGCAACTCTCATCGGCCACCAGGGGGATGGGGCAATCCAGCTCGAGGGCGGCAAAGGCCGCCGCGTCGTCCTCCGGGTCGAGGAGGGGGGGCACGGGTTGCTCCACCAGCACCACCTGAGCCTCCGCCAGCCAGCCCACCATCTGGCGGGCCTGCTCCAGGGTCCAGCCGCCGTTGGCATCCACCTGCAGCTCGGCGGCCACCCCCGTGGCCTGCTGATGGGCCTCCAGGGCCGTGTTCACCGCCTGCACCAGGGCGCGATCGTGCTCCAGGCCCTCCGGACTGCCCAGCTTGAGCTTCACCCGGCTGGCCGGCAGGTCCTGCCACCAGCGCTGGAGGCGCTCCACCACGGCCGGCACCGCTGCCAAACCCAGGGTGACGCTGGTGGCGGTGGCGACGGCAGGATCCAATCCCCAGAGGGCCCCCACCCCGGTGCCGTGCCGCTGGCCCCACCAATCCAGGAGGGCCAGATCCACCGCACAGCGGGCCGGGGGCGAGAGGGGGGCGAGCAGGGCCTCCAGGGCCTGTCGGGGCTGGGGATCGCGCCCCTCCAGGGCGGGGATCAGGGCCTCCAGTTCGGCCGCGATCGCCTCGGTGTCGTAGCGGCGGTGCCCCGTGTCGAAGCCACCGGCTTCCCCCATCCCCGTGAGGCCGTCGTGGTGGATCGTGAAGAGGAGATGCTCCACCGCCGCCGTGGTGCCCCGACTGATGGTGAGCGGCACGACCTTGGTGAGAGCAAAGCGTTGGAGGCGGCAGCGCATGGGCGGGCCATCCCTGCAGGAGATGACCTCCACGCTGACATCTGACGGGACGAGGATGGCCATCTCCTGCCCTTGGGACCGATGGCCCCTCCATCCACGCACTCCTCCGTGATTCAGGAGGCGATCGCAACCCTGTTTCACGAGCTGCAGGACTGTCGGGAAGGGGAGGTGGCGACCTATATCCCGGAGCTGGCCAAGGCGAATCCGAACGACTTCGGCATCGTGTTGACCACCGTGGATGGCCGCATCTATGCCATGGGCGACGCCGACACACCGTTCACGATTCAATCCATCTCCAAGCCCTTCATGTATGGCCTGGCCCTGGAGACGGTGTCCCAGAAGGTGATGCACACCAAGGTGGGGGTGGAGCCCTCGGGCGACGCGTTCAACGCCATCAGCCTGGATCCCCAGTCGGGCATCCCCCGCAATCCCATGATCAACGCTGGGGCCATCGCCACCACGGCCCAGGTGTGGCATCACGACCCCCAGGGCGCGGAAGAGCGCACTCTGGCCTTCTTCTCCGCCCTGGCCGGCCGGCCCCTGACGGTGGATGGGGCGGTGTATCGCTCCGAACGGGACACGGGCCATCGCAACCGGGCCATCAGCCACCTCCTGCGCAATGCCGCGGTGATCGAGCACCCCCCCGAGGAGGGACTGGACCTGTATTTCCGGCAGTGCGCGATCGCGGTGACCTGCCGGGATCTGGCCGTCATGGCGGCCACCCTGGCCTGCCAGGGACGCCATCCCCTCACCGGGGCTCAACCCCTGAAACCCAGCACCACCACAAGCCTCCTGGCGGTGATGGGCAGCTGCGGCATGTACGACTTCGCCGGTCAGTGGCTCTACGACGTGGGCCTGCCGGCCAAGAGTGGCGTGGCCGGGGGCGTGCTGGCGGTGGTGCCCGGCCGCCTGGGCCTGGCGGTCTACTCGCCGCGGCTGGATGCGCTCGGCAACAGCGTGCGGGGGATTGAAGTCTGTCGCCGGCTCTCCAAACGGTTTGAACTGCACCTGTTCAACCGCAGCCCCCTCCACCAATCTCCCGTGCGCAACTGCTATCGGGGCACGGAGAGGCGGTCGCGCTGCTGGCGCGGCGAAGCGGAAGCCCGTCGGCTGGACCCCCTGCGGTCGCGCCTCGCGATCCTCCATGCCCAGGGCGTCCTCGATTTCGCGGCCATGGAGGTGGTGCTCTCCACCATGGAAGCGTCCACGGCCGACACCAGCGTGTGGGTGTTGGATCTGGGCCAGGTGAACGAGCTGCTCCCCGCGGCCGCAGGAGTGCTGGCTCGTGAAGTGGAATGCCTGGCCGCGGCCGATGTGAGCCTGCTGCTGTGCCGCGCCGCCCATCTAGGGCTGCCAGGTCTGCCGTTGGGACAGGGGGAAATGTTTGAAAGCCTCGATCTGGCCCTGGAGGCGGCGGAAAATCGCCTGCTGGCCGCGCGCGGCGAGGGGGAGAGCAGCCCGGGGTCCACCACCGCCTCCGAGCCCTTCGATCCCCGGGCCCTGTTCCCCTGGATGGCGCCAGAACCGCGGGAGGCGCTGATGGCCCTGCTGGTGCTCAGGCCCTACGAGGCTGGTCAACGGGTGATCGGCGGGGGTGAGGGGGGGGAGTGCCTCTTCATCGCGGCCGCTGGCCGCTTCTCGGTGTCCTTCCCCAGCCGCCATCAGGGCCCCTTGGCCAGGATGGCCACCTTCACGGCAGGCATGGTGTTCGGGGATGCGGCCTTCCTCTCCCAGACCCCACGCCAGGCGAATGTGGTGGCGGAAATGGATGGAGCCTGCTGGTGCCTGGATCGGGCGGATCTGGATCGGTTGGAGCACACCAACCCTGCTGCGGCTCTGGGATTGCTGCGCATGCTGGCGATGGATCTCGGCGCGAAACTCACCCTCTGTGCCCAACAGCTCACCCTGGTGGAGCACCTTTGAAGGCCGTGGCCTCTGCCATGGGGGAAACTGGTGGTCATGACGGCCACTCTTCCCCATCCCCCTGCCGCCGGGCCTGCCCCCGGGCAGGGCAGCTACTGGATCACCACCTTTGGCTGCCAGATGAACAAGGCCGATTCCGAGCGCATGGCCGGCATCCTGGAGGCCATGGGCTACCGGGAAGCCCAGGCTGAACTGGAAGCGGATCTGGTGCTCTACAACACCTGCACGATCCGCGACAACGCCGAACAGAAGGTGTACAGCTACCTGGGCCGCCAGGTCCAGCGCAAGCGCACCCATCCCCATCTCACCCTGGTGGTGGCCGGTTGTGTAGCCCAACAAGAGGGGGAGGCCCTGCTGCGGCGCGTGCCCGAGCTGGATCTGGTGATGGGCCCCCAGCACGCCAACCGCCTGGAGGTGTTGCTCACCCAGGTGCAGCAGGGGCAGCAGGTGGTGGCCACCGATGAGCACCACATTCTCGAAGACATCACCACGGCCCGGCGCGACAGCACGATCTGTGGCTGGGTGAATGTGATCTATGGCTGCAACGAGCGCTGCACCTATTGCGTGGTGCCCTCAGTGCGGGGCAAGGAGCAATCCCGCCTGCCGGAGGCGATCAAGCTGGAGATGGAGGGGCTGGCCGCCCGGGGCTTTAAGGAGATCACCCTGCTGGGCCAGAACATCGACGCCTACGGACGGGATCTGCCGGGCATCACCCCCGAAGGCCGCCGCCAGCACACCCTCACCGATCTGCTGGAGCAGGTGCACGATGTGGATGGCATCGAGCGGATTCGCTTCGCCACCAGCCATCCCCGCTACTTCACCGAGCGCCTGATCGACGCCTGCGCCGAGCTGCCCAAGGTGTGCGAGCACTTCCACATCCCCTTTCAGAGCGGGGATGACGCCGTGCTCAAGGCCATGGCCCGGGGCTACACCGTGGATCGCTATCGCCGAATCATCGAACGCATCCGCTCCCGCATGCCCGATGCGGCCATCAGCGCCGATGTGATCGTGGCCTTCCCCGGGGAAACGGACGCCCAGTTTCACCGCACCCTGGATCTGGTGGAGGAAATCGGCTTCGACCAGGTGAACACGGCGGCCTATTCCCCCCGCCCCAACACCCCCGCCGCCGACTGGCCCGACCAACTACCGGAAGCGGTGAAGGTGGAGAGGCTGCGGGAGCTCAATGGCCTGGTGGAGGGCAAGGCCAAAGAGCGCAGCGCCCGCTACGGCGGCCGGATCGAGGAGATCCTGGTGGAGGGCACCAATCCGAAGGATCCGAGCCAGGTGATGGGGCGCACCCGCACCAACCGGCTCACCTTCTTCCCCGCCAGCGATGGCCAGGGCGGCAGCCACCGCCCTGGTGATCTGGTGCAGGTGCGGATCGGCACGGTGCGTGCCTTTTCCCTTGGTGGGGAACCCGCAACCGCCCAGGCCACCTAGAGTTTTCCCGTATCACCATCAATTTCATGCCAGCGCTGCTCCATCAGCACCAGGAGCTCCTGGTGATGCCGGACGATGGGGCCCAGGCCGTGGTGGCCCTGATCGACCAGGCCCGCACCCAGCTGCTGCTCAAGCAATTCAAGCTGCAGTCGGAGACGGTGATGGACGCCCTGCGGCGGGCCAGGGAGCGGGGGGTGGAGGTGCGGGTGATGCTCAACCCCCACACGTCCGGCGGGGATCGCTGGAACGATGAACCCTTCGCCCGTCTGCAGAGTTGGGGCATCAGCACCGCCTGGACCAGTGAGGCCTTCCCGGTCACCCACGAGAAATCCATGCTGGTGGATCAGGAAGCCGCCCTGATTTCCACCTTCAATCTCTCGGATAAGTACTTCACCGAAACGCGCGATTACGGCGTGGTCAGCCGTAATCCGGCCGTGGTGGCCCAGGTGGCGGCTGGCTTCGAGGCGGATTGGCAACGCACGTTTTTTGTCCCCGAACTCCACGTGGGGCTGGTGTGGAGCAGTGCCCACAGCCGGGGCCAGATGGCCCGCCTGATCGATGGGGCCCAGAGCACCCTCTGGATTCAGCATCCCAAATTTGTGGATGCGGTGATCCTCGAGCGCATCATCTCGGCTCGGGAACGGGGGGTGAAGGTGCGGGTGCTCTGCGGCGGCAAGCACGGCATCAGCGACTGGGACATCTACGACACCTTCGCCTCCCTGCGGGTGATGCAACGGTTCGGGGTGAAGGTGCGGCGCCAGAAGCACCTCAAGTTGCACGCCAAGCTGATCCTCATCGATGGGATCTATGCCCAGACCGGCTCGATGAACATCGATCGCAGCGCCTTTGATCTGCGCCGCGAGCTGGGCATCGAGAGCGATGCCCCCGAGGTGGTGGATCGGTTGAAGGCCACCTTCGAAGCGGATTGGAAAGCGGCTGCCAAATATGCCGCCCCCGATCCCCTCGATCCCTCCCTCCACGAGGAGGGCGAGCTGCCGCCGGATCCCCACTTCGTGCATGACTGAGCCCCTCGCCCCAGCTCCCACCCCGCGCGAATTGTTCACCGGCTTGTTGCAGGTGGCCCTCTCCTCCTTTGGTGGGGGCCTCTCGGTGTGGAGTCAGCGGATCATCGTGGAGCAGCGCCGCTGGATGAGCAACGATGCCTTTCTCACCGGCCTCACCGTGGCCCGCCTGCTCCCCGGCCCCAACCAGATCAATCTGGCGGTGTATGTGGGCGCCACCTTCGGGGGGCTGCGGGGCGCCCTCACCGCCCTGGCGGGCATGCTCCTGGTGCCCTTCAGCCTGTTGATGGGGGTGGGGCTGCTCTATTTCCACCTGAATGGCTTGCCCCTGGTGGATCGGGTGCTGGCCGGCATGGTGGCGGTGGCCGCTGGCCTGGCCCTCTCGATGGGGTTCAAGATCCTGCCCACCTATCGGGGCGACCCCGTTGCCCTGGGCCTGGCCGCGGCCGTGTTCGTGGCCATGCAGGTGTTCCAAGTGCGGCTGGTGCCCTTGCTCCTGGTGGTGTCCCCCCTTGCCATGGCCTGGTATTGGCCCCGCAAGGGCGAGGAGACCCAGCCGTGATGGCCCCCTGGGGGTGGGCCCTGCTCACCGCTGCCTCCACGGCCGCCGGTTCATGCGAGCCGACCCGGCTCACGGATCTGGGCCAACTGCTGAAGGTGATGGGCACCTTCCTGGGGCTGTCGCTCTTTTCCATCGGCGGGGGCAACACCTTGCTCACGGAATATCACCACCTGAGCGTGGAGCAGTTCTGCTGGCTCACCACCGCCCAGTTCAACGATCTCTATGCCCTGGCGGAGGCGGCCCCGGGGCCCAGTTCCATGCTGGTGGGCCTTCTGGGGATGGGGGCGGCCTGGCGGGAGGGCCCCTTCTGGGCCGTGCTCACGGGCGTGGCGGCCGAGGGAGCCATCCTCCTGCCCTCCACCCTGCTGGTGGTGGTGGTCTGCCTGGCCTGGAGCCGCTTCCGCCACTCCCCCTGGCGGCTGGCCTTTGAGCGCGCCATGGGGCCCATCACCCTGGGGGTGCTGTTTGCAGTGGGGGTGAAGATCCTCCGCCTCTCCGACACCAATCCCACCGGCATCGTGGTGTCCCTGCTGGTCTGCGCCCTGGTGCTCACCACCCGCCTGTCGCCCCTTTGGATGATGGCCGTGGCGGGGCTACTGGGGGGCGTGGGACTGATCCACCGCTGAGGCCACCCTTGGTGCCCCGTCCCGGCACTGATACCGTTTGGCGTCTGCCATTCGCCCGCTCCCATGCCCGACGCGCCCCCTCCCACCCGAGTCGGCCTGGTGTTTGGAGGAGCCTCAGGCGAACACGACGTGTCCATCCGCTCTGCGACCACCGTGCTTGGCGGCCTGCGCAGCGGCGCCAATGGGGAGCGCTATGACGTGCGCTGCTTCTACATCAATCGCTCCGGCCGCTGGTGCCCCCCGGCCGTGGCGGAGACCGTGCTCGCCCAGGGCAGCCCACCGCCCGAGGAGCATGGGCAACGCCCGGGCTTCCAGGGGTTCCCGGAGGGGGCCCTGGAGGTGGAGGTGTGGTTCCCGGTGCTCCATGGACCCAATGGGGAGGATGGCACCATCCAGGGCTTATTCACCCTGATGCAGGTTCCCTTCGTGGGGTCGGGGGTGCTGGGTTCGGCCATGGGGATGGACAAACAGGCCATGAAGGCCGCCTTTGCGGCCGCTGGCCTCCCCCAGGTGCCCTACCTCTGCCTGTCGCGCAGCGATCTCCAGCCCCCCGCCGGCGCCGAGCTCCCTGAAGCCCTACTGGAGCGCATCGAAGCCACCCTGGGCTACCCCTGCTTCGTCAAACCGGCCAATCTGGGCTCCTCCGTGGGGATCAGCAAGGCCACCGACCGCGCCTCCCTCTGGGCGGGACTCGAGAGCGCCGCGGCTCTGGATCCCCGCTTGGTGGTGGAGAAGGGAGTGGCGGCCAGGGAGTTGGAATGTGCCGTCCTGGGCCCCCCCGATGGGCTGGAGGCCTCCGTGCTGGGGGAGATCCGCTTCGATGCCGACTGGTACGACTACGAAGCCAAATACAGCGAAGGGCGCAGCCACACCCTGATTCCGGCTCCCGTGGCCGACGAGGTGCAGGGCAGGGCCCGCGCCATGGCGGTTGAGGCCTGCCAGGCGGTGGGAGCTTCAGGCCTCTCGCGGGTGGATTTCTTCTACAGCGAATCCGAGGATGCCCTCTGGCTCAACGAAATCAATACCCTGCCCGGGTTCACCAGCCAGAGCATGTATCCCATGCTCTGGGCGGCCACGGGCCGCCCCCTGAACGAGCTCCTTCACCGTTTGCTGCAGGACGCGAGAGAATCCGGGAAGTTTCCGCCGATCGACCGATAACCCCATGGGTCAAGGACTCCTCTGGTTACCCCTGTTGCTTGTGTTCGTGCTGCTCACGGGCCTGGGATGGCTGGAGCGCAGACGGCAACGGCTGTTTCGCGAGTGGGCCGCCGGGGCCGAGCTGGCCAAGCTGGATGCGGCCGGTGCGGCCCGGTTGGTGAATGGCGTGCTGAGCTGGGCCACCTTTGAGGCGGGCGCCTTTCGTGAACTGGGTTCCTTCGAGATCAAACAGCTCGAACTCACCGAGCTGATGTCGCTCCGTTCCGGCGAAGCGCCCCTCACCGACGAGAGCCAGGGAGCCTGCAGGCTGCGCCTGGTGGGCGGTGGCCAGCAAAAGGATCTTCCCTTCAGCGAAGCCGAACGGGCCCGCCGCTGGATGGATGAACTGATGGCCCGCTCCCGGTGTGAACTGTGAAGCGACGTTCGTCCCCTTCACCCAGACCCTCCACGCTTCCCGGGATGGATCGCCGCCGTGAATTGCGCCGCCAGCGGCAGATGGAGAGGCTGCGGGATGGCTGGCGTGTGCTGGTGTATGCCGCCCTCACCACGGGCCTGGGATTCGTCCTGCTGCGCGAGGGGTGGATCCTCCAGGGCCCCAACCAGGTGGAAGTGAGTGGCAGCCGGGTGGTGAGCCGGGAGCAGGTGATTGAAGCCGCGAAACTGAAGTTTCCCCTGCCCCTGCTCACCCTCCAGCCCCGCTTGCTGAGGAACAACCTGGCCAATACCCTCCCGGTGGAGCAGGTACGGGTGACCCGCCTGATGCTTCCCCCCCGGCTGCGGGTGGAGCTGGTGGATCGGGAGGCGATCGCCCGCGCCCAACGCCGCACACCGAAGGGTCCAGAGATGGGCTTTGTGGATCGGACCGGGCGATGGATCCATGCCGATCCCCGCACCCGCATGCGTCTGGGGGGGGAGGCCTCCATTCGCGTTCTGGGCTGGAATGAGCGCCACCTGCCCGTGCTGGCCAAGGTGCTCGAGGTACGGGAGCAGATTGGGCCGGGGTTGAAGGAAATCCGGTTTGAACCGGATGGATCCCTGTGGATCACCACCCGCGACCTGGGCCCCCTTCGCCTGGGGCCAGCGGATTCCAAGCTTGGGCGGCGCCTGCAGGTGTTGATTCACCTCAACCGCACCCTGCCGGCCCGCCTGGCCGGGAAGCGGCCGACAAGCATTGATCTCACCGATCCGGAGCAGCCGGAACTTAACCTTTCCTCACCGTCTTCAACTTCCGCCCCAGACCCCTCCAACCGTCGTCCAGGCAGCCGCAGGCCCACCCCCTAGGGATCTGCCAGCCAATCCACACAAGGAATTGCCTCCCACCCCGTTTCGGGAGAAGGTATTCATCCCGTAACAGACGGGAATCCTCACCTACAGAGATAATGCACCCACTCAGCAATGGCACCACTCCTTCCGAGGTATCGGCTCCCTCGTCGCCGCCAGCGATGATGGCCTCCTCAGGTGGGTCCTTGCTTCGCGAGCACCGTTCACCGTCACCGCAATCGCCCTTCCAGATGAGCCAGAACACTCCCTCCGCCAACGGGATTATTCCAAGCCAGACAGCGCGCATCGAGGTGATCGGCGTCGGTGGGGGTGGTAGCAACGCGGTGAACCGGATGATCGCAGCGGAGATGCAGGGCATTGGGTTCTGGGTGCTGAACACGGATGCCCAGGCCCTGATTCAGTCGGCAGCGCCCCAACGGATTCAGCTGGGTCAGGCCCTCACCAGTGGTCTGGGAGCAGGGGGCAACCCCCTGATCGGGCAGAAGGCGGCCGAAGAATCCCGCGCTGAACTCCAACGGTCGGTGGAAGGGGCCGACATGGTGTTCATCGCTGCGGGGATGGGCGGAGGCACCGGCACCGGAGCGGCACCGATCCTGGCGGAGGTGGCCAAGGATTGCGGCGCACTCACCGTGGGCATCGTCACCAAACCCTTTGGTTTTGAGGGTCGAAAGCGCCAGCGCCAGGCGGAGCAGGGCATCGCCCTGCTGGCGGAGCACGTGGACACCTTGATTGTGATTCCCAACGACCGGCTGCGAGATGCCATCGCCGGGGCGCCTCTTCAGGAGGCCTTCCGCGCGGCGGACGACGTGCTTCGCATGGCGGTGAAGGGCATTACGGAAATCATCACCCGGGCTGGCCTGGTGAATGTGGACTTCGCCGATGTGCGATCGGTCATGTCGGACGCGGGCACGGCCCTGCTGGGCATTGGCGTCGGTTCGGGGCGCTCCCGCGCCAGTGAAGCGGCCCAGGCCGCCATGAGCAGCCCGCTCCTGGAATCGGCCCGCATCGACGGCGCCAAGGGCTGCATCATCAACATCTCCGGCGGCAGGGACATGACCCTGGAAGACATGACCACCGCTTCAGAGGTGATTTACGACGTGGTGGATCCAGACGCCAACATCATTGTGGGAGCCGTGGTGGATGAGCAGCTGGAAGGCGAAATCCACGTGACCGTCATTGCCACGGGTTTTGAAAGTGGTGGCGCCTACCGCCCGGAGCGGCCGGCCTCCGCCTTCACCGCATCCCTCGACGACCCCAGCACACCGGAGCGCGGTGCCAAGATTCCCCCCTTCCTCGTGAACAGACAGGGTCGGCTGGATGGTGAGGGGTGACGCCTACCAGTAGCGCTGGTACGTCGACGCTCGCAAATGGGGTGACCCGGAGACCACGCCTGCCAAGAGCATCCCGTATGGCTGCTACCTTCCGGTCCTGACCAGGTTTGGGCGTCTTGGCCGCGTAGATCCGGGCCAAAGACATCTTACCCCGTGCCCCCATAGGCTTGGGTTTCTCCTTTCCGTTCCCCTTGCCCCAACGCCCCGGCGATCTTCTGCTCCGTAAACAGGCGGGGTTGCCCATCACCATCCTCACGGCCTGGGATGCCCTCTCGGCAGCCATGGTGAGCGAAGCGGGGGCGGATGCCGTTTTGGTGGGCGATTCCCTGGCCATGACGGCCCTGGGCCATCCCACCACCCTGCCGGTGACGCTGGACGAGATGCTCCATCACTGCCGGGCCGTGGGTCGAGGCCTGCGCCGGGTGGGTGGGGAAGCTCCGCTGTTGATCTGCGATCTGCCCTTCCTCAGCTATCAATGCGGCCTGGATGAGGCCGTGGCCGCCGCGGGACGGGTGCTGAAGGAGAGCCCGGCGGCCGCCGTGAAGATGGAGGGGGCGGAGCCGGAAATCCTGGAGGCCGCCGATCGCATGGTGCGGATGGGGATCCCGGTGATGGGCCATCTGGGCCTCACCCCCCAATCGGTCCACCGCCTGGGCCTGCGGCGCCAGGCCACCGATCCCCGCTCCCAGGAGCGTCTGCAGCAGCAGGCCCTGGCCCTGGAGGCCCGGGGGTGTTTCGCCCTGGTGGTGGAACACATTCCCGACAGCCTGGCCACGGAGCTCTGCGGGCGGCTCACCATTCCCGTGATCGGCATCGGAGCCGGCGCGCGCTGTGATGGTCAGGTGCGGGTGACCGCCGACCTGCTGGGATTCACGGATCGTCAACCGCCGTTTTCTCCCCCCTTGCTGGACGGTCGGGGGTTGGCTGTGGAGGCCCTGCGGGGATGGATCCGTCAACAGGGCACCCCTGACCAGCCGGTTGCTCCATCCACCACCCCAGAAAGTCCCGCAGCACCGAGTTGCTGACGGCCAGCCCCTCCGGATCGGAGAGCCGCCAGCGAGGCCCTTCGATGCGCAGCCGGCCGCTCTCCACCCAGGGGGTGAGATGGGTCTGCAGTCCACCCAGGGCGGCAGCCCCCAAGCCCTCGTCCGCCAGCAGCTCCACCATGTTGACCCCCTCCCGCCGCCGCAACCCCACAATCACCCGTTCATCCAGGGGGAAGGAGCTGGCCGGCTCGCTGGCGAAGGGGATCCGTTCTTCCAACCACAGCCCGTAGCCGGCCCGGGTGCGCGGCTTGGCCACCCGCCGGCCGAAGGGGGCTTCCGTCGCCCCCATGCCGAAGCCCCACCAGCGGGCCCCACTCCAATACACCCGGTTGTGGCGGCTCGTGTGGCCCGGCAACGCATAGTTGGAAATCTCGTAGCGGCCATAGCCGGCACAACCCAAACGATCGGCGGTGAGCTCCATCAGATCGGCGGCCAGGTCGTCCTCCGGTAGGTCGAGCTGCCCCTGCTGCAGCCGTCTGGCGAAGACGGTGCCCGGTTCGATGCTCAGGTCGTAGATCGACAGATGGGGGGGGGCCAGCGTCAGGGCCTGGTCCAATTGGTGCCGCCAGTGGGCGGTGGCCTCCAGGGGGGAGTGCACGGCCGGTCCGCCGGGCAGGGAAGGCAGTCCCTGAATGAGATCCAGGCTCCAGCTGTGCAGGAGTCGCTGGTGGCGGGCCCGCTGCAGCCAGGTCGCCGCCTCCACCAGGTGGGCCCGGCGATGGTGGCGCCCCAATCCCTGCAGCACGGCATCATCAAAACTTTGCCCCCCCAGGCTCACCCGATTGATGCCCGCGGCCAGCACCGCCTGCAGACGGGCCTCATCAAAAGTGGCCGGATCCATCTCCAAGGTGATCTCCGCTCC
>JBEIGX010000039.1:0-15119 GCA_040381675.1 Aphanothece sp.
AGGGCCCAGCGGGGATTCACCTCACCGGCGTAGAGCTTGCCTGGGCAGTAGAGCAGGGTGCCGCCCGGCCAGACGTCCCGCTGAAACACCTGGGCCAGCCGGCGGGCCAGGGGGAGCTTGGTGGGCCCATCCGCTGCGATCGTCCACTCCGCCCCCTCCGGCTCCAGGGGCACGAGCGTGGGCTCTCCCCCAACGGTGAGCTGAATTCCTGCCTCGAGCAGGCGCTCCTGGACCCGTTGGGCCAGGGTGTCCATCCAGGGAGTCATGGGCGGAGCCTGGGACTCCCTGGATCATCCACCAGCACGGGGGGCCTGCCTGACCTAGTCCGCAAGGTGGGCCTCACGGCGGGTGGTGGCCACGGGCACCGGTTGCACCTTCCAGATGCGCTCGGCGTATTCCCGGATGGAGCGATCCGACGAGAAGAAGCCGCAGCGAGCCGTGTTCAGGGCCGACATCTGCATCCACCGGTTCCGATCGAGCCAGGCCGCATCCACGTCGTTCTGGGCGCGGCGGTAGTCGCCGACATCGGCCATCACGCGGAAGGGATCACTGCTGCAGAGGTTGGAGAGCAGGGGGTGGAACAGCTCCCGGTCGCCCTCGCTGAAATGGCCCGATCCGATCAGATCGATCGCTTCCTTGGTGAGAGGCTCGTTCTCCAGCCAGGGCATGGGGTGGTAGCCGTTGCGGTTGATGGCAGCCAGCTGTTCAGCGGTGTGGCCGAAGAGGAAGAAGTTGTCGCCGCCCACCCGCTCGCGGATCTCGATGTTGGCTCCATCCAGGGTGCCGATGGTGAGGGCGCCATTGAGGGCCATCTTCATGTTGCCCGTGCCGGAGGCTTCCATTCCTGCGGTGGAGATCTGTTCGGAGAGGTCCACCGCCGGATAGATCCGATGGCCCAGGCTCACGCTGAAGTTGGGCAGGAACACCACCCGCAGGCGCCCATCCATGGCCGGATCGATGTTCACGATGTCGGCGATGCCCACGATGAGGCGGATGATCAGCTTGGCCATGGCGTAGCCCGGCGCGGCCTTGCCGCCGAAGATCACCGTGCGGGGAGGGAGGTCTTCCCCGGCCCGGATGCGCAGGTAGCGCTCCACCAGCTGCAGGGCCGCCAGGTGTTGCCGCTTGTATTCATGGATGCGCTTCACCTGCACATCGAAAAGACTGGCGGGATCCACCAGCACGCCCGTCTGTTGGCGGATGGTCTGGGCCAGGCGTTCCTTGGCATGCTCCCGCACCATGCGCCAGCGCTCCAGGAAGGCCGGATCCTGCACCATCGGCTCAATGCGGGAGAGCTGATCGAGATCGCTCTTCCAGCCCTGCCCGATGCTGTCGTCCAGCAGGGTGGCCAGATGGGGGTTGGACACCGCCACCCAGCGGCGCGGCGTGACCCCATTGGTGATGTTGGTGAAGCGCTCGGGCCAGATCTGGGCGAAGTCGTGGAAGAGGTTTTGCTTCAGGAGATGGCTGTGCAGCTCCGCCACCCCATTCACCTGGTGGCTTCCCACCACCGCCAGATGGGCCATGCGCACTTTGCGCGTGCCTCCTTCCTGGATGAGGGAGAGCTTCTCGAGCATCTCCGGCTTGCCGGGGTAGCGCAGGCGCACCATGCGCAGGAAGCGGGCGTTGATTTCGAAGATGATGTCCAGCTGCCGGGGCAGCAACTGCTGGAACAGCTCGAGGCCCCAGCATTCGAGGGCTTCGGGGAGGAGGGTGTGGTTGGTGTAGCTGATGCTGGCGGTGGTGATGCTCCAGGCCGTGTCCCAGTCGACCCCGTGTTCATCGATCAACAACCGCATCAGCTCGGCGACGGCGATGGCCGGGTGGGTGTCGTTGAGCTGGACGGCGTACTTCTTGTGGAAGTCGCGCACGTCAATCCCCTGACCCTTGAGGATGCGGAACATGTCCTGCAGGGAGCAGGACACAAAGAAGATCTGCTGGCTCAGCCGCAACCGCTTGCCCTGCTCCATCTCGTCGTTGGGATAGAGCACCTTGGAGAGGGTTTCCGATTGCACCTTGTGCAGCACGGCCCGGGTGTAGTCGCCCGCATTGAAGGAGGCGAAGTCAAAGTCTTCTGGGGCATGGGCCGACCACAGCCGCAGGGTGTTGGCCGTGCGCACCCCATAACCCAGGATTGGGGTGTCGTAGGCGACGCCGATCACCGTCTGCCCGCCGATGATCACCGGGTAGCTCCACTCCGGCCGGATCAGCTCCCAGGGGTTTCCTCGGGCCAGCCAGGGGTCGGTGCTTTCCACCTGGCCACTAGGGCCGATCTGCTGGCGGAAGATGCCGAATTCATAGCGGATGCCATAGCCGATCGCCGGCAGTTCCAGGGTGGCCATCGATTCCTGGAAGCAGGCGGCCAGCCGTCCCAGGCCGCCGTTGCCCAGGCCCGGTTCCGGTTCCTCGGCGATCAGCTGATCCAGCGACAAGCCCAGTTCCTCGCAGGCGGCCTCCGCTTCCCTGCGCAGGCCCAGATTCACCAGGTTGTTTTCCAGGTGGGGCCCCAGCAGGTATTCCGCCGAGAGATAGATGGCGGTGCGGACATGCTGGTTGGTGTAGGTCTCGGCCGTATCCACCCAGCTGGCCAGGAGCCGGTCGCGCACGGCCAGGGCTAGGCAGAGATAGTGGTCGTGCACCGTGGCCAGGGTGGGGGACTTGGCCTGGCTCAGGAAGAGATGGCGGCGCATGTCCTGCGCCAGGGGGTTCGCCGCGGGGGCCATTGGGGGAGGAGAGGGGGTGGACACCATGGCCTACGCGATCGAAGTTGTATCCGTCATGGCGCGGCATGGGGAGCATCGCTGAAGCATTGGCTACCAGCTTGGAAGCTGGTGGCCATTTCTTCATTCTGGGTTCCGGCTGGCTCCGGCTCCAGCACCCGGGCCTCAATGCTCCACCTGAGGTCGCTTTCCACCGGGTTGCTTCCCGAAAAACTCCCCGACACGGCGGCGGTGAGATTGGCCTTTGAGGAGGTGGCCAGCACGATGTAGCGGTCGTCGATCAGTCCCTTGCCACTGGGGTCGTAGCCCCTCCAGCCGGCACCGGGCAGATACACCTCCGCCCAGGCATGGAGGTCGTAGTCGTTCGGCTTGGGCTCCACCAGGTGGTAGCCGCTCACAAATCGGGAGGGCAGGCCCACACAGCGGCAGCATTCGATCATCAGCATTGCCAGATCCCGGCAGGAGCCCACCCGTTCCTTCAGGGTGCGGCCTGCGGGCCAGGCGGGGCCATGGTGGCGCTGGGTGTATTTCACCCGGTCTTGAATGATGGCTATCAGTTGGTTGAGAAAGGGCACCGCCAGCTGATCGCAGCCCGTCAGGGCTTCCTGGGCCAGGTCGACCGCGGCGGGATCGTGCTGGCCATTGGGAAGCCAACCCTCCAGGGCCCCCATCAGATCGCCGTTGAGCTTGCCCACCGGATAGGGCAGCAGGGGGGGGGTCACCTCCAGGCACATCTCCAGCGACGGCGCGGGTTCGGTGATCACCTCGCTCCGGGCCTGCACCAGGAACCGGTCGGTGCTGCCCAGAAAGCGGGCCCGCAGGATTTCATCCCCACTGGCGGCCACCAGGGGGTAGAGGGTGTCGGGCTCGGGGGTGATGGCCAGGTCGAAGTGCACCAGCCGCTGGAAGCCGTGGCCCCGGGGCTTGAGGCAGAAACGGTGGGGCCCCAGCAGGATCGGAGCCGTATACCGGTAGTGCAGGGTGTGGGTTATGTGGGCGCGCATGCGGGCTCTGGATTGGTCTGGGAGCTGGTGGGGGCAGCGATGAAATACCGCTTCTCAATCAGCGCGTGCAGACGATTGAAGTCCTGTTGGAGGTGGTCGATCGCCTCATGCAGGCCACTGGCAATGAGATCGTCGATGCTGGTGTAGCTCCAGCGGGCGAGGGTGAGGCCTGCCAGGCATTCCAGCTCATCAGGGGCCCCGGGAACGGAACTGCCGCGGATGATGCGCAGGGTTTCATTGATCCGCTCCAGGCAATAGCGCACGGAGCGGGGAAAGATTGGATCGAGGAGCAGGAAGCCCGCCACGGCCCGAGGGGCAATCGCCCGCTGCTGCGACTGGCGGAACATCTGGTAGGCCCCGGCGGTTCGCAACAGGGCGATCCACTGCAGCTCATCCAGCACCCCCCCCACATCCTCATTGGAGGGCAGGAGCAGGAAATATTTCACATCCAGGATGCGGGTGGTCTTGTCGGCCCGCTCTAGGAGCCGCCCCAGCCGGCTGAATTGCCACGAGAGATCCCGACTCAAGGTGGCGTCGGTGACGCCGTAGAACAGCTGGCAATCCCGGCGGATCAGGCGCAGTTGCTCTTGGGGGGGCTGCTCCCAGTAGTCCGGTTCCTGCAGGGCCCAGTAGCAGCCATTGATCTGCTCCCACATCTCCGTGGTGATCACATCTCTGATCTGGCGGGAGTTTTCCCGGGCAAAGGTGATGCAATTCACCACGCTGCTCGGGTTGTCGGGTTCGCGCACGAGGAAGTTCACCACGTCCTCCGGGTTGCCGGCCGGATAGAGCTTGTCGAAGAGTTCCCGGTCGCCGCTGGCATCGATCAGGGGCAGCCAGGGCTCGGCGCTGCCGGGGGGGCAGTCGAGGGCCATGGCCTCACTCACTTCCACGAAGCGGGAGATGTTTTCCGCTCGCTCCACATAGCGGTTGATCCAGTAGAGCGAATCGGCAACGCGGCTCAGCATGGCAGGCCCTCCCCGATCTTGGTGGCGGAATCTTCCACGATCCACGTGTCCTTGCAGCCTCCACCCTGGGAGGAATTCACCACCAGGGAGCCCCGCCGCAGGGCCACCCGGGTGAGGCCCCCCGGCGTGACCCAGTTGTTTTTGCTGCGCAACACATAGGGGCGCAGATCCACGTGGCACGGGTAGATCTCCCCTTCGCTGAGGGAGGGAACGGTGGAGAGCTCCAGGGTGGGCTGAGCAATGAAATTCCGGGGATCCGCCTCAATCTTTGAGGCAAAAATGGCGATCTCTTCCTTGCTGGCATGGGGGCCGATCAACATGCCGTAGCCCCCCGCTTCCGCCACCGACTTCACCACCAGCTCGTGCAGATGGGCCAGCACATAGGAGCGATCCTCGGGGCGGGAGCAGAGATAGGTGGGCACGTTTTCAATGATCGGCTCTTCCTTCAGGTAGTAGCGGATCATTTCAGGCATATAGGCATAGATCAATTTGTCATCGGCCACGCCCGTGCCTGGGGCATTGGCGATGGCCACCCGGCCGGCGGCATAGGCCTCCATCAACCCCTTCACCCCCAGGATGGAATCCTTGCGGAACAACTCGGGATCGAGGAAATCATCGTCAATGCGGCGGTAGATCACATCCACCGGCTCCAGGCCCGCCGTGCTTCGCATCCAGACCCGCCGGTCTTCCACGACCAGATCCCTGCCCTCCACCAATTGGATGCCCATCTGCTGGGCCAGGTAGCTGTGCTCGAAATAGGCACTGTTGTAAACGCCTGGGGTGAGCAGCACCACCTTGGGGTTGTCCGTCCAGGTGGCCAGGTCTCGCAGGGTTTCCAGCAGGTGGGAGGCGTAGTTGTCGATGGGCTGGACCGTACGGCCGGAGAAGAGGCTGGGGAAGATGCGTTTCATCACCCGCCGGTTCTCCAGGAAGTAGGCCACTCCGGAGGGGCAGCGCAGGTTGTCCTCCAGCACTCGCCAGGTGCCCTCGCCATCGCGCACCAGGTCCAGCCCCGAGATGTGGCACCAGCGGCCGAGGGGGGGCTGGATGCCCTGCATCTGGGGGCGCCAGCCGTGGGAGCTCTCCACATCCTCCCGGGGCACCACACCGTCGCTGAGGATGTGCCCCGGCCCATACACATCCGCCAGAAACAGATCGATGGCTTCCAGGCGCTGAAAGAGCCCCTTCTCCAACCGCTCCCACTCGCTGGCACGGATCAGGCGGGGCAGGGGATCGAAGGGCAGGATCCGCTCCACCCCCAGGCTCCCGGAATCGTTGAGACGAAACGTGGCCCCTAATCGCCGGAGCAACATGCCTGCGGCTGCATGGTTGTGGTTCAGTTGCTCCAGGCCCATGCGGCCCAGGGAGGAGAGCAGGGGCTGGAGGGCCGGTCGGGGCTGCTCTGGGGCGCTGAAATACTCGTCGTAACCGTGGTTGGGTCGGTACGCCGTAAACATTCTCCTCGGTCCTCTGTTGTTTTGGATCCTGCAGTGCCCCGGGTGGAATCCCAGGTGATTGTTGTTACCGAAACACGGGAGCTACAGCAGAAAGTAGCGCTGGGCCATGGGTAAGACCTCAGCTGGTTCACAGGTGAGCAGCTCCCCATCCGCAAACACCTCATAGGTCTGGGGATCCACCTCCACCTTGGGCAGGGCCGTGTTGTTGCGCATCTCTTTTTTTCCGATCCCCCGGGTGTGGGCCACGGGCACGCAGGGGCGCCGGAGGCCGAGGCGCCGGGGCAGATCCTCCTCCAGGGAGGCCTGGCTCACGAAGGTGAGGCAGCTGGGCACCAGAGCTCCGCCGAAGGCGGCGAACATGGGCCGGCCATGGACCGGACCGGGGGTGGGAATGGAGGCGTTGGCATCCCCCATCTGGGCCCACACGATGGAGCCCCCCTTGATCACCAACTCGGGCTTCACGCCGAAGAATCCGGGTTTCCAGAGCACCAGATCCGCCAGCTTGCCCACCTCCACGGAGCCCACCTGGCTGTCGAGCCCATGGGCAATGGCCGGATTGATGGTGGTCTTGGCGATGTAGCGCTTCAGACGGGTGTTGTCGTTGCGGCTGCTGTCGCCCGCCAGGGGCCCCCGCTGCACTTTCATCTTGTGAGCCGTCTGGAAGGTGCGCAGGATCACCTCTCCTACCCGCCCCATGGCCTGGGAATCGCTGGCGATGATGGAAAAGGCCCCCAGATCGTGGAGGATGTCCTCGGCGGCGATGGTTTCCCGGCGGATGCGGGATTCGGCAAAGGCCACATCTTCCGGGATCCGGGAATCCAGGTGGTGGCACACCATCAGCATGTCGAGGTGTTCCTCCAGGGTGTTGCGGGTGTAGGGCCGGGTGGGGTTGGTGCTGCTCGGCAGCACGTTGGTTTCTCCGCAGATCCGGATGATGTCCGGCGCATGGCCCCCACCGGCCCCCTCGGTGTGGAAGGTATGGATCGTGCGGCCGCCGATGGCGGCGATCGTGTCCTCCACGAAGCCCGCTTCGTTCAGGGTGTCGGTGTGGATGCACACCTGCACGTCGAAGCGGTCGGCCACGCTCAGGCAGCAATCGATGGCGGCCGGGGTGGTGCCCCAGTCTTCATGGAGCTTCAGGCCGCAGGCCCCGGCCCGGATCTGCTCCTCCAGGGCCTCCGGCGTGCTGGCATTGCCCTTGCCGAAGAAGCCCAGGTTCACCGGCAACCCTTCGGCGGCCTGGAGCATGCGAGCCAGGTGGAAGCTGCCGGGGGTGCAGGTGGTGGCGTTGGTGCCGGTGGCGGGGCCGGTGCCTCCCCCCAGGAGGGTGGTGACTCCGCTGGCCAGGGCCGTCTCGATCTGCTGGGGGCAGATGAAGTGGATATGGGTGTCGATGGAGCCGGCGGTCACGATGTGGCCCTCGCCGGCAATGGCCTCGGTGCCCGGCCCCACCACGATGGTCACGCCGTCCTGGATGTCGGGGTTGCCCGCCTTGCCGATGGCCACGATGCGGCCGTCCCGAAGGCCGATGTCCGCCTTCACGATGCCCCACCAGTCGAGGATCACGGCGTTGGTGATCACCGTGTCCACCGCGCCGCCGGCCCGGCTGGTCTGGGCCTGTCCCATGCCATCGCGGATCACCTTGCCGCCACCGAACTTCACCTCATCGCCGTAGACGGTGAAATCCTTCTCCACTTCCAGAAGCAACTCCGTGTCCGCCAGCCGCAGCCGGTCGCCCGTGGTGGGGCCATAGGTCTGGGCGTAGGCGCGGCGGTCGATGCGATAGGCCATGGGGGGTCAGTCGAGGGGGCCGTTGATCTGGCCGGTGAAGCCAAACACCTTCCGCTCTCCTGCGAAGGGCACCAGGTTCACCTCCCGGGTGTCGCCTGGTTCAAAGCGGATCGCCGTGCCGGCGGGAATGTCGAGGCGCAGGCCGTAGGTGGCCTTGCGGTCGAAGAGCAGGGCCCCGTTGGTTTCGTAGAAGTGGAAGTGGGAGCCCACCTGCACGGGGCGATCCCCGGTGTTGGCCACCGTGACCGTCGTGACGGGCCGGCCGACGTTGAGCTCGAGGGTTCCGGGTTCGCTGATCAGTTCGCCGGGGATCAAGGGGGCCATGGGGTTCAGCGGATGGGATCGTGCAGGGTGACGAGCTTGGTGCCATCGGGGAAGACGGCTTCGATCTGCACCTCATTCACCAGTTCTGGCACGCCCTCCATCACCTGGTCGCGGCTCAGCCAGGTGGTGCCTTCCGCCATCAGGGCGGCCACGGTCTTGCCGTCTCTGGCGCCCTCCAACACCTGGAAACTGAGCCAGGCCATGGTTTCTGGATGGTTGAGCCTGAGGCCCCGCTGCAGGCGCCGCTCGGCCAGCAGGGCGGCGGTGACGATGAGGAGTTTGTCCTTTTCCTGGGGCGTGAGATGCATGCCTGGGGCTTCAGAGGCCTGCCGGGGCCTGGAACGGGCCACCTTGAGCAATCTTCTCACTTTTGCAGGCCAGCCGATCTTCAGCCAGCGGCTTTTCCTGAAATGGCCACACCCGGGGCGGCACGGGTGCAGCCAGGCCCCGTACGGAGCGGATCTGGGCCCAGATCCGGGTGAACCACCAGCGGGCCGCCGTGCTGGAGGGCCCCCGATACCGGGCCACCAGCCCCTGGCTGAGGGCTCCACAGGCCATCTCCCCGGCCAGCCCCTCCCGCTCCAGGCGGCACTGCCTCACCAGGTGGGCCAGAGCGGAGGGGGCCAGGGGGTGGGGGGCCGCCCACACCAGGGAGCCCACCACCGGCTCCCCCCCGAGGCCATGGGGACTCTCGAGAGCGTCGCCCGCCAGGGCCAGCCGATCGACAAATTCCCAATGGCCCGAGCGGAGGATCTCCAGCGACGACCTCCAGCAGCCCGCTCCCAGGTCTTCGCCCGCTGCAGTGCGGCCCAGGCGGATCACCTCCGCCCCGAGCCAACTGGCCCCCGGCGCCAGCTCCACCCGGGTGTGCTGGTCGAACAGCCCATCGGCATAGAGCACCACCTCCTGGGGGAGCCACTCCAGGTCGGCCCCCGGCTCCAGCCGCACCTCCAGGGCCTGGTGGGCCCATTCCCCTGCGGGGCTGCGCCGGGAGCGCCCGATGGAGCCATACACCTTCTGGGCGGCCACGCTGGTGACCAGGGCCCGGCTCCCCGCCTCCAGGTGGATCGACACTTGGAGCTGGTCGCCACCCACCAGGCCCCCCGCCGTGTGCAGCAGGGGCAGCTCGCAGCGGCCGTCGTCCTGGTGGGTGGCCCGGAGCAGCTTCAGGGGCGACTCGCTTCCCCCTTGGAAATGGGTGCGGTTCTGGTGGCTGCGGAAGCGGATCCAAGCTCGGCCCTGCCAGGCCGTGGGGCTGGGTGTGGTGGGTAGGGCCGGGTGGCGGAGCACACTGAGAAGGCCGAGATGGCCACTGTGCCCGAGTGACCTCCGCCCCTCCCCCCCTGGTGCTCAACCGGCGTCTTGGCGTCGCCACACCAGCCGAGTGTTCCAATGCCCCCCTGCGCCTGGTCCTCAGCGCCGAGGAGCGCACCCGCCTGCGGGGCCATCGCCGCAGCAGCTGCGGCCAAGATCTGCTCCTGCAGCTCCCCCGCGGGCCGGCCCTGGAGCCGGGGGAATGGCTCGCCCAGGAGGATGGGGTGGCCCTGGTGCAGGTGGAGCCTGCGGCGGAAGCGCTGTTGGTGGTGCGGGCCGGAAGCCCCCTGGAGCTCTTGCAGGCCGCTTATCACCTGGGCAATCGCCATGTGGCCCTGGAGCTGGGGGCGGCGGAACTGCGCCTGCTGGCCGATCCGGTGCTGGAGCAGCTGCTCCGGCACCGGGGGCTGGAGGTGGGTCGGGCAGAGGAGGCCTTTCGGCCGGAGAGCGGCGCCTATGGCAACGTGCCCCATTCCCATGGCCATCCCTAGCCCGCCGCTCCCCGCCGAGGCCCATGGGCGCCTCCGGCTCTACCAGCTGGTCTCGCCAGCCCTGCCGGTGGGGGCGTTCAGCTATTCGGAGGGCCTGGAGGTGCTCAGCCAGGCCGGTCGGCTGCGGGGGGGTGCGGCGGTGGAGGGATGGATCCGAGCTGAGCTGGAGCGGGGGCTGGTGCCCTTGGAGGCCGCGGCCTTGCCCGAGTTGATGGGGGCTCTGACGGCCTGGCAGGAGGGAGGGGCCTCCCCCGCGGGCCTGCTGGCCCGGGAGCGGGTGCGCGACCGGGACGACTGGTTGCTGGCCCTGCGGGAGGCTCCGGAGGTGCGGGCCCAGCAACGGCAGATGGGGGCGTCGCTGCTGGGATTGCTGGCCGATCTGGGCTGGCCCCTTCCACCGGGCCTTCCGAACGAGCCCCCGCTGGTGCTGGGCTGGCCTGGCGCCTGGGCCTGGGCTTTGGTGGCCCTGGCCATCCCCCCCCCGGACGGCATCGAGGCCTACCTCTACAGCTGGGTGGCGAACCAGCTCAGTGCGGCGGTGCGCCTCGTGCCCCTGGGGCCTACGGAGGCCCAGCGCCTGCAGCTCCGTCTGGGCCCCTCGATCGCTGAGCGGGCCGCGGCTCTTGGGCATGCTGGTCCAGAAGCCTGCTGGAGCGGCGGGGTGGGGGCTGGTCTGGCCCAGCTCCAGCATGGGGAGCTCTACTCCCGGCTGTTCCGCAGTTGAGGCCGGCGCCGACGCGGCCCGCGCAGGAGACAACGGCAGAATGAACAAGCCGTTGTTCAGGACCTGGGGCCATCGCGAGCCGATTGCGTGTGGGGGTGGCTGGCCCGGTGGGGTCGGGCAAGACGGCGTTGGTGGAGGCTCTCTGTCGCCGGCTGCGGGAGCGCCTCCAGCTGGCGGTGGTGACGAACGACATCTACACGCAGGAGGATGCGGAGTTCTTGACCCGTGCCGGCGCCTTGCCGCCGGAGAGAATTCGGGGGGTGGAGACCGGTGGCTGTCCCCATACCGCCATCCGGGAGGATTGCTCGATCAACCGGGCCGCCGTGGCGGAGCTGGAGGCGGCCTTCCCCGATCTCGACCTGGTGTTGGTGGAGAGCGGGGGCGACAACTTGGCGGCCAGCTTCAGCCCGGAGCTGGTGGATCTCTGCATCTACGTCATCGATGTGGCCGCCGGCGACAAGATCCCCCGCAAGGGGGGGCCAGGGATCACCCGCAGCGACCTGCTGGTGATCAACAAGATCGACCTGGCCCCCATGGTGGGGGCTTCCCTGGAGGTGATGGAGCGCGACACGGCCCGCATGCGTCCGGGAAGGCCTTGGTGTTTCACGGATCTGCGGCATGGGACGGGGCTGGAGGTGGTGGAGGCTTTCCTGCTCCAGCAGTTGCCGCCGGCATGACGCAGTCGTTGCGTTGCGCGATCCAGGTTTTCCTCACGTGTTCAAATCCTCAGAAAAAGCCCAGCAGATCTCAAAATCGTGTTCGTTGTTACCAGACGGATGGAGGGGTGGTCGATAGTTTCCGTCGAGACCCCCGTGAAAGCGGGATGTTCGTCGTACGACCGTCGAAGGTCTCCCACCCATTTCTTTCTGGAGCTTTTACATGAAGCCTCTGGCACAGCACTCCTCCGCAAGACGGTGGGTTAGTGGTGTCTCTGCTCTCAGCCTCACGCTCACTCTCGCGGCCTGCGGCGGTGGCGGTGAACAATCCGCCACGGGTGAAGCCGGCGGGGAAAAATATGATGGCGAAGTGAAGGTCGGGATTCTTCACTCACGCTCCGGCACCATGGCCATCTCGGAAAACACCGTGGCCGAAGCGGAGCTGATGGCTATTGATGAAATCAACAAGGCCGGTGGCGTCACGGTTGAAGGGAAGAAGCTCAAGATCGTTCCGATCGAGGAAGATGGAGCTTCTGATTGGCCCACCTTCGCTGAGAAAGCCAAGAAATTGATCGATCAAGATCAGGTGGCTGTGGTGTTCGGTGGTTGGACTTCCGCCAGCCGTAAGGCCATGCTGCCTGTCTTCGAGGCCAAGGACCACTTCCTCTTCTACCCGATTCAGTACGAGGGTCAGGAGTGCTCGAAGAACATCTTCTATACGGGTGCCACCCCCAACCAGCAGGCGGAACCAGCCGTGTCCTGGTTGCTGAAGAACAAGGGCAAGGATTTCTTCTTAGTGGGTTCGGATTACGTGTATCCACGTACCGCCAACACCATCATGAAGGAGCAGCTGAAGGCTGAGGGCGGCAAGCTGGTGGGTGAAGATTATCTTCCCCTCGGCAACACGGAAGTGGCGCCGATCATCGCCAAGATCGAGAAAGCTCTGCCCAAGGGCGGTGTGATCGTCAACACCCTCAATGGCGACAGCAACGTGGCCTTCTTCAAGCAGATGAAGGCTGCCGGCATTACCCCCGCCAATGGCTACGCGATCATGAGCTTCTCGATCGCTGAGGAAGAGGTGGCCGCCATCGGCCCCGAATACCTCGAAGGCACCTATGCCGCCTGGAACTTCTTCCAGAGCCTGGATACCCCTGCCTCCAAGAAGTTCACCGACGACTTCAAGGCCAAGTACGGCGCCAACCGGGTCACCAACGACCCTGCGGAATCCGCCTACAACATGGTGTATCTCTGGGCCAAGGGTGCGGAGAAAGCCAACAGCGTCGACGACAACAAGGTGCGTGAAGCCCTGATCGGTGTCACCTTCGATGCGCCCCAAGGCCCGATCGAAGTGCAGCCCAACCATCACACCACGGAATTGGTGATGATCGGTGAGGTGCAGAAGGACGGCATGTTCAAGATCATCGAGAACAAGGGCGTCCTCAAGCCGATCGCCTGGAACCAGTTCGTTCCCGAAACCAAGGGTTACACCTGCGATTGGACGCAAAAGCGTCCTGACGCAGGCAAGTTCAAGATGTGATCTGCGGGCTGGTCTCTTGAAGGCTTGATCCGCGCAAGGGGGGGGCAGATTGTCCCCCCCTTGTTTGTTCATACGTCCTTTTCCTGTCCCCTTGGGGACGCCCATGACAGCTCTTTACGACACCCTCTTCAACGGCCTGGCCATCGGCTCCGTGCTGATGATTGCGGCTTTGGGCTTGGCGGTGGTTTTCGGTCTGATGGGCGTCATCAACATGGCCCATGGCGAGTTGATGATGCTTGGTGCCTACACCACGTTTGTGGTGCAGAACCTTCTCGAGAACGGACCCCTTTCTAGCCTCTTCCCGATCTACATCCTGATCGCCATCCCCCTGGCCTTTCTTGTCAGCGGCCTGGCGGGCCTCCTGCTGGAGCGAACGGTGATCCGCAGGCTCTATGGCCGTCCCCTGGAAACCCTGCTGGCCACCTGGGGCGTGAGCCTCATCCTCCAGCAGTTTGTCCGCTCGGTGTCCACGGCTTTTTTTCTGGGTCTGCTGCTGGCGGTGGGGCTGGGTCTGCTGATTCCTCGTCTCACCCCGACCGCCTGGTGGGAGCGGCGTCAGGCCCCTCTGCTCCGCGTTCTCACCTGGGTGCTCTCCGGTGGTCTGGGCATTGCCCTGGCCCAGGCCCTGGGCGCCGTGCGTCCCCTCAAGCTCCCCTGGTTCAGCGCCCGCAACATTGATGTCACCGCCCCCCAGTGGCTGCGGGGGGCCATTGATTTTGGAGGCGTCACCATGCCGGTAGGAAGGCTGTTCATCATTGCCCTCACCGCCATTGCCCTTTTGGCCGTGAACTGGTTTCTGCAGAAGAGCGTCTGGGGCCTGCGCATCCGTGCCGTGACCCAGAACCGCTCCATGAGCAGCGCCCTCGGCATCCCCACCGAACGGGTGGACGCCCTCACCTTCCTGGTGGGCTCGGGGCTAGCTGGGGTGGCCGGGGTGGCCGTCACCCTGCTGGGCTCGGTGGGTCCGAACCTGGGCGGCAACTACATCGTCGACTGCTTCATGGTGGTGGTTCTCGGCGGGGTGGGCAAACTCCTGGGCACCATCGTGGCGGCTCTGGGCATCGGCATCCTGAGCTACGTGATTGGCTCGGGCTCCCTGCTGATGCTGTGGCCGGGGATGCCCGCAGCCCTCAATGAGCTGATCACCTTCTTTGCCACCACCTCCATGGCGAAGGTGATGGTGTTCATCCTGATCGTGGTGTTCCTTCAGTTCCGACCCGCTGGCCTGTTCCCCCAGAAGGGACGCCTGGTGGAGGGCTGAGCCATGACCGTTGCTTCCGGTTTCAAGCGTTGGTGGCCCTGGGTGGCGATTGTGGCCGCCTCCTTGATTCTTCCCTTCGTTCTGCCCCCCTTCCGGCTCAACCTGCTGGGCCGTTTCCTCTCCCTGGGAATCGTGGCCCTGGGGGTGGATCTGATCTGGGGCTACACCGGGTTGTTGAGCCTGGGTCAGGGCATCTTCTTCGCCCTGGGCGGCTATGCCATCGGCATGCATCTGCAGCTGAGTTCCCTGGAGCCTGGCCAGTTGCCTGAGTTTTTTGGCCTCTATGGGGTGAAGGAACTGCCTGCTTTCTGGCAACCCTTCACGTCCCCGGTGTTCACCTTTTTCGCCATCTGGGTGATCCCGGCCCTGGTGGCTGGTTTGCTGGGCTTTCTTGTGTTCCGCAACCGGATCAAGGGGGTGTATTTCTCGATCCTCACCCAGGCGGCCCTGCTGGTGTTCTTCAACTTCTTCAACGGCCAGCAGAAGCTGATCAACGGCACCAACGGCCTGAAGACCGACACGGCCCGCTTCTTTGGCCAGCTCGTGGGATCCGATTCCAGCCAACGGCTGCTCTTCTGGCTCACCGTGCTGCTGGTGATTGGGGCCTGGCTCCTCTGCCGTTGGCTCACCTCCGGTCGCTTTGGTGATGCCCTGATCGCGATCCGGGACGACGAGCCGCGCATGCGCTTCACGGGGTACAACCCCACGGCCTACAAAACCCTGGTGTTCACGGTGGCCGGTGCTTTGGCAGGCATCAGCGGCGCCCTCTACACCGTGCAGTCCGGCATCATCTCGCCCCAGTTCATGTCGGTGGCCTTCTCCATTGAGATGGTGATCTGGGTGGCTGTGGGGGGTCGGGGAACCCTGCTCGG
>JBEIGX010000040.1:0-15085 GCA_040381675.1 Aphanothece sp.
GGGCATGTGGAGGCGGCCGGTGGCGTGAAGATGGTGAAGGATGCCAACCAGAGGTTCTATGCGCAAATCGGCAGCGCAGCGCCTGTGAAGATCATGTATGGGGGAACGCAGCTGTTCCAGGGAATGTTTGGAGGATGGGAGACGTTAGGTGCAGAGAGTGTGGGTGGAGTGAATCATCTGACGTGGAAGAACGTGGACGGGGATTATCTGCACCAGTGGACCTTGGATGGGAATTGGAACTTTGTGTCCTCCCAGGGTCAGTGGGGGATGAACAGCTTGGAGGGGCTGGCGCAGGAGAGCCGGTTTGGGCAGGATTTCAACGGGGATGGGGTGATCGGTAGCGTGATCTGACAGGGCTCAACCCCAACCGCTGAGAACAATTTTCCCCAGGTTGTGCCCCCCCTGCAGGAGGCTGTAGGCCTCGTTCAAGGTGGAGGCATGGATGGGCTGAAGGAAGGTTTGGGCGGTACTCACAATCTCGTCTGCCTCCACAGCGGTGGCCAGGGCATCCAGGATTTTTCCCTGCTCTTCCATATCTGGCGTTTGGAACTGGGAGCGGGTGAACATGTATTCCCAGCAGAAACGGACGCTTTTGCTCTTCAGAAGGTTGAGATCCAGACCCCCCTTGCTGCTCACCAGCGCCACGATTGCCCCCTGGGGACGAATGCGCTCGGCCATCAACTCCCAGTAGCGATCCGTGTCGTGAAAATTGGCGATCGCATCCACCATGTCCAGCCCCAGGGCGTCCAGCTGGGGGGCGATCGGCAGGCTGTGATCCACCACCCATTCGGCACCCAGTTGCTTCACCCAGGCCTGGCTTTCGGGCCTGGAGGCGGTGGCGATGACGCGCAGTTCGGCTCGACGGGCCAGCTGGATCGCCAGAGAGCCCACCCCACCAGCCCCCCCAAGGATCAGCAACGTGCGGCCCCGATCACCCCCCTCCGGATCGAGTCCTAGGCATTCAAAGAGCGATTCCCAGGCCGTCAGACCCGTGAGCGGGAGGGCAGCGGCTTCGGCAAAGGAGAGATTGGTCGGTTTGCGGCCCGCCAGGCGGGCATCCACCACCACACTCTCGGCCTGGCAGCCAGACCTGTGGATGGCGCCGGCGAACATCACTGCATCGCCGAGCCGGAACGTCTGCACCGCGTCTCCGACCGCTTCCACCACACCAGCCCCATCCCAACCCAGCACCTGGGGCGGGGCACCTGGGGCCAGGGTGCTGCGCACCTTGAGGTCCACAGGATTCACGGCCACCGCTTCCACCCGCACCCGCAGGTCGTGGGGGCCAGGCAGGGGGGGGAAGGAGAGGAAGGTGTCCCGCAGGATTCCTTCTGGATGCTCAGGACTGGGCCCTTGGGTGGTGATCGCCTTCATCGCTGGCTGTTCAAGAGAGCTTGCCGGCCTGGGCAAGGTTTTGCAGGGCGCGGATGCGGGCTTCGATGGGGGGATGGCTGGCAAACAGCCGCAGGAACCCTGGCGGTTCATTGATCTTCAGAGTGGCCAGGGTGGGCTCGTCGCGAGGGTCTTGGAGATTTTCCATCTGCCCTAGCCGGGCCAGGGCGCCGGCCATGGCGTTAGGGCTGGTGAGGCGGGCTGAGCCCGCATCGGCCCGGAATTCCCGGTGCCTGGAAAACCATGCCGTCACCAGCGATCCCAGCACCCCCAGCAGCACCTCCAACGGCCATACCAGGAGCATGGTGGGGGGTGGGCCATAGCCCCGCTCCTCGCTGTTGCGGTTGGGCAGGGAGAGGGCCACGGCCCGGGCCAGGAACATCACGAAGGCATTGACCACGCCCTGCAGCAGGGTCATGGTCACCATGTCGCCATTGCCCACATGGCTCATCTCATGGCCGAGCACGGCCTCGAGCTCGTCTTCCGGCATGCCTTGCAGGATGCCCGTGGAGACGGCCACCAGGGCCCGCTGGGGGGAGGGGCCGGTGGCAAAGGCATTCCATTCTGGGGAGCCATACACCCCCACCTCTGGCATGGGCAACCCCGCATTTTCCGCCAGCCGAGCCACGGTGCTGTAGAGCCAGCGCTCAGTGGAGCCGCCGCTGCCGTCTACCAGCTGGATCCCCATCATGCGTTTGGCCGATTCGGCGGAGAACTGCAGGGAGATCCAGGCACCCAGCACCCCCCAGACAAAGCAACTCACCAGCAGGGGGAGCAGGGGCAGGTCGGGCGGCAGCAACCCGATGGAGGTGAGCAGGCTCAGGATCAGGGAGATCGTGAGCACCACCGCCAGGTTGGTGATCAGAAAGAGAAGTGTGCGCAGAGCCATCGGAAAGAAACGAAACGACGAACGGCTGGCCTGCTCGAAAGCTAGCCATGGCCGCTGGATCTGGCTTCCCCTTGACGATCGCGGTGGGCGGCCTGGATCCGCGTAGCCTCTTCCCGCCCTGTTTCTGCCCCATGCCCGTCCAAAACCGCTGGTCGGAGGCCGCTGCCCGTGAGGCGATCGCGCACTACGGCAGCCAGGGCATCGGGGAACCCCTTGCCCTGCGCACCTACAGCGCGCGGCTGCTGGGGGCCGATTCCGATCTGGTGCTCCATGGGGGTGGGAATACTTCGGTAAAAACGACGGCCACGGGCCTGCTGGGGGAGGCCATCCCCGTGCTCTGCGTGAAAGGAAGCGGCTGGGACCTGGCCACCATCGAACCGCCGGGCCATCCGGCCGTGCGTCTGCAGCCGCTCCAGGCCCTGCGCGCGCTGGAGTCTCTGAGCGATGAGGCCATGGTGGCGGCGCAACGGCAGAACCTGATCGATCCCTCCTCCCCGAATCCTTCGGTGGAAGCCCTGCTCCATGCCTTTCTTCCCCACACCTTTGTGGATCACACCCACTCCACGGCCCTGCTGGCCCTGGCTGATCAGCCCGATGCCGCAGCGGTGTGCCGGGAGGTCTATGGCGATCGAGTGCTCCTGGTTCCCTACGTGATGCCGGGCTTTGCCCTGGCCAAGGCCTGCGCCGCCGCCTGGGACGACGCCATCGCCCACCAGAACCCCGATCAGATTGAGGGGATGGTGCTCCTCCAGCACGGGTTGTTTTCCTTTGGGGAGACGGCTGAGCAGAGCTATGGCCGCATGATCGAGCTGGTGCGGTTGGCGGAGGAACGGCTCAACCGGGGAGAGCGATCCGTGCATCCCGTGGCCCTGCCCGAGCGGCCCGCGGCGGTGGCCGCCCTGCTGCCAGTGGTGCGGGGTGCCCTGGCCCGGGCGGCCTATGGGGCCGGTTGCCCCAAGCGCTGGGGACTTCACCTGCGGGCCACCCCCCTGGCTCGGGCCGTCACGGACGATGCCCGGCTGCCGGATTGGGCCAGCCGCGGCGTGGCCACCCCGGATCATGTGATCCGAACCAAGGCCCAGCCGCTGGTGTTGCCTCCCCCTCCGGCCGCCACCACCGCGGATGGCGCCCCTGCTCAGGCCGATCTGCACGCCTGGCGCATCCAGGTGGAGGACGCTCTGACGGCCTTCGTCCAGGAGTATCAGGCCTATGTGAGCCGCCAGAACGCCAGGGTGGGGGGAAGCAAAACTCCGCTTGATCCCCTGCCCCGGGTGCTGGCCCTGCCTGGGGTGGGCCTGATCGGAGTGGGGAAGGGAGCGGCCGATGCGGCCGTCACGGCAGACATCGCTGAAGCCTGGGCCCAGACCCTGCTGGCTGCCGAAGGAATCGGGCGCTTTCAGCCTGTCGGTGAGGCGGACACCTTTGATATGGAGTATTGGAGCCTGGAGCAGGCCAAGCTGGGCAAGGCGGCGGAGAAGCCCCTGGCCCGCCAGGTGGTGGTGGTGACGGGGGGGGCGGGGGCCATCGGCGCCGCCACGGCCCTGGCGTTCGCGGCCCAGGGGGCCGATGTGGCCGTGCTTGATCGCGATCGGGAGGGGGCTCAGGCGGTGGCCAGCCGCTGCGGCAAGCGGGCTCTGGCCCTGGAATGCGATGTCACCGACGCAGCGGCCGTGCAGGCTGCCTTGGCCCAGGTATGTAGCCATTTCGGAGGCATTGACGGGGTGGTGAGCAATGCCGGTGCCGCCTGGACCGGCGCCATGGCCACCTTGAGCGATGCGGATCTGCGGGCGAGTTTCGAGCTCAATTTCTTCTCCCATCAGGCCGTGGCCCAGGCCGCCGTGGCCATCTTCCGCAGCCAGGATGGGCGCAACGCGGAAAGCCCCGCCGATGGAGTTGGCGGTCGGCTGGGGGGGCAGCTGCTCTTCAACGTGAGCAAACAGGCCCTCAATCCGGGCCCCAATTTCGGCGCCTATGGCATCAGCAAGGCGGCCCTGCTGGCTCTGGTCCGCCAGTACGCCCTGGAGGAGGGGCCGGTGGGGATTCGGGTGAATGCGGTGAATGCCGACCGCATTCGATCGGGCCTGCTGGATGACGCCATGATCCGCCAGCGGGCCGCCGCCCGGGGGGTGTCCGAGGAGGTGTACATGGCCGGCAACCTGCTGGGCGAAGAAGTGCTGGCCTCTGATGTGGCCGACGCCTTTGTGGCCCTGGCCCGCATGGAGCGCACCACGGGCGCTGTGCTCACGGTGGATGGGGGGAATGTGGCGGCAATGGTGCGCTGACGCCCGAGTTGCCCCGCCCCAGCACCACCGCCAACCCCACGAACAGCAGCACAAGGGCCAGGCACAGCCCCGTCCAGGCGGGGAGGCCCCACTGGTTCACCGCCAGGGGTGCGACCACCGTAATGACGCCCCCCGCCACGAACGGCTGCAGGAGAAGCTGTTTGATCGAAAACGGGGTGAGCACATCCCCCTGGTCGTTCGGATCCGCCATGTTCAGCAGCAGCAGGCCGCTGGCCGCCACCCCGGTGGCCTGCCCGAAGTCGATCAGTCCCCGTTGGAACCAGGGGGAGGGGAGCATCCACCGGCCTGGGCCCAGCACCACCAGCAGATTCCAGAGAAGCCCTGCCAAGCCAAGCACCAGTAGGGGTTTCCAGAGTTGGCTCAAGGTGGTGAGATCGAGGCAGGCGGTGGCTGCGGTGATCAGAAGATCGGCCGCCAGGGTGCCGATGCGGTTCTGGATCGCAGCAGAGGCCAACGGGGCCGCCCCCGTGCGCTCCAGCATCGCTCTCATCAGCACCGAACCCACCAGCGCCAGGGGAAACACGGGGAAGGCCGCGATCACCGTGGCCACGCCGGAACCCAGATGGGGGGCGAGAGCCCGAAGCCCCTGCAACAGGATCCAACCCAGGGCCACTGCCAACCCCGCCAGGGCGAAGTTCACGGCCCAGGCACCGACCTGGGCCAGCCGCTGATTCAGATCGGGAGGGGGGGCGGCCGACGGATCGGCAGGGGCCTCGCCCGCCCCCACGGACATGGCCACCGGTTCGATCAACCACCCCCGCCAACGGCCCAACACCACCAGGAGGCCTCCCACCAGGGTGGAGGTGAGCAGTCCCACGGTGGCGAGGGCCAGCCCCAGGGCCTCCGCTCCCTCCACCCCCAGCTGCTCATAGGTGGGGGCCATGGCCGCAGCCGACCCATGGCCTCCCTCATAGGCCACCTCGATCAGGCAGGCCATCACGGGGCTGACCCCCAGCCAGGGCTGGAGCACCAGGAGCACCATCACCCCGCCGATCAGATACTGGCCAAAGGCCAGGGTGAGCGACAGCAGCACCTGGGCCCGTAGGGGATGCCAGAGACCTCCGGGCTTGGGGAGAGGTTTTCCCACCAGCAGGCTCCCGAACACCAGGGTGAGCAGGATCAGGGGCAGGCCATCCCAGAGCGCAATCACTCCTTTCGGCAGCAGGGGCCAGGGTCCCTGGGGACTGATCAGCAGCCCCACCAGGCCCGCCAGCAAGGCCTCAGGGATGCCCCAGCGATGCACCCCCAGCCCGCGGCCCAGGGCGGTGCCCACCAGCAGGAGCACGGGCAGCCCCGCCACCGCCACGGCCCAGACAGCGACAGGTTGGCCGGCCAGGAGGGCTCCCTCGCTCATCGAGGCAGCCCCAGATGGCGTCGGAAAAAGGCCTCGGTGGCTTCCAGCACCTGGGCTTGCACCGCGCCGGCGCGGAAGCCGTGCCCCTCTCCGGGGAAGAGAAAGATCTCCACCGGCACGCCCTGCTCGCCCAGGGCCAGGGCCAGCCGTTCACTCTGGGCCGGGGGCACCACGGTGTCGTCCAGGCCGTGAAACAGGATCACCGGCCGGTGGATCCGCCCCACCTGCTGCAGGGGGGAGCGGGCTTGATACACGGCCTGGGCTTCGGGAAGGGGACCCACCAACCCGTCGAGGTAGTGGGCTTCGAAGCGATGGCCCTCCCGGGCCAACGCCTCAAGATCAGTCACCGGGTAGCGGCAGGCTCCGACCTGCAACCCGCCACCCGCCGCCAGGGCGGCCAGCACGGTGAAGGCGGAGGCGCTGCTTCCTTCCATGGCCACCCGTTCCGGGGCGGCCCGGCCGCTCGCCACCACGGCCGCTGCCGCCGCCAGGCAGTCGCCCACATCCAGCACCCCCCATTGCCCCTGAAGCCGTTCCCGGTAGGCCCGGCCAAAGCCGCTGGAGCCCCCATAGTTCACATCCACCACCCCCCAGCCCCGGCTGGTCCAGAACTGCACCACCAGGTTGAGGCCCGTGCGGGCCATGCCCGTGGGGCCGCTGTGGGCCCGGATCAGCAGGGGGCTGGCGGCGCTGCCGCCGTCGCTGGGGGGGTAGAACCAGGCCTGGGTGGGCTCACCGCCGGCACCCGTGAACCAAAGGGTTTCCGGAAGGCTCACCTCCTCAGGCGTTAGGGGGCTGGTAGCCGTGGGGGTGTGGGTCCAGGTGCCGGTGGGGAGATCGATCTCCAGCAGTCCGGCCATCGCCTGGGGGGAGCTGGCCATGGCCACCAGCCGCCCCCGTTCGGCGCAGAGATCGGCCAGGTCTGTGAAGGGCACTGCCAGGGGCTGCCACTGCCAGGGCCTGGTCTCCGGAGCCCCCCTGTCCAGCCGGCCCAGTTCCCAGCTGCCCTGCCGGCAGACGGCCGCTAGAAGCTGCTCCCCATCCCAGGCGGTGGTGCGCAACCCGGCCACCCACTGCGGCACGCCAAACTCCGCCTCCCACTCCAGCAGGGGTTCCCCCACCAGGGCTCCCGGTTCCCCGTCCTGTTCAGCGTTGGCGAAGCGCCTCAGATTCCACCAGCCGTTGCCATCGCTGGCGATCACCAGATCCGGTCCCGCCCAGAGGGGTTGGAACACCGATTCCCCTGAGGCTGAGCTGCCATCGGAGCCGGCCAGGCAGCGCACCGCAGTGAGGCCCCCAGCGTCATCGAAACGACCGATCCAGAGCTGGCTCCGCTCCCAGGGCATGAAGGGCTGTTGCCACTCCAGCCAGGCCAGATGGCTCCCGGAGGGGGACAGGGCGGGCGAGCTGCAGAAATCCCTTGCCTGGTGCAGGATTTGGGGGCTGCCTCCCGCCAGGCTCACAGCCACCAGCTGGTCGGTGCCGCCGGCTTCCATCACGCCGATCCAGCGCTGTCGCGGGCCATCGATGAGCCCATCCCCAAAGGCCCGTTGGTCCTGGCCCCCCTCTTTTTCGGCGGGATCGGGGGGGGCGGTGAGGCGCTGGGGAGCGGCAAGCGGGCCTTGGGAATCGGCCCGTTCCAGCTTCCAGAGCTGACGATCGCCGTCGTGCACGAACACCACGGTGGTTCCATCGCTCGTGAACGCCCCACCGCCATAGCCGTGCAGTCGGCTGCGCAGATTCCATGGTGGCGGCGTGAGCTCCTGGGGGGAGGCGTGCCTGTCGCCTGCGCCTGCGGGCCGCACCAGCAGGGTGGTGCGCCCCTGCTCCTGGGGACGCCCCTCCAACCAGAACAGGTGTCCTCCCACCAGGCGGGGTTCCCGCCAGGTGGGTGCCGCACCCACGGCTGCAGCTGCTGGGAGGGGTCTGGGGGTTGCTCCTCGCCTCACCTCCCGCCTCCCGATAGCTCTTAAGATGAAACTCTGTTTTAGGTGATCACTTGGCGCGCAGCTTCGCGGCGATGGCCCGCAAGGCGGAGGAAACAAGCCGCACCGTGCTTGTGCCCAAGCAACCCGACCCCCATCCCCCTCTGCCGATTCACCAGCTCGGAGCCACGGAACTGCGTTCTTCGGCCCGTCGGATCAGCAAGGTGGATGAGAGCGTGAGGGATCTGGCTCGCGACATGCTGCGCAGCATGTACAGCGCCAAGGGGATTGGTCTGGCGGCTCCCCAGGTGGGTGTCCCCAAGCAGCTGCTGGTGATCGATCTGGATCTGGAGGAGGCCAGCACTCCCCCTTTGGTGTTGATCAACCCGGAAATCATGGCCGCGGGAGCCTCCTGCAACACCTACGAGGAGGGCTGCCTCAGCATTCCTGGCGTGTATCTGCAGGTGGTGCGTCCCTCGGTGGTGGAGGTGGGATTCCGGGATGAATTCGGTCGCCCCAGGCGGCTCAAGGCCGATGGTTTGCTCGCCCGCTGCATCCAGCATGAGATGGATCACCTGAAGGGGGTTCTCTTTGTCGATCGCGTCACCGATCAGCTGGCCCTGAACGATGAGCTCAGGCAGCACGGTTTCCACCGCGAGCACGTTCAATCGATCCGCTGAGCCCTCCTCACCATGCCCATGAAACCTCTGGCGGGGCTTTGCCTCGCCCTGGCCTGCATCCTGGGGATCGCAGCCACCGGCTCCGTGTTTGAGCTGGCCTATGGCGACCCCGAGCTCGGGGTGCAGACCACCCGATTGATCTTGGCGGCCAGTCTGCCGGGCAGCTTGGTGGCGCTCCTGCTGGCGATCCGCATCAACCGACCCGCCTGAGATCGTCCTGGGTCGGGCCAGCCATCCAGCCGCCTTCCCTGCATCTGGTTTCCCATGGAAGTGGTGCATACCATGGCTCGGTTGCTTCGATGTTCGACGTGCGGAATCCTGCCCACCCACAGCCCGGTCGTTGCGTCGGAGCCCTGCTCCTGGGAGCGGTCTTGGCGCTTCCGGTGGGGGGTGAAGCGGCCCGGGCCCAGGCCCTGTTTGGGGCCGGCGAGGTGGACCCCACTCGCTTCCTGCTGGTGGCCGCCCCGATCGGCACATCGGGAGACCGGTATCAGCTCAATATTTATGAGCAAATCAAGCCCACCCGTCCCTGCTTTGCCGTCGGTGAGGGAAAGCCGGCCGCCGTCAATCCCTTGCTGAGCACCTTTGACTTCACCGGCATCTGCGGCCGGTTCATCGACGCCAACGGCTATTCCCTGCGCGTCGGTGGCAGCGATCTGGCCACGTCCTATCGCCTCAGTGTGGTGAAGGGCGGAGGGGACATCCTTCTGGTGGCCCGTCCCACCAAATCCGCTGCCCAGGGTGAACTGGTGGTGGCTCGAGCCGGAGGCGTGGGCTCCGGGTTCCTGAAACTTGAGCTGGAGCCCGGTTGGCGCCTGAAGCGGCGCCAGTTCGGCGGCCGTTCCCTGGGCCATGTCTACGTCTACAACGAGTCCTGGCCGGGCTCTAGCGAGATCGGAGCTCCCCCTGCTCAGGCCGGCGGATGAGGAATCGGGGCCTTTGCTAGGTTCATTGGCTGTTTGTGGTCTTGCCCTCCTTTTATGACCCAGGTCACCGTCGGCGAAAACGAAGGGATTGAATCCGCCCTGCGCCGGTTCAAACGACAGGTCTCGAAGGCCGGGATCTTTGCAGACCTCAAGCGCCTGCGCCACCACGAAACCCCAACGGAGAAATACAAGCGCAAGGCCCAGCAGCGCCGCCGCCGCCGCTGATCCCTCCGCTGATTCAACCCGCGGGATCCGTGGTGTTGATCATCCGGGTTGGATGCCGAGCAAGATCCGAGTAAATCCCCATTGGCTTGGCGGGAGGGTGGGTCCATGCTGAAGGATTCCTCACCCCTTGCCATGGCCTATCCCCTTGCCTCTGCGGCTGCCTTTGGTCGCTGGCTTGCCGACATGGTGCAGCACGCCTTCGGCGACCCCCGGGAAGAAGCTCTCCACCAACCCCCTCTGGTGGGCGTCCAGCCCTTCCACGGCACACCCTCTCGCCGCCGCTGGAATTAGACCCCGGCGCCTTTTGGGGCCTGACCAGCGGGTCAGGCCAACGGGTCAGGCCAACTGGTCAAAGGTCCGGTAGCTGAAGGCTTCCGCGATGGCGGCGGTTCCCACCTCCCGCTGGCCCGCCAGATCGGCAATGGTTCGTGCCACGCGCAACACCTTCAGTCCGCCCCGCAGGGTCAGCTGACGGCGCTCGAGGGTTGTTTCCCACAGTCTTCTGGCGCTGTCCTCCAGCTGCAGGAGGGGCTTCAGGGTTTCTGCGGGCAGGCGGCCGTTGCTGCATCCCTGGGGGTTGCGCTGGCGCATCCGCCCCCGTGCCCGCCGCACCCGGGCTGCCACCACCCGGCTGCATTCCGGCGCCTCCCCTTCCCTGGGGAGATCCGGGCCGGCGCCATAGGCGCTGGCCAGATCCCGGGCCTCCGGGTGGCGCATCACCACCTGCAGGTCCATGCGGTCCAGCAGGGGACCCGAGAGCCGACTCCAGTAGCGGCGCCGTTCTGATTCCGAGCAGCGGCACTCCCGGCCTGGCTCTCCAAACCAGCCGCAGGGGCAGGGATTGGTGGCGGCCACCAGAATGATCTGGCAGGGGAAGCGGGCCCGCTGGCGGCTGCGGGTCACCCACAGCTCCCCATCCTCCAGGGGCTGGCGCAACTGGTCGAGCAGGGAGCGGCGGAATTCTCCCAGCTCATCGAGAAACAGCACCCCCAGATGGGCCAGGCTCAGTTCGCCCGGCCGTGGCGTGGCCCCACCTCCCACCAGGGCCGCTCCGGAACAACTGTGGTGCGGGCTGCGGAAGGGGCGCTGCCTCACCAGTCCTCCCCTCTCTGGGATCAAACCGGCAACGGACTGAAGCCGGGTCAGTTCCAGACCCTCCTGGTGGCTCAGGGGGGGAAGGAGCCCGGCGAGCCGGCGGGCCAGCATGGTCTTGCCGCTGCCGGGAGGGCCCACCAGGAGCAGGTGATGCCCCCCCGCTGCCGCGATCTCCAGGGCCCGGCGCCCGTGGCTGGCCCCATGCAGATCCGCCAGGTCGGCGGTTGGGCCGGGGGGGGAAGGGCTGGGGCGCGCCCGCGGGCGCCGGGCTGAAGCGGGATTCTTCAGCAGCTCCAGGGCTTCCCCCAGGCTGCTGGCTCCCAGCACCGGCAACCCTTCCACCAGGGCCGCTTCCGCCGCGTTTCCCCAGGGCAGCAGCAAGGCCTTGGCACCGGCTTCCCGGGCTGCCATGGCCAGGGCCAAGGCGCCGCGAATGCTGCGCAGGGCTCCGTCCAGGCCCAGTTCTGCCGCGCTCCAGATGCCCTCGAGGTGCTCGGGGGGCACTTGCCCGCTGGCGATCAGCAGCCCCAGGGCGATGGGCAGGTCAAAGGCGGGTCCCTCCTTGCGCACATCCGCCGGCGCCAGACTCACCACCACCCGGGTCAGGGGCACCCGCAGGCCACTGTTGCGCAGGGCGGCCCGGACCCGTTCCCGCGATTCTTGAACGGCGGCATCCGCCAGACCCACCATCTGCAACCCTGGCAGCCCCGGAGAAATGTCCACCTCGATGCGGACCAGTTGGGCATCGAGGCCCCGCAGAGCTGCGCTCGAACATCGTGCCAACATCGCAGTTGCCCTGATTCACGTTTTCCATGAATGAGGTGCCACCCACCGTCCCATCTGCCCGTCCACCGGCCCATGAGCGACACCATCTTTGGCCGCATCCTCAAGGGGGAGATTCCCTGCCAGGAGGTGTATAGCGATGCGCTGTGCCTGGCCTTTCGGGATGTGAACCCCCAGGCACCCACCCACGTGCTCGTGATTCCACGCCAACCCCTGCCCTCCCTGGCGGAGGCTGGGCCGGAAGACCAGGGATTGCTGGGTCATCTGCTGCTGGTGGCGGCCCAGGTGGCCCGGCAGGAGGGCCTGGCGGGATGGCGCATCGTGATCAACAGCGGCGCGGAGGCAGGCCAGACCGTGTTTCACCTTCATGTCCACGTGATCGGGGGACGTCCCCTGGCCTGGCCTCCCGGCTGACGGTCTCCCGCGATTCGGCCGCAGGCATCCCACGGGCGGTCACAATGCCTGGAGCCAGTTCGCTGCCCCCACCCCTTTCATGAATCCCCTGAAGGCCCTCAGAGAGCAGCTGGGCCAGCTGCAGCGTCTGGCCCAGCCCTACTTCCTGCCGCTGGAGGCCACCAACGGGTCGGGGTGGTGGTTCGTGATGCTCCTCATCGCCCTGTTGGCGGTGGTCGTCGGACTGACTCTGCTGCTTCTCACCGGAGCCATTGCCCTCAGCGGCGCCGCGGTTCCTCAACTGCAGAGCCGTTTTCTACCGGGGGTTCCCCAGCAGGTTCAGGCCATCTGGGCGAGTCCCATCGGCGCGGTGATCATGGCCCTGTTCGCCGCTGGTCTGCTGGCGTTCTGGTCGTTCCGGGCCAAGCTGCGCCAGGGCCGTTGGGTGCCCTGGCTGCTGCTGGGGGCCATCATTCTGTTGATCCTGGTGATCAACGGCATCAATGTGGGCATCAGCTTCATTGCCAGGAATATTGATAACGCCTTGGTGGCTTATCAGGCCGATGAATTCTGGAAGATCGTTGCGATCTATGCCTTTTGCCTGATGTTGGCCCTGCCCATCCGCGCCATTCAAAGTTACCTCGTGCCCAAGTTGGGACTGCTTTGGCGCCAATGGCTGACGGGAAAGTTGATTCATAATTATCTTTCCGACCGCGCCTATTATGTTCTTAATCCTAATGATGAATCCATCGAGGAGATCGACAACCCCGACCAGCGAATATCGCAAGATACGGATAGTTTCACGGCCCAGAGCCTTGGCTTTACAGTTGGTGTCTTTGAAGCGCTTCTCACTTTTGTAAGCTTCATCATCGTCCTTTGGACCATCAGCAGCAGGCTGGCTTTTGTCCTTCTTGCCTATTCGCTGATTGGCACGGCCTTGATTGTGATTGCCGGCCGCAAGCTCGTTTACTTGCGCAATCAGCAGCTCAAGCTTGAAGCTAATTTCCGCTATGGATTGGTTCACATTCGCGACAATGCGGAAGCGATCGCCTTTTATCAGGGTGAGCAGGTGGAATTGGAGGAGGCGGAGCGCCGGCTGGGTGGGGCCATTCGCAACTTCGATCGTCTGATCATCTGGGAAGCCATGATCAGCGTGATCCAGCGCTCCTACGACTATTTCTCTCGCTTTCTTCCCTGGCTGGTGATTGCCCCCCTCTACTTTGCCAAGACGGTCGACTTCGGTGTCTTTGGTCAGGCCGGGATTGCCTTTTCCCAGGTGTTCTTCTCGGTCAGTTTCATCGTCAACAATATTGAGCAGTTGGCCCAGTTTTCCGCCTCCATCAGTCGTCTGGAGGCCTTCCAGAGCAAGGTCAACGCCATCAGCGCCGAAGCGGGTCAAGAGGCTGACGCCGCCCCGCTCTCCCAGGCTGCGGCTCCAGCCGTGGATGCGATTGTGGTGAAAGATGTGGATCTGGTGCCCCCCCGCAGCCAGCGCACCCTCATCCGGGATCTGAATCTGACCGTGGACAGTCAGCAGCGGTTGCTGGTGGTGGGCCCATCGGGGTGTGGAAAAACATCGTTTCTCCGCCTTCTCAGTGGCCTCTGGCCCGCCGCCGAGGGCAGCGTGCAACGCCCCCCCAACTCGGAGCTCATGTTCATTCCCCAGAAGCCCTACATGTTGCTGGGCAGCCTGCGGGAACAGCTCTGCTATCCCCAGCCCCCCGAGCGCTTCAGCGACTCCCAGTTGCGCCATGCCCTCGAGGAGGTGCGTCTGCCGGAGCTGGTGAGCCGCTATCCCGATCTGGGGATCAAGGAGGATTGGCCCAGGCTCCTCTCCCTGGGGGAGCAGCAGCGCCTGGCCTTTGCCCGCCTGCTTCTCAATGCCCCTCGGTTCGTGGTGCTGGATGAAGCCACCAGCGCCTTGGATGTGGCCACGGAGAAGCGGCTCTATGAGTTGCTCGTGGCCCGGGATCTGGCCTTTGTGAGCGTGGGCCATCGCCCTACCCTCACCGCCTATCACAACACCGTGCTGGAGCTGGATGGCACCGGTGCCTGGCGGCTGCTGCCCGCCGAGGGCTATAGCTTTTCCCTGACCTCTTGAACCTGCCCTCCCCCGCCTTGTCCTCCCCCCAGCCCTCTGAATCTCCCGCGGTGGCCCCCGGGGCCCAGGCCCCTTCCCAGCCTCCGCTCACCAGTGCCACTACCGGCGACCCACCGGCTTTCGGCTGGAGCACCTATGCGGAGCGGGTGAATGGTCGTTTCGCCATGGTGGGTTTTGCTGCTGTGGTGCTCATCGAGCTGCTTAGCAAAGACACCTTTCTTCACTGGGCCGGCCTGGTGCCCTGAGGGTCTTTCAGGGCACCTGGATCAGGTCGACCTGCACCCGCCCATCGCGGCTGACTTCCACGGCCACCTCCCGTCCATCGGCCCGAAGGGCGGCCCGCCTGGGCACTCCGGCGGGAGCCATGGGGATGATCTCCGTGCTCAGCAGCCCTCGGCGATAGAGCACCAATTCCGTCCGGCCAGCGACCTGGCGCACCACCGCCAGCCGCTCCCCTGCCCCATCGACGGCCACACTCAGGGGCAAGGCATCGGGCTGGTTGAGGCCGGGAAGGGGCACCGGTCGCTGGCGCTCCACATCCACCAGCTCCACCTGGTCCCGTCCATTTCTGTTGGCAATGAGGGCCAGCCATGGCCCCGACAGGCTGGGGTCACGGTGGCTTCCCTGCTGCACCAATTGGCCGTTCAGAGGGCCCATCGGCAGGGGCATGGGCCCCATGCAGCCGGACAGCAGCACGGCCAGCCCTCCCCCTATCCCCACAGCAAGGCCCAAGGGCCCCTGATCTGGTCTGTTCATGGGCTCTCCATGGGGGTGGAGGGTCCACGTAGGGGCTGGGCTGGCGGAAGATCCGGTTCCAGGACGCCGGAGAGGTCAAAGAGCTGCACCTGGGGACGACCCTGCACCACCGTGGCGACGGCCAGCCGGCGCCCATCCGGGGCCAGGCTCAGCCGTTCCGGCTCCAACCCAATCGGCAGTTGGATCCGGTGAAGCCGGCCGCTGGCCCGGTCCTCCACCACGGCCTGCCGCCTCGGCCCCTGCTGCACCACCAGGGCCACATA
>JBEIGX010000041.1:0-14788 GCA_040381675.1 Aphanothece sp.
ATAGCAGAGCGGGAGGTGGTTCGTCTTGTAGCCGATGCACCCCTGGGGCTCAGACCCGAACTCACGGCTTCCATTGCCAGGGCCGCCAGCACACGCATGGCCCATCGCCCCCGCCCCCTGCGCCTCTGGGCCAGTGGCACCACCTTCCGCTCGTTTGTGGGGGATGGGGGCGACCTGCGGATCAATGAATCGCTGCAAAGCGGCGTGGAGCTCCTTGGGGAGAGCTCCGATGCGGCAGAGATGGAATTGATGCACCTTTTGCTCACAGCCCTCTCCAGCCTGGGACTCCGTCCATCCCATCAGCCCACCCTGCTGGTGGGTCACCATGCCCTTCTGGGGGCCCTATTGGAGGTGGTGCCCCAGGCGGAACGGGAGATGGCTCGGGAGAGGCTCACGGCATTTGATGCACTAGGAATCGATGCTCTCCCCATCCCGCAGGCGGCTCGTGGACGGCTCCGGGCCTTGCTCCAGTTACGGGGAGACCCCCGAAGCGTGCTCTACCAACTGGAACAGTGGCTGGGGCAGATTCCCCTGCTTGGGCGCCTGGAGGCCCTGTTGAGCAGTGTGGAACCCCTGGCCAGTGCGGGTGGGGTTCGCCTGCAGCTGGATCCCACTTTTCAACCCCATTTTGATCTGTACGACGGATTGGTGTTCAAGCTGGTCTGCCAGGGGCAGGAGGCTCCCATCGCCATTGCCAGCGGTGGACGCTACGACCGACTGGTGGGACGCTTCTGCGATGACATCGACCTGGCTTGCGGCACCGGATTTGGTTTTTCCATCGCGGCGCTCCAGGACCTGCTGTGTGCAGAAGCCCCATCGGCGCCCATGAGCGGTCCCTGGCTGGTGGCCTGTTCCGATGCCAGCACGTTCCCGGCAGCTCTGGAGCGGATGGCGGCTCTCCATGCTCAAGGTGATCCGGCCGAACTGTGCAGCCAGCCCTGTGGCAGCGAAGAGGAGGCCCACAGACGTGCTCGGGATCGGGGCTGTCGGGGGGTGATCTGGGTCAGTCCCCCTCCTTAGGATTGGAAGGGAACGCGTACCTTTGTCATGCCCCATACGATCCTCACGGATGTTTGTGAAGGGGTCTCCGACTGTGTCGATGCCTGTCCCGTTGCCTGCATTCACCCTGGGCCAACGGCCAATGCCAAGGGCACGGTGTACTACTGGATCGACTTTGAAACCTGCATCGATTGCGGGATCTGCCTGCAGGTTTGCCCAGTGAGTGGGGCCATTGTTCCTGAAGAAAGGCCCGAACTCCAGCGTTCAGCCTGATCGTTGATCGGTTCGGTCACCCCTCCATCTCCGGCGTTGAAGGGCACTGGATCACGGATTTAGGCTGGCCGTGCTGATTCATTTGTTGCAATGACGGTTCTGGAAGAAGGTCAGATTCAGATTCATACTGAAAATATCTTTCCCATCATCAAAAAGGCGGTCTATTCAGGTCACGAGGTGTTCCTCCGTGAGCTGGTGAGCAACGGTGTGGACGCCATCCAGAAACGGCGCATGGCAGCCATGGCTGGAGATTGCAGCGAAGGCGAGGCTGGCCTGATCAGCATCCGTATCGACCGTGAAGCGAAAACGGTCACCATCAGCGATAACGGGATCGGCATGACAGCCGATGAAGTGAAGCGCTACATCAATCAGGTGGCCTTCTCCAGCGCTGAAGAATTTCTGACCAAATACAAATCAGAATCTGATGCCATTATCGGTCATTTCGGTCTGGGCTTCTATTCAAGCTTCATGGTCGCTTCACAGGTGGAGATCCTCAGCCTTAGCGCCCGTCCAGAGGCGCAAGCCATCCGCTGGAGTTGTGATGGCTCGCCGAATTTCAGCCTGTCTGGTGCCGAGCGCTCCGCTCCTGGAACGGATGTGATCCTTCACTTGCAGGAGGAGGAGCTGGAATATCTCGAGCCCTCCCGCCTCCGCAATCTGATCACCACTTACTGCGACTTCCTGCCTGTAGAGGTTCAGTTAGAGGGAGGAGCTGTCAATAAAAAAGATGCCCCCTGGCGCCGTTCAGCAAAGGAGCTGACGGATCAGGACTACATAGACTTTTATCGTTATCTCTATCCGTTTCAGGGTGACCCTTTGCTCTGGGTCCACCTGAATACGGATTACCCCTACAGTCTGCAGGGAATTCTTTATTTCCCCAAGATCTCCGGCAGGGCGGATTGGGAGAAAGGGGAAATCCGCTTGTATTGCAACCAGGTCTTTGTCAGTGATTCCATTAAGGAAGTGGTGCCCCGTTACCTGTTGCCCTTGCGGGGGGTGCTGGATTCACCGGATATTCCCCTCAACGTGAGCCGCAGTGCGCTGCAAACCGATCGCAGAGTGCGCTCCATCGGTTCCTTTGTGGCTCGGAAGGTGGGGGATCGCCTCAAGGATCTCCACCAGAGCGACCCCGTCCGCTACGCCGAAATCTGGGACTCTGTGGGGCCCTTCATCAAGATCGGTGCCATGGAGGATGAAAAATTTGCCGATCAGGTGGAAGCCTCCATCCTGTTTGGCACCACTGCCACGGCCCCAGCGGAGCCGCTGGACGGAGAAGGAGAAGCCACAGCCGATCCCATTGCCAGCCCATTGGGCACCTTCACCACGTTGGCCGGCTACCGCTCTCGCCTAGAGGACGCCTCCAGCTCCCGCATTCTCTACTGCACAGATGAGGCGGGCCAGGCCGGGGCCCTGGCCCTCTGGAAAGGCCAGGGTGCGGAAGTGCTCCTAGCCGACACCCTCATCGATGCCCAGTTCATCCCCTGGCTTGAAGCCCGTCACAACGAGCTTCGGTTCCAACGGGTCGATGCAGAACTGGATTCCAGCCTCCATGAGAGCGTCCAGGAGCTGGCGGATGCGGATGGCAAGGATGCGGCTGAAAAACTGCGGGAGATTTTTCGCACCGCTCTCGGCAACGACAAGGTGACCGTGCAGGTGCAAGCCCTCCGGGGGGAGGAAGCGCCCGCTGCCCTCATTCTGTTGCCGGAGCAGATGCGTCGGATGAACGACCTGGGTGCTCTCATGGAGCAACGCCTCCCTGGGCTGCCCGATCACCACGTGTTGCTCATCAACCGTCGCCACCCCATGGTGGAAGGGGTTCTGAAACTTTCCAGCGGGGCGATCCTGACCAGTTCCGGGGGCGAGGGCTCCCCCACCCAGCAATTGGCCGATGACCTCAGCCGTCACATCTATGAAATGGCCCGGTTGGCCGTCGGCGGGCTAGAACCCAATCAATTGGCTGGTTTTCAGCAGCGCAGCAGCGATCTGATGGGACGCCTCATGCAGCGCGCGTTGTAACTCCCGGTCCCGCTCCTCTGAGCCCCTGCTGATGCCCACCCTCACCTCACGCCGGCGAGTTCTTCAGGGGTTGCTGGCGGCCGTTCCCTCCACAGGCATCCTGACCACCCAGATCGGGCGGACGTCCCCTTCCGCTGGGGCATTCCTGGCCGAAACGGTGCGGATCCTGATGCCGGCTCCCTTGGCGGATGCCACCGCACCAGCCGTCCAGCAGTTCAACCGGCGATCTGGCGATGTGCAGATTGCGGTCACCCGTGGCCCCCTCGATACGGAAACCCTTTCGGATCTGGCGACCAGCAGCCTCTTGTTAGGGGATTCCCCTTTTGATCTGCTGCTCATGGATGTCAGCTGGACCGCCCGTTACGTCGCGGCCGGCTGGCTTCAACCCCTCGAGACTCTTTTTGGGGATGACGGACTGGTTGGCATGCTCCCGGCGGCCAGGCTCGGAAATGCCTTTGGCGGCCATCTTTGGCGAATGCCTCTCTCCGGGGACACGGCCCTCCTCTACTGGCGGAAGGATCTGTTGCCCCGTCCGCCGCGGGATACCCAGGAGTTGGAGGCCATGGCTCGCGAACTCCAGAGGCAGGGCAAGGTGCGCTGGGGTTATGTATGGCAAGGCAGACAATACGAAGGCCTCAGCTGTGTGCTGCTGGAGGTGCTGCACGCTTTTGGCGGGCGCTGGTGGGATGAGCAGGCTGGCCGCACCGATCTCACCAGCCCGCAGGCCCTGGCGGCCATCCGTTGGCTCACCAACCTCGTGCGGCAAGGGGTCAGCCCACCGGGGGTGGCCAACTTTGCGGAGAATGATGCCCTTGAACTGTTCCGCGCTGGAGAGGTGGCGTTCCTCCGCAACTGGCCCTACGCATGGCAGCTGATTGCTCAGGAGAACGGCCCCATCACCGGCAAGGTGGGGGTCACCCCTCTGGTGGGAGCCCCGGGCCATCAGGGGGGAGGCACCCTCGGCAGCTGGGGTCTCTCTCTTCTTGCCGGGAGTCCTCGCCCCATGGCCGCTGCTCGGGTGATCCGCTGGCTCACGGGGCCAGAGGTACAGAGGGACCTCGTGAGGAGTCAGGGATACGCCCCCACCTGGCGTTCCCTTTACGAGGACGGGGCTCTCCAGGCTTCCCATCCGCTGCTGGAGGTTCAATCCCAGGCCCTGCGTCACCCGCTCGTCCGTCCCCTCACCCCGCTGTACGCCCAGATCAGCGATGTGCTGCAACGGCAGGGCAATGCCCTGTTCACCTCCAATCTCAGCCCCGAAGTGGCCCTGGCCCGGGCGCAGCGCCAGAGTGACCTCCTTGTGCGCGCCGCCGGCGCGGTGACCGGGCCATGACCGCAGACCTGCTGCCCCTGCTTTGGATGGCTCCGGCCCTGTTGCTACTGGTGCTGGTGTTTCTCTGGCCCTGGGCGCACTATTTCTGGTTGAGTTTCCATGCCAGCTCCCTGCTGACCGGGTTGGCGGCCATCCCCAATGGGGGAGCCAACTGGCAGCGCCTGCTGCAGGACAGCCGTTTCTGGCAGGACGCTTTACAGACGCTCCGGTTCGCCGGCGTCTCGGTGGGACTTGAGCTGGCCCTGGGTCTGCTCATGGCCTTGCTTCTGCATCGTCCTTCCCGGGGTAGGGGTCTGATGCGTGCCCTTGTGCTGATCCCCTGGGCCCTGCCCGGCACGGTGATGGCCTTGGGGTGGCGATGGATCCTGAATGATCCCGCTGGACCGCTCAATGGCCTGATTCAATCCCTGGGGGGGAGCACCTATCCCTTCCTCTCCAGCCCTTCCACCACCTGGGCCTTCACAGTGTTGGCGGACGTCTGGAAAACCACCCCTTTTGTGGCGATCATCCTATTGGCCGGTCTGCAGAGCATCCCCCGGGATCTGGAAGAAGCCCTTCTCCTGGAGGGGGCGGGCGAATGGACTGTGCTCCGTCGGCTTCAGTGGCCCTTGCTGACCCCCTATGTGACTCTGGCTCTGCTCTTCCGGCTGGCCCAGGCCTTCGGTGTGTTTGACCTGATCCAGCTGCTCACCGGAGGTGGACCCGCTGGCACCACGGAGAGCCTGGCTTCCTATGCCTATCTCCAGGCCATGCGCTTTCTGGACTTTGGTTACAGCGCCACGTTGATGCTGGCCACCTTCGTGATGGTTTTGTCCCTCAGCCTTCTCTGGCTCGGCGGGATGCGTTGGTCTGGGGGCCGCTGATGATGCGCCTGCTCCTCCTGGCCTGGAGTCTTTTGCCTCTGCTCTGGCAGTTGCGCGCCTCGTTCCTTGTGGGGGATGTCCTGCTGGGGCGAGGCGCCGCGATCAGCGGTTCGCCGTGGACCTTGCAGAACTATCGCCTGGTGCTCGGGGGGGATCCTTCCCTGGCCCAGGTGATGTTCAACTCGGCCCTCCTGGGACTGGTCACCACAGGGCTGTCCTTGTTGCTGGCTGTGCCCTGTGCCTACGGCCTTCACCATCTGAAAGGGCGTCTGCAATCTGCCCTCAGCGCGGGCCTGTTGGGTGCCGCCCTCTTCCCCACCGTCTTGTTCTTTCTCTCCCTTTTGCAGCTGGCTCGCTGGTTGGGTCTGGCCAATCAGTTGCTGGCCCTGAGTCTTCCCTATGCGGCTCTTTCGCTTCCCCTGGCCATTCTCCTGTTGCGGGCGGCCATCGGTGACCTCCCTCCAGATCTGGAGGAGGCGGCCCGGCTGGATGGGCTGAACGCTTGGCAACGCCTGAGGTGGATCCTGGTGCCCTTGCTGGCACCAGCGCTGGCCAGCACGGGCCTGTTGGTGTTTCTGGCCAGCTGGAATGAATACCCCATTGCCCTCACCTGGCTGAGTCGGAGTGAGCTCCTCACCCTGCCGGCGGCCATGGGGCGGATCGCCTCCTCCTCCGTGTACACCATTCCCTATGGCCCCTATGCGGCGGCCACGGTGCTGGGGAGCTTGCCCCTGCTGCTGTTGGTGCTGGTGTTCCAGCGCTCGATTGTCAGTGGCCTCACCCAGGGGGCGGTGAAGGGATGAGGGGGCTTCGGCTCGAGCAAGTGTCGCGGCAGGTGGAGGGGAGAACTCTTCTCAACCAACTCGATCTGCAGGTGGCGGAAGGGGAATGTCTAGCTCTGCTGGGGCCGAGCGGCTGCGGAAAAACCACCACCCTGCGAGTTGTGGCCGGGCTGGATCCCCTCTCATCCGGGCGCATTGTTCTGGACGGCCATGACATCAGCCAGATCGATCCAGGCCAGCGTCGGGTGGGAATGGTGTTTCAGAGCTATGCCCTCTATCCCCACCTGACCGTGGCGGAGAATCTCACCCTGGGGCTGCGGATCCGGGGAGTTCCCAGCAACGAACGGGAGGAGCGGCTGGCCCAGATCCTGGCCCTGTTGCAACTCGAGGACTTGCGCCAGCGGCGTCCCTCCCAGCTCTCCGGAGGCCAGCGCCAGAGAGTGGCCCTTGGCCGTGCCCTGCTCCGCCAGCCCCGCCTGATGCTCTTGGATGAGCCGATGAGCAATCTGGATGCCCAGCTCCGGGAGGAACTGCGCCCCGAACTGCGGCGCCTTCTGGTCAGCGGGGGCCATCCCGTGCTTTATGTCACCCATGATCAGCAGGAAGCGGTGGGGTTGGCCGATCGCATCGCCGTGCTGGATCAGGGGCGGCTCCAACAGGTGGGAACACCCCGAGAGCTCCATGGCAACCCCGCCAATCGCTTTGTCGCATCCTTCATCGGCCGTCCTGCTATCAATCTGTTCCCCCCCCAGGGGGGCCACCAAGTGGCCGTTCGGGCGGAACATCTCGTCAGACTGGAGAACGATGGCTTTCCCACCCAGCTTCTGCGGGCCGAATGGAGCGGATCCCAGCAGCTGCTCTGGCTGGAGAGCGCTGCCGGCCTGCTTCGCATGCTCTGGCCGGCGGGCACAACCCCGCCGTCCGAGCTTCGGGTGGGATGGAATCCAGACGATGCCCTGGCCTTTGATGAGCGTTCGGGTGCCCGGCTGCCGTGCTGCGAGCCAGCCTGGAGCCGTGATTTGATAAGGTCACTAAAGCAATAAACGGGTTCTGGTCATGTCACGCGTGTGTGCTCTTACCGGTCAGCGCGCCAACAACGGCATGGCCGTCAGCCATTCCCACGTTCGCACCAAGAAACTTCAGCAGGTGAACCTGCAGAAACGGCGTCTCTGGTGGGCTGAAGGCAATCGCTTTATCACCCTGCGGGTGTCCACCCGCACCCTGAAAACGATCCAGAAGCGCGGTCTGGGACCCTACGCCAAATCCCTGGGGATCAACCTGGCCAGCCTTTGAGCCCGAGTCTGTCCCCATTCGCTTGAAACGCCGCGCCCTGCTTCGTTTGCTGCCTCAATCGGTGGCAGCTTTGGGCCTCTTCCTAGAGGCATGGCCATGGACGCAACCAGCTGGAGCCATGGGCGGAGAACTCCCTCCCTTGGGGGCTCCCGCACCTGATTTCCAGCTGGTCGGTGTGGCCCCATCGTCCACCGCAACGGGCAAGTCGACGGATGTGACTCTCACCTTGGCGGACTTTCGAGGTCGCTGGCTTGTCTTGTATTTCTATCCGAAGGATTTCACCTCGGGGTGCACATTGGAAGCCCGGGGCTTTCAGCGGGATCTCGCCACGTTTCACCAAAGGCAAGCGGAGGTGGTGGGGATTAGTACGGATTCCGTTGATAGCCATGGGTCCTTCTGTGGAGCTGAGGGATTGGCCTATCCCCTCCTGTCTGATCCCGATGGAACGGTGTGCCGCCGATACGGCTCATGGTTGCCCGGCACGGCCCTACGCCACACCTTCTTGATTGATCCTGAGGGCATGGTTCAAGCCCGTTGGGTGGCCGTCCGTCCCCTTGGTCACAGCCAAGAGGTGCTTACCACTTTGAGCGATCTCCAAAATCCAGCCAAATCTGGCCCGCTCAACAGCGCGGGCTAGAGCTTTTCACCAGGTTTTTTGAGCCGGTGCGGATACCAGGGAACACCTCTGCCATCTGGTCGAGGAAGGAACTCACCATCGGCTCTTGGCGGTACGGAGCCAGGAGCGGACTCTGAGCCAGAAAAGGGGACTGATAGCAGCGTTTTTGAACGGCCATCTGGAAGAAGCGGCTGGCCAGATCCCGTTGGCCCAGCACCATGGCGCTGAGCCCCCAAAGACTGGCCATGCCGACGTGTCCTCCCCCCGTTCCGCAAACCGCGGCTTGATGCAGGAGGGCCTCGGCTCTGGACGCCTGGCCCACCTTGGCAAACACGTAGGCCACTGTCGCTTGAAAGCCTTGGAAAGGACCACCTAAATGGGTGCAGTAGCTCAGGCTTTTCAAGGCCGCTGCCCGATTCTCCGCGTGGGCATACAGCACGGCCAAGAACAGATGGGTGGAGGGGAGGGAGCCATCGATCCGGAGTTGACCTTCCAACATCTTGATCGCCGCCTTGGTCTGTCCCAACTGGAAGGTGAGCTGAGCCGCCAGGGTCCAGCCCATGGGGAGGAACCCATCGAGCTGGGGCTCCAGCAATTTCAGCCCTTCTTTGGCGCGGCCGCAGGCCAGGAGATGACGCACCCAGCTGAGCATGGGAATGCCATAGCCGAGCTGCGCCGGCAACCAGCTGGCAAAGATGTCGTCTGCCTGGGTGGGTTGCCAGTGAACCAGGGAAATGGTCTCGGCCCGAAAGGCAAAGAGATCGGCCGTTGGGGCTTCGAGATGTTCAGTGCGGCGAAGAAGTGCCTCCACTTCCGTTCCCACCGTCCGACTCTCCAGTAATCCCCAGCGGCAGCGGTTGAGCTGAACGGACACAAGAGCCAGAAGCGCTTCACGGAACCCAGGTGATTTCTCCAGACAGCGCTGCAGCATGTCGTGGGAGCGCTCCAGCTGCTGCGGATCAAAATGGCGGGAGGCCACGCGCGCCTCGAAGTAGTACTCGAGGGCCAGGGGGCATGGGCTTGTGAGGGTGGTGTCTTGGCTGGATTCCGTTTCTGCAGGGATCACCCTCACGGGTGCGGAAAACACGTAGCCACTGCCGTAGCTGGTGCTGATCACCGAGCCGCCGAGGGGCCCCCCATCGAACACCTGCCGCAAACTGTGTACGGCCCGAGCCAGGCTGACATCACTGACTTTGGTATGTCCCCACACCTGCTCAAACAACTGGGGGCGCTCAATCAGTTGCCCGGCTCGCCCCACAAAACACAACAACAATTTGCGTTGCAAAGGACTCAGGGAAATCACCTGGGTCCCGAGGCGAAGAACCCCATCTGCACTGAGGAGATAGGGGCCGATCTGCCAGTGGTTCACGCGACAACGTAACTTTACAAAAACCTAAGCCAATTTTTCGCTCTGGCCCGCATTCGCTGTTGTGATCTGCACTTTCTCGATGATGTGACAATAAAACGCAACGTGAAAGCGAGGAATTACCCGGGCTCGGGCCTTAGCTTTTGCAGGGTGCCGTCATGCACACCTGCCTTCTGGCGCAGAGCCTGGATGGGGGCACTTGGTGGGGCCTGATCGAGCTGGTGCAGCCATTGCTCGGCCAAGTCCTGGCGGGGTGGGGCCTCCAGATCCTGCAGGGGGCATCCGAGAGAGCGGGCGACGGCCGCCACTTTGGGGTCGTAGCTCAAGGCGGCCACGGGGCTCCCCGCCAGGGCCGCCAAGATCAGCCCATGCAGGCGCATGGCCAGCACCAGTCCCGCTTCCGAAAACAGGGTCATGGCTTCGGCGGGGTCTGCCACCTCCACTTCCCGGCTCCTCTCCAGAAGGAGCTTCGGCACCTGGGTGAGATGCTGCAGGCGCTGAAGCAGGCCCCGATCCTGCATCCGGTGAAAGGGAAGCCACACCAGCTCCCGTCCGGAACGCTCCGCCAGGAGGGCCAAGGCTTCCAGATAGGGACGCCAACCGATGGGTTCCAGAGTCTTCATGGGTCGCCAGCACAGCACGATGGGCCCCTTGGCTCCGCTCCATGTCCGTTGGGGGTAGGCCCACACGGGGTCGCTGCCGACGGCATGGTTGCGGCTGCCCAGGCGCTCGGCCAGCTGTCCGGAGGCCCCATCCCGCCAGCTGATGGCACTCGCCAGGGGCAAGGCTCCTCGCACCAGCAGTCTGCTGATGGGCCGACGCAAGGGACCCAGTCCCTGGCCCCAGAGAAGGACCGGTTTTCCCTGCAGCCGTGCCGCCAGCATCAGCAGGCAGTAGTAAACCAGGCTCTGAAAGCTTGTGGCGTCCTGCAGCAGGCTGCCGCCTCCCAGGAGAAGGGCATCGCAGGAACGGAGCGCGCCCATCACCTCCTTGAGGCTTCTGCGGTTGCAGGTGTCCACACCGAAACACCCCCGAACCCACGGTTGGTCGTAGGCCGTCACCAGCGGCTCCGTTCCCGGGGGAAGGTTTCCGAGCAACACCTCCAGCAGGGCATCATCACCAAGGTTGTGTTCGCCGTAATACCCACAGATCAGGGGTCGGCGATGTCTGACCGTCCTTGCCATGGCCCTAGCGCCGTTGTCTGAAGTTAAGGGGCCGGCTTGCTTGAATTGCCCCATCCCCTTCTCGGAGCTGCTCCCTTTCGATGCATGCCCTCTCCCTAGGCACCTGGTGGATCCACATCACCTCTGTCCTGGAATGGTTGCTGGCGATCTTCGCTGTTCAGGCCTACGGGCGTCAGCGCCATGAACCGGCCTGGCGATGGTTTGCGCTGGCCATGCTGCCAGCCTTGGTGAGCGCCATGGCCGCCTGCACCTGGCATGTGTTCGACAACTCCATGGACCTCCAGGGTCTGGTGGTGCTGCAGGCGGCCTGCACGCTGCTCGGGAATGGTGCCCTTGCGTTGGCGGCTTGGTGGTTGCTGCAGCAGCAGAAACGGGCTGATTCTCGCCCCGGCTCAGCCGAGAACCCATGGACGTAGCTCTTCCATTTGCCACTGTGCAAGAGGTTCCCCTGGCCGGCTTGGCCGGACTGGACCCCGGGCCCCTGTTTGTGCTTTCCCTGGTGCCCTATCTCGCCTTCCTCTACTGGGCCTCCAGGATCCGGGGGTTCCCTCGCCTCTCCCTGGTGGGCTTTCAGCTCACCCTCCTGTTTGTGGCCGTCACCATTGCCGCCTCGATCCTGGCCCAGCAGCGGTATGGCACGTTGCTCGCCAATGTGGATGGGCTCCACGGTGGGGCCGAAGCCTTTCTCACTCTCAGCAATCTTCTTGTGCTGATGGGATTTCTCAGCCGCCAGGGAGAACGCTAAACATGGTCTCCCGTCGTTTCTGGTCGTGCCGCTTGTTCTCGGGGATGGGCCCGGTCGCGGCCCTGCTCCTGATCGGCCTGACCAGCCCTGCAGCCTGGCCCCAGTCGGAAGGTCGCGTCTTGCGCGTGGGGGTGGTCGATGGAGCCCATCCCTGCACCTTTCGCGAAGACGGCGTCTGGAAAGGCTTGGCGGTGGATCTCTGGAACCGGGTGGCCACGGAAGAGAAACTGCCTTTCATCCTGGAGGATTCGCCCAACCTTCGCGCGCTCTTGCAGGCCACCCGGGACAACAAGGTGGACGTGGCTGTGGGCTGCATCAATCTCTCTCCGGAACGGATTGCCGGCACCGCGTTTTCCCTGCCATTCCAGGAGGACGGCCTGGCCGTGCTGGCGCTACAGAGCCCGTTGGACCTGGGAAAGGCTTTCCTGCGCAGCCTGCTGGGGCCGCCCCTGCTCCTCCTGTTGGGAGGGTTTCTCCTCTCCATTGGGTTGCTGAGCCTGCTCACCTGGCGCGTGGAAGGCCATTCCTCTTCCTCCGACACGATGAGGATGGGATCCCTGCGCAGCTTCGCCAGGGTGTTCCAGATCCTGGCCACTGGTCCAGGGAGCAACACCCTCGTGGAGACGACCCGGGGCCATGGGTTGGTGCTGCTGGCTTATCTGGTTCGCATCGTTTCCGCCTCTCTTCTGGTGGGCTATCTCACCGTTCACGTGGTGGAGGAAACTCGCCGGCGATCCGCCGAATCCCTGAAGAGTCTTGAGGATCTACGGGGTCGTCGGGTGGCTGTGCGCCCTGGCAGCATCAGTGCCAGCCTGCTGGAGGAGCTGAATCGGAGTTCAGGATCCCTGCCCATTCAAGTGGTGGACATGCCGCGTGTGGATCAGGCCATCACCCTTGTGGAACAGGGCAGAGCAGATGCGGTTCTGGCGGATGAACTGCAGCTCACCTATGGGATCGCCCGCCACCCTCGCTCCAGAACCACTCCCACCCTGGTGCTGCGCGGGTTGAGTCCAGAGTCGCAAGGCTTTGCCTACTCACCGCTCCTGCCAGAGAGCACGGCTCTGCGGATTGATCTGGCCATCAGCCGGCTGAAGCGCTCCGGTGAGGTAGCCCAATTGAGGCAAGAGGCCCTCCGTCCCCCCGCAAAACGGACGATCAACGATTGAGACTGGGCCCCGATTCAATGAAAAAGTCTTACGGCCTGGCCTTGGGGCTCCCCGGAGCTCGGAAGATGGATCGACTGCATTGTCATCATGCTTCTTCCGATCCTGGCCCTGGCCCCAGCCACCGTGTCCTGGTCTCCAAAAGTCGGGTTGGTGATGATCGTGGCGAATGTGATCGCCATTGCCATCGGCAAAGCCACCATCAAGCAACCCAATGTGGGTCTGCAGCTCCCCAGCTCCTCACTCTTCGGCGGCCTCAGCCATGGCGCCATGCTGGGCACCATCAGCCTGGGGCACATCCTCGGCATGGGAGCCATTCAGGGATTGGCGGCCCGCGGCGTTCTCTGAACGCCAAGAGCCCTGGCTCGCGGGGTTCTCAGAACAGCAGCGAGCCTGATGGGTGAACCGTCAGGCTCAACCCACGCTCACCGGTTGGGATGAGGGGGAGGGGCCTTCCGGCACCACCTGGCCGAGTCGATTGCCGAAATGGTCGAGAATCCTCTCGGCCATCTGGCGAGGCGTCAGGCCAAGGGCTTCCTTGCTCTGCTCTGGAGTGGCGTGATCCACCAGCACATCGGGGATCCCGATCCGGAAAACGGTGGAGGGAATTCCCTTGTCGCTGAGGGCTTCCACCAAGGCGGCTCCAAAACCGCCTGGAAGGGCACCCTCCTCCATGGTCACCACCTTGGGGATGCGTTGCGCCAAGGGAAGTAGGAGCGCTTCGTCTAGAGGACGGACGAAACGGGCATTCACCACGGTGGCGCGCACACCCTTTTCCTGCAGCAGGCCAGCTGTGGCCATCGCCGGCGCCACCATGGATCCATAAGCCACGATCAGGAGATCGTCCCCATCGGTGAGCTGCTCCCCTCGGCCGATTTGCAGGGGAAGCCATCCCTCCTCCACGAGCGGGACCCCTTCCCCCTCCCCGCGGGGAAAGCGAATCGCACAGGGACCGTCATGGGCCAGGGCGGTGACCAGCATCCGTTGCAGCTCTGCTTCATCCTTAGGGGCCATCACCGTGAAATTGGGCACGGCACGCAGGTAGCTGATGTCGTACTGCCCCTGATGGGTGGGACCATCCGCACCCACAATCCCGGCCCGATCCAGCACAAAGGTGACCGGAAGCTTCTGGATGCCCACGTCGTGGATGAGCTGGTCGTAGGCCCGCTGCAAGAACGTGCTGTAAATCGCCACGACCGGTCGGAGGCCTTCGCAGGCCATCCCCGCTGCCATGGTCACCGCGTGCTGCTCAGCGATGCCCACATCGAAGTATTGGTCTGGGAGAGCCTTCTCCAGCAGGTCGAGCCCCGTGCCGGTGGCCATGGCCGCCGTGATGCCCACAACCCGAGGATTCTGCTCGCAGATCTTCACCAAGGTCTGTCCGAACACCTTGCTGTAGCTGGGGGGTTTGGGCTTGCTGGAGGGGTAGGCCTTGCCCGTGCGCAGATCAAAGGCGGATTGGGCGTGATATCCCACCTGGTCGGCCTCGGCATAGGGATACCCCTTCCCCTTGGTGGTGGCCACATGCACGAGAACGGGGCCTTCGCAGCGATGGGCGTCTTGAAAGGTGCGCACCATCGAGGCGATGTCATGGCCATCGATCGGGCCCATGTAGGTAAAGCCAAGCTCCTCAAACACCGCACCAACCTTGGGCACGGCAAGCCGACGCATGCCCCCTTTGAGGTTCTTCAACTCGGGAGGCAGCTCACCATGCAGGAAAGGAAGATTGCGGATGGCTTCCTCGGCGTTATCGGAGAGAAACTGCACTGGCTTGCTCAGCCGCATCCTGTTGAGATGGGTTGAGAGGGCTCCCACCGGGGGGGAGATGGACATGTCGTTGTCGTTCAGGACAACCAAAAGCTTGGTTTTGGGGAGGTGCCCCGCATGGTTGATGGCCTCCAGAGCCATGCCACCCGTCAGGGCACCATCGCCGATGACGGCCACGCATTTGAAGGATTCTCCTCTGCGATCCCGGGCTAAAGCCATCCCCAGGGCCGCAGAAATGCTGGTGGAGGCATGGCCGGCACCAAAGTGATCAAACCGGCTTTCGCAGCGTTTCAGGTAGCCCGCCACGCCCTTTTGTTGGCGCAATGTCGGAAAATCCCGGTACCGACCCGTGATCATCTTGTGGGGGTAGGCCTGGTGCCCCACGTCC
>JBEIGX010000042.1:0-14542 GCA_040381675.1 Aphanothece sp.
AGGTCGTCGTCGATCGTGACCCGGGGGAGCCGCTCCTGGGCCGCCACCACCCTCTCCTGAAGGGCTTGCTGGGCCTGGGAGCTAGCCGATAGGAAGGCCATGGGATCCGCATCAAAGGCCGTGCGCTGATCCACCACCAGCACCCGCAGCTCGGGATCCCGGACGGTGCGCACCTCCACACTCAGGCCGAAGCGATCAAGCAGCTGGGGCCGGAGCTCCCCCTCTTCCGGGTTGCCGGAGCCGATGAGCACAAAGCGGGCCGGATGGCGCACGGAGATGCCCTCCCGCTCCACCGTGTTCCATCCGGAGGCGGCCGCATCCAGAAGCACATCCACCAGATGGTCGTCGAGGAGGTTCACCTCATCCACATAGAGCAGGCCCCGGTTGGCCTTGGCCAGCAGACCGGGTTCAAAGGCACGCACGCCCTCGCTGAGGGCCTTCTCGATATCGATCGTGCCGCAGAGGCGATCTTCCGTGGCCCCCAGGGGCAGATCCACCATGGGCACCTGGCGCAGTTCGGTGGGAAGGGGTTCAGCCTGGAGGGCCCGCTCCCGCACCTCGTCGCTCTGGAGATCGGGATCGGCCGGCGAGCTGTTGTAGGGATCGCCCACCACCACCGGGATCTCCGGAAGCAGATCGGCCAGGGCCCGAATCGTGGTGCTCTTTCCCGTGCCCCGATCCCCCATGATCATCACTCCGCCGATGCGCGGATCGATCACGTTCAGCAAGAGGGCCAGTTTCATCTCCTCCTGGCCCACCACCTGGGTGAAGGGGAACACCCTGCGCTTACTGCTCACACTCACGGATCAGGAGAGAACGGCCGAACCGGCGATTGTTTCACAGCCCTGGCCCAGCAATCGGCAACAAGCTGAGCACCTGGGGGGGAGTGGCGTCGGCCGGATAGATGAGGCGAACCTGAATCTGGCGCACAGCACCTGGGGCGAGGGTGATGGTGCCGAGGGGCGGTCCCTCCTGCCCAGCCCGTTGGACCAGATGAAAGGCCTGCTTGCCCGAGGGACGCCCCTGGACCCCATCCAACCCGCTCACCTCAACGGTGCCCCGAAACATCACCGGTCCACTGGGGCTCGCTGGGACAGGACCGTTGCCCTGGCCCGCTTCAGCCGTCACCGGCGCCCCTCGAAAACGCAAGCCCCCCTGAGGCGCATCGTTCTTGAGGGGCGATTCGATCGCCAGGGTCAACCGCTGCTGGCGCGAGGTGTCGTTGCGCAGGGGGAGCGTGAGGGCATAGGTCACCCCGTAGTTGCCATGGGCGGCCCAGGCCGTACCGGGATAAGCGGCCCTGAGCTCAGCCGTTTGCACCTGCGCGGTGCCGAGGCTGCCCCGCTCTAGGGAACTGATGGGCCAAGAGATCGGTGCCCGGGAAACCGAAAACGTGGACTGGCCCGGGTCGGTGAGGCGGCCTGTCCAGATGGAACCCCGCTGCACCCCACTCACCCGGGAATAAACCATGCGCCCAGGGGCTCCCCGGGGCGTGGGGGCATGTTCCTTCGGGCTCAGGCCACCCGCCAGGATCTGGGCCCAGAGTGCCGCCGGTGGCGGGGCCTCCTGGGGACCGAAGGCCGCCAGGGTGGCCAGATCCACCGGGCCATCGCTGCTGAAGCGGAGTTGCAGGTTGCGGCCATTGAGCAGGGGATCGAGACCCCGCACGGGAAGGGGAAGCACCATCAGGGGGGTGAGGGTGCCTGGAGCGAGGGTCCAGCTCTCGGGCCAGCCGTTCTGGGGCCTGGGCTGGCGCATCAAAAGCTCGGTAGCCACCCGGCTGCCAGGGCCGGACCACACGGGCGTTAGGCCCTGGGGCATCAGGGGCGGGAGGGGGAGGAAGGGGGCCTGGGGATCCTTCCCATCGACGGACTGGGAGAGGGCCGTGGAACCGGTGAGCAGGCGGAGCTGCACGGGCTGGGGACCCCGGGGTGCGGCCACCACCGCCAGCCAGAGGGTGGACGACAGGGTTTCGGGCTTCCCCGCATACACGTGGTGACTGAAGAGTTCGAAGGTGCCGCTCTGGGGAACATCCAGATGGACGCCAGGCCCGGCCAAGGGGATCGGACCAAGGCGGCTCCCCCCGCGGAAGGTGGACAACAGAATGCCCGGGGCCACGATCAGCTCAGGGTTGTTGTCATTAAGCACGGGGGTGGAATCCAGGCCACCCGGGAGGGGTTCCACGGCCTGCGGACGGAAGCGGGTGGGGAGGGACACCTGGCTGAAGGCCGGGGCCAACCAGGTGACCGCGCTCCAACCCGCGAGCACCAGGGCCCAGCGGCAACGGGCCAGTCCCCTGTCGATGGGGGTGGGCAAGGTCATGGGCGCTTCTGGACCAGGGCACGGCTCACTTCAGCGGCCATGGCCCGGATCAGATCAGCGGAGCGGGGATCGTTGAACGGGCCCTTCACCAGGAAGGCAGCCACGGCCCGCTGGCCGTTGGGGAGCTGGATCAAGCCGGCGTCTGCGTAGGCGATGCCGATGTCACCAGTTTTGTTGTAGACAGTGACGCCAAAGGGGAGAAGTTCGTCATCGGGGGTGGCACTCTCCTTGCCAAACCCCTTCAACAGTCCGGCCGGGAGCAGGGTGTTGGTGCTGGAGGTGCCGAGGATTTCGCGGAAGAGATCGCGGGCACGGGGGCCCAGCTTCTCGCCGCTATCCACCAGGGCCATGGTGCGGGCGAGATCGCGGGCACTGGTGGTGTTGGTGCCGTCGAGATCGGGAAGCCAGTTGCGCACGATGGTGGCGCCCAGGCCCAGATCCTGGAAGCTCGTATTCACAGCCTCCTTGCCGCCCAGACGCTTGATGAGCAGGTTCGTGGCACTGTTGTCGCTGATGCGAATCATCTCGGTGGCCGCTTCATAGAACGGGAAGCGCGTTCCGAGGGGTTTACTGGCCATCCAACCGGCCCCACCGCCCTGGGTTTCCTTCGTGAGCGGGAGAGGTTCATCCCAGCGCAAGCGACCGTTGTCGTAGCGGTCGAGGGCCAACAGAAGAATGGGGGTCTTGATCGAGCTGGCGGCGGGTAAGGGCTCGTCGGGGTTGAGTTCGGCGTACCGCCCATCGTCCAGCACCAGCAGGTAGCCAGCGGCCTTCAGCCCTTTCTGGGCAGCCGCGAGCTTGGCCCAGCGCTGGCTCACATTGGTGAGTTCACGGCGCGGCTCGAAGCGGCCCTGATGGCGATGGCCATCGGCAAGGAGCTTGGGGGCGGGATCCAGGCCGGGAACCCCAACCCCCCCCTGGGCCAGGCGCGGGGCCAGAAGCTTCAGACCAGTGCCGGCGATCACGCCCAGGCCGACGCCAATCACAATGAGCCTGGCGAACAGCAGCAGGGGCCCATTGGTGGGTGAACCGTAGGGGCGGGACGGGCGACCGTTCGTCACGGGGAAGGGCTGGCGATCAAGCTGCTCCCGACCCTAAGGGCCCTGGCCCGTCCCGACACCGCGGCGGCTGGCCCAGCGCAACTGGCACACCATGCCCCGCAGCAGGGCAAGATCGTTTTCGGTGAGCTGGGCGCGCTGGAGGAGAGCCCGGAGCTTGGCCATGCGGGCATGGGCCGTGTGGGGCAAGAGGAAACCCACCTCCAGGAGCAAGGCTTCCGCATCGGTGAGGGCCGCTTCGATGGCACCCCTTTGCGCGAGGGGCTGGGTGGGGATCTCCTGGGAACCTCCCTCCCCCTGGCGGAGGATCCAGAGGTGATGGAGCACCACCGCCACGGCATGGGACAGGTTGAGAGACGGATAAATGTGGGCGGCAGGAATGTGGAGGAGGCAGCCGGCCTGGAGGAGTTCGTCATTGGAGAGGCCCCGGTCCTCCCTGCCAAAGACCAGGGCCGCCCCCCCGTCGGCCTCCTGGCCGGGCTCGGATTGGCACGGTTTGCCGAGAAGCCAGGCAAGAGCGTCTCCAGGGGGTCGCAAGGGCAAGGGGTGGCCCTCCAGCCGACCCGTGGCCGCCACAACCCGGGAGCAATCGGCCAGGGCCGTGGCCAGGGTGGGGTAGATCAGAGCCTGATCCAGGTGGGCAGAGCCATGAACCGCCATCTGGCGGGCTTCTGCGCCATGGGGATCACAACGAGGAGCCACAAGGCGCAGCTGGCCGATGCCAAAGTTGGCGCAGAGGCGAGCCACGCTCCCCACGTTCCGGGCACCGGCGGGCTCCACAAGCACTAAGTGCGGAGTCAAGGAAGGCTGTGCAGGAAGGCCAACAGATCCGCCATGGTCTGGGGATCGGGTTGGAAGCGGGGCATAGGGGGGGTGCGCCCGCTCACAACCTGCTGGATGAGCTGGCGATCGTTTTTGCGCTGAATCACCCCGTGAAGATTGGGGCCGACCAGTCCCTGGGCAGCCAGACCATGGCACCCGGCGCAATTCAGGCGAAACAGTCGACCACCGTTGCCCGTATCGCCCGCGAGCTGGAGGGTGGCCCGTGTGTAGGGGTCACTGTGGAGGCCGGGCAACAAAACAACCAGGCTGAAAACCAGAACGGCAACTCCGGCCATCAAGGCCAGCAGGGTGAGAAGACGCCGGCCCTTCGGTGGCTCCTGCCCCGTTGGTGACACCGGGTTGGTGGGTGCAGCCGCAAGGGGTGGAGTGCCTGTCACAGAACGAAAAAAGGTCGCCAGGGGGGCTTTGGGCGTGAAAGAATGCAAACACGCTCCATGTGGTGATTCTCAATGATCGAACCCCTCCTCTGTGGGATCGTGCTCGGATTGATTCCTGTCACCCTTGTGGGACTGTTTGTGGCAGCTTGGAATCAATACCGCCGAGGAAGTGCGCTGGGCTAAAGCCCAAGCCGCTCAGTGAACGTGATGTCGTCTGGCGGCCTTGATCCGCTTGCGAAGACGACGGCTAACGCCGATGGCCGCCCCTAATCCAAGGATTGGCATAGGGCCTGGGGTCTGAATGGGGGCTTCTGCGGTGAGGATGTCGGGAACCTCCTTGAGAGGAACTGGCTCTGGCGGAATAAACTGGGGAAACAGCTCGATCAAGTCGGGGGTCGGCTGCGGCTCCAAAGGAATGCGAATCTTGACTTGGGCTGGAGTCAGGACAGCCGGCAGGGGCGAGGTCTTGATCGTGGGTTTTGGGGCTGCAGGCTTGGCTGCCGCAGGCTTCGGCACCGGAAGAAGAGGACGGGAAGAATTTGCTGGCTGAAAAATGGGCGAAGGCTGCCGCGGCTGGGGAGGAGGCAACACAGGAGGATCCAATACCGTCATCACGCACGACAAGCAGATGGGGTCGCTGGAGAGGAATCCCACGTCGGGATGGCGCCGATTGGCCCGCGAACGCGTGGACTCATCGCTGGAAGCAAGACCCGTGCCCAACTGGTCAAACATGGCCAGAAGAGCAACCCGTGTCTCGCGGGACTGAATCGAAGGCACCCCCTGGGCGACCCCAGGAACAGGCACCAACACCCCACTCACCGCCAGAGCTAGAACCCCGAACAGACCAGCCACCCCCCTGCGGCCCAGAAGGGGATGACAAGAGGTGGCAGGCCTGTTACAACTCGGCGGGATCAACTGGAAACAACCAAAAACTCTTCGGATCCAATCTTGTCCGTCTCAAAGGAGATTGGGGCAAATTGGCTTTCGACCATCCTTACCTTAACACCCTTACAAAAAAATCTCCGCCAACGATTTCGAGAATGGGGAGCCGCCGTTTTCGGATTTATGCGTTTGCATTCATAGACTGTGCCGCAGGCCACTATGTATAAGCACAAGTGTTTTTCTCAAGTTCTAGATTCTTTATTGCAGATTAAGCGTATTTACTCCTTTTCCTCCGCGACAAGAAAAAGCAACTCACTGGAGCCGTAAGCCCTTCGTTGTCGCTCCCGCCAGCCACGAGGAACCACCAAAGCGGTGTCTTTTCCACACTCCCAAATCATCGTCCCCGTCGGCGCCAGCCATCCCCCCACGGCAGCGGCCGTAGCCAGAGGCCCGTGCAATCCAGCTGCCCAAGGAGGGTCGGCGTAGATCAGTTGAAAGGGCTCCAGACCGTTGGCAGCCGCGCCGCGCCGCAGAAACCGCAGCGCCTCCTGCTGAACGACCGCCACCACTGGTTCCGATTGGCCATCCTTCGGCAAAGCAGCAGCCACCGCAGCGAGATTGGCGCGAGCAACGGCCGCCACCCTGGGATCACGCTCCACCACCACGACGCAGGCGGCGCCACGCTGCAGGGCCTCACAGGCCATGACGGCGCTGCCACCGCAGAGCTCCAACCAGCGACACCCCCTGAGCTCCGGCGCCAGCATGTTCATCACCGCCGATCGCACGCGTCCGGTGGTGGGTCGAGCCACCTCCCCCCTCGGGCTCCGCAGCCGTCGCCCACCGCTCAACCGCAACACCATCGTTCACCTCCCCCTGGATGATGGCCGCCCAAGTCGTCCTACCGGGTGGCGGCCAACCAGAGCAGCCAGCGGCGCAATAGGGCTTCGCCTGCGCCACTGGATTTCTCCGGGTGAAACTGACAGGCTCCGATCCCCTCCTGCCACACTGCGGCCGTGGCCAACCCCTTCCCCCAGACCACCTTCGCTGTCACACACGCGGGATCCTTGGGCATCGCGGCGAAGGAATGGACGAAATACATCCAACTTTCAGGGGTTTGCGGAGGCAGGAGGGGGGATGGTCGACAGGGCACCAACGGTGCCCAACCCATGTGGGGGATGGGATGGCCCGGCCAACGGGGGAGGGCCTCCACCCGCCCAGCCAATAACCCCAACCCCTCAGCCCTACCCTCCGAACTGCCCTCAAACAACAGCTGTAAGCCCAGGCAAATGCCCAACAAGGGACGGCCCGACGCGCAGGAGCGCCGCAGCGGTTCCACCAGAGCCGCCGCCGCAAGCCGTTCCATCGCAGGATCAAAGGCTCCAACGCCAGGGAGCACCAGGGCCGTGCACCCCTCCATGGCCGATGCGCCCTGCACGGGCACCACTTCGGCCCCCAAGCGCTCGAAGGCACGCTGCACGGAATGGAGGTTGCCCATGCCGTAATCCACCAGGCCTAAGCGCGTCATCGAGCTCTTCACGCTGGGGAACAGAGCCGTGCGCCTGGATTGTTCAACGCTGGTGCGGTGGACAGGTCGAGACCATTGAGATGGTCGAGAAATTGATACAGACGCCCCACCCGCCGCTTGTCAAAGTGCAGCCTCAAGGAGGGTCTCAGGATGCCGTTGTCATCCACACTCTCCCCGGCGGCGATGGCACCATCCTCCAGCAGATCCCAGAAATGCTGGTTCAAACCTGGCAACTCCTCCGGAGGGATGGGCGCATTGAGCAGCAGCTCCACCCGATCCTGCTGAAGGCGAGCACTGTGATAAATCCGATAAAAATGACAGATGCGCGTCACCGCATCATGGGCGCTGTAGGCCTGGACCACGAGGGAGCGATCTTCCGGAAGGATCAGCCCCCGGCTGGCCAGCACACCGGTGATATTGGCCTGCCACATCTGCCAGAAGTCGTCCCCCTCCGGCGCCAAAACCACCAGGGGAATGGGTGAGGTGCGACCCGTTTGAATCAAGGTGAGGGACTCAAAGAGTTCATCCAACGTGCCAAAGCCCCCCGGGAGCACCACCAGGGCATCGCTTTCCCGAAGGAAAAACAACTTGCGCGTGAAGAAGTACCGGAAATAGAGCAGACGGCCCGAACGGTCGCTCACATAGGGATTGGGATGCTGTTCATAGGGCAGATCCACATTCAGGCCGATGCTGTGGGGCGTACCCGCGCCGCTATTGGCGGCTTCCATCACGCCACCTCCGGCACCGGTCATCACATCAAAACCCGCCTCCACGGCCAGACGGGCCAGCTGCTCCGCCAAACCGTAGGAGGGATCGTGGGGCTGGATGCGCGCCGAGCCGAACACGCTGATCTTGCGGACGCCCCGACTGGGGCGAAACACCTGCAGGGCCTCGCTGATGTCCGCCAAGGATCCTGTGATCAATCGCCACACCTCCTCGTCTTCTTTCTCCGCACGGGCGACCTCCAGCAAGGAGAGCACCGCTTGCTCGATGCGGCGTCGCTGGGGATGCCCCTGCAATTCCTGGGCAAGTGCTTCCAGGGGCCCGCGGCCCTCCGGGGGGGATTCGATCGAGCAGACCGTGGTGGACAGAAGGGAAGGAGCGAGTGACGAAACCTGGAAATTCCCTGGTTCTGAGCCGCGGCCTTGAGCCCAGGGAAGGGGAGCCGGGGTCAGAGGTACTTGGAAATCGTGCCGCTCAGCGTGGTTTTCGGCACCGCTCCTACAACGGTTTCCACTTTCTGGCCACCCTTGAAGAGCATCAGAGTGGGGATGCTGCGGATGCCGTACTGGCTGGCCACGTTGGGATTTTCGTCGGTGTTCAGCTTGAACACCTTGATCTTGCCCTCATATTCCTTGGCGATCTCATCCACGATGGGAGCCACCATCCGGCAAGGACCACACCAAGGCGCCCAGAAATCCACCAGCACTGGCTCCGCACTCTTGAGCACATCCTGCTCAAAGGAGGCATCGGTAACAGCCGGAGCGCTGGACATCTGGGAGAGGGCAGGAATTATCGGGAATCTAGCAACGGTGCTACGGCGCTCCCACAACCAATAGGCAAGCGTTGCAGGCCGTTGCACAGCCACTGACGACGCTGAGGAAAGACAAAAGGCCCGGACGCGCCGGGCCGAACGGTGTGAGGAGTGTGCGAGCCGGAGCCCCCACATTCACAGGGTAGCTGCTACTTGCCCATCCCCAGTTGTTGAGCTTTCTGGTAAACCTTACCTTCGGTGAGCAGGGAGGGGGCCACCACCACCTCCACCTGTTGCATGTCCTTCAACGTGCAAGCGCCCAGTGTCCCCATGGAGGTACGGATGCAACCCAACAGGTTCTGGGTGCCATCGTCCAGGCTGGCGGGACCCCTGAGGATTTTCTCCAGACTGCCGGTGGTGCCGACCTGGATGCGCGTGCCCCGCGGCAGCACGGGACTGGGGGTGGCCATCCCCCAATGGAAGCCCCGGCCGGGAGCCTCGGCCGCCCTGGCGATGGGAGATCCGATCATCACCGCATCGGCCCCGCAGGCCAGGCATTTGCAGATGTCCCCCCCGGTGACGATGCCCCCATCAGCAATCACGGGGACCAGACGACCGCTCTCCTGCAGATAGTGATCCCGGGCCGCTGCACAGTCGGCCACGGCCGTGGCCTGGGGAATGCCGATTCCCAGCACACCCCTGGAGGTGCAAGCCGCCCCAGGCCCGATTCCCACCATCACGCCCGCCGCCCCCGCTCGCATCAGCTGGAGGGCCACCTCATAGGTGACGCAATTGCCGATCACCACGGGCACACCCAGATCCCGGCAGAGAGCTTCCAGATCAAGGCTCTGGCGGTCTGCAGGCCCCACATGCTCCGTGGACACCACGGTGGCCTGCACAAACAGAAGATCGGCTCCCGCTTCCGCCACCGCTTGGCCGAAGCGCAAGGCAGCCACAGGAGTGGCGCTCACCGCAGCGATCCCGCCGCGCTCCTTGATCTCGGCGATGCGCCGGCGCACCAGCTCCTCCTTTACAGGCTGGCTGTAGAGGTCCTGCATCAGGGAGACAAAACCGTCTTTCCCCACCGCTGCAATCCGATCCAGCACCGGGTTCGGATCCTCATAGCGGCACTGGACACCCTCCAGGTTGAGCACCCCAAGGGCCCCAAGGCGGGAGAGCTCCACAGCCATGCCCACATCCACCACCCCATCCATGGCACTGGCAATGATCGGGATCTCCCGTTCGATGCCAGCCAGGGTCCAGCGGCTGTCGGTCATTTCAGGGTCCACCGTGCGGCCGCCTGGCACGAGCGCAATTTCATCAATGCCGTAAGCGCGACGGACGGTGCGGAAACGGCCGAGCGAGAGGGTCAAGGGAACCAGATGGATTCGGGCCAAGCTATCAAGGGGCTGAACGAACCTCCCCCTTCCCTCCCACCTGGCCCCGAAAGGCCCACTCAGGAACCGCGGAAGGCATCCCAGCGCCGCTTCCAGTCCTCCAGGATCACTGTCCTATCGCTGCTACGGGTCAGGCGGGTGACGCTGAAGTTGAGCAGGGCGATCAAACCGGCCAACTGGAGCAACCGGGGCAGGAGGGGAACATCGTCGAGGGTGTCGAGGAGAGCCACATAGAGCTTGAGCACCAGCAGACCCCCAAGGACAAGCCCCAGGCCCCGCAGCGGTCCACCCAGCCGATCCCACTGACCCGCCAGATCGGCCTCCTCAAACCAGACCTTGATCTTGCGAATCAGAAGGTCAAATTCCCCCCCCTCGGCGCTGGCACCATCGCCACCCAAGCCCGTGGGGAGCGGAGCCACCTCGAACGTGGTGGCCACGGTGGGTTCCCCAGCGGCCGCAGCGGAGGGGAAGTCAGGAGCAGGGGCAGCAGCGGGAGCCGGGTCGCCTTCCGGCGCGCCGTAGGACCCCACAAAGGGACGGGCTGTCGCGGCCTCCAGGGTGGGAGTCGGAGCCGGAGGATGGGGATCGGGGAGGTCGTCCTCATCGAGAGCCTCTGCCAAAACGGCTTCCAGATCGCCAGGGCCCTTGTTAGCCCCGTCGCCGGTCAGGGGTTCGGCTGCCCCAATCTCGGGCTCAGAAGATGGGGCCTGAGGGGTGGGATCTGGCCCGGGGGTGGCGGGGGTTTCGGCCATCACACGCAGCGGTGTTCTGGCGGGAGCTTACGCGGCTTCTCCCCGATCCAGACCGAAAATCCCCCTCAGGCATTCAGGGGCCGCAGGCCCAGGCGCTCCCCGAGAGGGGCCAGGGGCAACCGCAGGGGAAAAATTCCCTCCACCAGTTGGCGCACCAGTTCCGCACCGATCTCCGAGGCCAGCCTGGAACTGTGGGCCGGGAGGGCGGGAAGCCGTCGGCCCTCCACCTCGATCCATCCGCTCCGGAGAGCGCTGTAACTCACGCCGCCAAAGGAAGGCTTCAAGCGTCGGGGGATGGCCACATCCAGCACCGGAGCCTCGAGGGCCCGGTTGCTGGTGGCGGCACCGGCAGCGGTGGGGCCATCGACCAGGGGCACGGGAGCCGCGAGGGCCACCATCAGCACATCGCCCTGACCTTCCATCGCCCCGGCCCTCACCCAGCGGCCCTGGAGGCCATGCAGAGGGGCACACACTGCCGCAACGGCACCTGGGGTGCGGGCGTGGCCGCTGACGAGCCTCCTGGGCTGGGGCTGATGCCCTCCCCCGGACCCAACCACCCAGCCCAGGGCCCCACCCACCAGCACGGGGGAGCCGGGACCAAGCAGGGCTAAGCCCGGCATAGCCAGGCCGATGCTGTCCGCCCCGGAACAGGTGTAGAGGGCCTGGGCAAAGGGACCGAGCAGGGGTCCGTAGGGGGTATGAAGCAGCCCCTCGGCGCTGCTGACGGCAACCACCCCGTTTTCACTGATGGCCCGTGGCAACAGCAGGTGCCCACTGCTGATGTCCTCCAGGGCAAGGGAGGTGTGCAGCTCCCGGCGGGGGAAGAGGGGCGTGACTTCCCCAGCCGCATTCAGCTCCACCGACCCTCCGGCCAGCCATTGCGTAAGCACGCGGCCGCCCCCTTTGGACAGGACAAGATCCGTGCCGGACCCCGTGGCCAGGGCCGAGACCCCAGCCAGCTGGGGGTCCCGCAAACGGATCGGAGGATCGGTGGGGCCCAGGGCGAGATGGAGGCTGACGTGGCTGGTGAACTCCGCGGTGGCCGCCACAATCACGTCTGTCTGCTGATAGGCCTCGGCCAGACCCACCGCCTGCACCCGGCGGCGGAACTCGGCGGCCAGGCAGACCCGGAGCAAGCCCTCGGCCTGGCGGTGCTGGAGGTCCGCCTCCGTGCGGCGGGGGAGATCGGGCAACATCATGGCCAGCGAAGGACCCATGGAGGGAGGCAGGCCAAGGGGGGTTCAGATAAAGTGGTATCTAACCCAGGTGTCGGTGCATGGCGGATCCAACCGGACAGCTCCCAGGGCCTGGCGAAGGGGGTCCGGGTGACAACGGTCCGGGCGATCAACCTCCGGGGAGCAGCGGCCCCGGCGACAACGGTCCGGGTGACGGCGACGGACGGATCATCCAGACCGATCTTCGCAACGAGATGTCGCGCTCCTACATGGAGTACGCGATGAGTGTGATCGTGGGCCGGGCCTTGCCCGATGCCCGCGATGGTCTGAAACCGGTGCATCGCCGCATTCTGTATGCGATGTACGAACTGGGCCTCACCAGCGACAGGCCTTACCGCAAGTGCGCCCGTGTCGTGGGCGAAGTTCTCGGCAAATATCACCCCCACGGAGATACGGCGGTCTACGACGCCCTGGTCCGCATGGCCCAGAACTTCTCGATGCGCATGCCCCTGATCGACGGGCATGGCAACTTCGGCTCGGTGGACAACGATCCACCGGCCGCCATGCGCTACACCGAATCGCGGCTGCAGGCCCTCACCAGCGACAGCCTGCTGGAAGACATCGAAAGCGAAACCGTCGATTTCATCGACAATTTCGATGGCTCCCAGCAGGAGCCCACGGTGATGCCGGCCCGCATTCCCCAGCTCCTGCTGAACGGCTCCACGGGTATTGCCGTGGGCATGGCCACCAACATCCCCCCCCACAACCTGGGGGAGCTGATCGATGGCATGCAGGCCCTGATTGCAAACCCCGATCTGGACGACCGAGGGCTGATGGCCTACATCCACGGACCCGATTTCCCCACCGGCGGGCAGGTGCTCGGCCGTAGTGGCATTCGAGAGATGTATCTCACCGGCAGGGGCTCGGTGACCATGCGTGGCGTGGCCAAGATCGAAACCATTGAGGCCACGGGCCGGCCCGACCGGGACGCGGTGATCATCAATGAACTGCCCTACCAGACCAATAAGGCGGCCCTGATCGAGCGCATCGCTGAATTGGTGAACGACAAGAAGCTGGAGGGGATTGCCGATATCCGGGATGAAAGCGACCGGGATGGCATGCGGATCGTGATCGAGCTCAGGCGCGATGCCTATCCCCAGGTGGTGCTCAACAATCTCTTCAAGCTGACGCCGCTGCAGAGCAACTTCAACGCCTACATGCTCGCCCTGGTGGGCAATGAGCCAGTGCTGCTCACCCTGCGAAAGATGCTGCAGGTGTTCCTCGACTTCCGGGTTGAGACCATTGAACGCCGCACCCGCTATCTCCTGCGGAAGGCCGAGGAACGGGATCACATCCTGTTGGGTCTGCTGATCGCCCTCGACAACCTCGACGCGATCATTGCCCTGATCCGAGCTGCTGCCGACACAGCTTCGGCTCGCGAAGGTCTGGTGGCGGAATTCGGCCTCAGCGAGATCCAGGCCGATGCCATCCTGCAGATGCAGCTGCGGCGGCTCACAGCTCTTGAAGCCGACAAGATCCGCCTGGAGCACGAGGATCTGCTGGCCAAGATCGCCGACTACACCGACATTCTTGGACGTAGGGAGCGGGTGTTTGGCCTGATCAGCGAAGAGCTTCAGGCCATCCGCACCAAATACGACTCCCCCCGCCGTACCGAGATTCTCGACCTGGAAGGCGGGCTTGAGGACATCGACCTCATCGCCAATGAACGCTCGGTGGTGCTCCTGACGGAGACGGGCTATCTGAAGCGGATGCCGGTGAGCGAATTCGAGGCCACCAGCAGGGGCACCCGGGGCAAGGCCGGCACCCGCTCCCAGGGTGAGGAAGGCGTGAAGCTGTTCATCAGCTGCAACGACCACGACGCCCTCCTGCTCTTCAGTGATCGGGGCGTGGTTTATTCCCTTCCGGCCTACCGAGTGCCCATCAGCAGCCGCACCGCGAAGGGCACCCCCATCGTGCAGCTGCTGCCGATCCCCCGGGAGGAAGCCATCACCTCCCTTCTGGCGGTCAGCAGCTTCGGGGAGGAGGAACAGCTGTTGATGCTGACCAGCAAGGGCTACGTCAAGCGCACCACCCTCTCGGCCTTCGCCAATATCCGAGTGAACGGCCTGATCGCCATCTCCCTGGAAGAGGGCGATGCCCTGCGCTGGGTACGGCTGGCCCTGCCTGGCGACAGCGTGCTCATCGGCTCGCTCAAAGGGATGACCATCCACTTTCGCCTCAGCGATGAGGAGCTACGGCCCCTGGGACGCACGGCCCGGGGGGTGCGCTCCATGAACCTGCGGCATGGCGATCAGCTCGTGAGCATGGATGTGCTCCCAGCAGAGCTGGCCGACCGGGTTGCTGAGGGCGGGGGCGATGAGGAGGGCGACGCGGAGGAGGTGGTCAGCAGCGAAGGGCCCTGGGTGCTTGTGGCGAGCGCCAGTGGTCTCGGCAAACGGGTGCCTGTGCAGCAATTCCGTCTCCAGAAACGGGCCGGCATGGGGCTGCGAGCCATCCGCTTCCGCAAAGAGGGCGATGTGCTTGTGGGGTTGAAGGTGTTGGGAGCCGGAGAGGAACTGCTGCTGGTGAGCGAGCGGGGTGTGATCGTGCGCATGCGGGCCGATGCGGTGCCTCAGCAGTCCAGGGCGGCCACGGGTGTGCGCCTGCAGCGCCTGGATGCGGGAGATCGCCTCACGGAGGTGGTGTTGGTGCCACCGGCGGCGGCCGAGACAGCGAC
>JBEIGX010000043.1:0-14415 GCA_040381675.1 Aphanothece sp.
GATGGCCCCGCTTTGGTGGATGTGGTGACAGCAAGGGAAGAGCTGATCATTCCACCCACGATCACGGTTGAACAGGCCAAGGGCTTTTCCCTCTTTGCTCTGCGAACGGTGCTCTCCGGACGTGGCGAAGAGCTGATCGATTTGGCGGATACGAATGTCTTCCGCAAGCTGTTGAGTTAAGCGAGTGGGTCAGGCTCAACAATGCTGAGCCCCCCCCAACCCATAGCGCCGCAGGATCCAGGCCTCGATGGGCGTTCCGCCGATCACATGGGTGCGCAGGATGCTTTCGATCCGCTCGGGGGTGACACCGCCGTAGACGATACCGTCGGGCCAGATCAGCAGCACGGGTCCTTCGCCGCAGATGCGCAGGCAGTCGGCCTTGCTGCGCAGCACGATGCCGCCTGGCCGCTCTGGATTTTCCAGGTTCAGCTCCCGCACTAGGCGCTTGAGGGTGTCCCAGCTGGCGGCGCCCACGGCGGGATCGGGGCAGCAGAGTGCCTTGCTCGGCGTGGCGCAGAGCAGCAGGTGGTGGGAGACGGGCATCACGCCGGCAGGGTCGCCGGAGCCTTCGCGCTCAGACGGGCTGCAGCCTCCCGCACCGCTTCCCGTGCCCAGGCGTCCACCGCCAACACATCGGCCAGGGAGGGATGGGCCGTGAGGTCGCCCTTGTGGCGTTCGCACACCCGCTCGATCAAGCGCGGGATATCCAGGAAATGCACCCGCTCCTCGAGGAACAGGGCCACGGCCTGCTCGTTGGCGGCGTTCATCACCGCTGGCATGGTGCCCCCCGCCCGGCCTACGGCGTAGGCCAACTCCATGCAGGGGTAGCGGGCCGGGTCGGGCCTGCGGAAGGTGAGGGCGCCCACCTCGGTGAGATCCAGGCGCCGCCAGGGCGTTTCGATCCGCTCGGGCCAGCTCAGGCAGCACAGGATGGGCAGCTTCATGTCGGGCCAGCCCAGCTGGGCCAGCACGGAGGAATCAGCCAGCTCCACCATGGAATGGATGATCGATTGGGGGTGGATCACGATCTCGATGTGGTCGTAGTCGAGCCCGAACAGGTAGTGGGCCTCGATCACCTCCAGGCCCTTGTTCATCAGGCTCGCGGAATCCACCGTGATCTTTCGCCCCATCGTCCAATTGGGATGGCTGGTGGCATCGGCCACCGTGGCTTTGGCCAGATCGGCCGGATCCCAGTCGCGGAACGCTCCCCCGCTGGCGGTGAGCTGGATGCGGCGCAGGCCCGGCGTGGGGCGGCCGATGCAGAGCCGGGCCGTGTCGGGCCAGGGGGTGCCCTGCAGGCACTGGAAAATGGCCGAGTGCTCCGAATCGGCCGGGAGCAGCCGGCTGCCGCTCTTCTCCAGCTCCGGCAGCACCACCGGCCCAGCGGCGATGAGGGTTTCCTTGTTGGCCAGGGCCAGATCCTTGCCGGCACGAATGGCGGCCAGGGTGGGCAGAAGGCCCGCGCAGCCCACAATGCCCGTCACCACCAGATCGGCTGTGGGCCAGGCGGCGGCGGCCTCCAGACCCTCGTTTCCCCCCAGGATCTGGGGGAGCCGGCGGGGACGCTGCTGGGGCTCCAGGGAGGCGAGGCGCTCCCTCAGTGCCGCCACCTCCTCCCCATCCGCCAGGGCCACCACCTCGGGCTGGTGTCGCAGGATCTGCTCGATCAGCAGATCCAGGTTGCGGTTGGCGGTGAGGGCCACCACCTGGAAGCGATCGGGAAACTCCTCCGCGATCTCCAGGGTCTGGGTGCCGATGGAGCCCGTGGAGCCCAGCACGCTGATGGCCTTCATCTCACCCTCTCCGCCGGCGAAGGTGCCCAGTCTCCCACCGCCCCCGGCGGGGTGACGCGGTTGACTGGGCCCAGCGGAGTGCATCCCATGGCCTGGCTGGATCGCTGGAACTTCATCGCCCGGGCCCGCCTGGAGCGGGAGCTCTGGGATGCCTTCGAGCGGGGTGAGGATCCGGAGGCCCTGGTGGCCCAGGCGGTCCAGGAGGCGGAGGGAGGGGACGACAGCCAGCGGTTTCGCCTGGAGGTGTGGCGCAGCACCCTGGTGCGGATTCGCAAGATCGAGGCGCTCATGCGGGATCAGCGGCCACCAGCAGGGCCACCGCCAGGCTCGTCGCCAGTCCCGCCCCCGCCCGCAGCAGATCCAGACTGAGATCGGCCAGGATCGCCCGGGCCGGACGCCCCAGGCCGCGGTAGGCCAGGCCCAGCTCCCTTCCGGCCAGCAGTCCCAGAAACAGCCAGGAGGTGCTCATCGGCAGCCGGTCGCCCCCCAGGAAGGCCAGGAGCACCAGGCTGTAGAGCAGGCTGATCAGGCTGGTGGAGCGTGGATCGTCCAAGCGGCACTTGCTGCGCAGCCTCCCCTGGATCGGCCCCCCGCCCAGGACGACCACCAGCCCAACGGCGCCGCAGAGCACCACCAGGCTCACCAGCAACTCAGCCAGATTGAGCTGGCGGGGCAGATACACATAGATGTTGGCCAGATCCTGGATGAGCCACTGGCCCCAGAGGGCCCCCGTGGCCAGCCATTGCAGGACGATCCATCGGGTGGCTTCCCTGGAGGGCAATGTGGGGTCTTTGGAAGGCCCAGGCTCCGCCGGTTTCCCCTCGAGCCAAGGAGAGATGAGTCCATAGACCAGGGCTGCCACCAGGAAGGCCAGGCCGTAGCCCGCCAGCGATTTTCTGAGCATCCCTCCCAGCTCCAGGGGGGCCACGGCCGTGAGCACCAGGAAGGAGGTGCTCACGGGCAGGCCAAAGCGGGTGAGGGCCAGCAGAGTCAGCAGGGGCAGCAGGTCGATCCAGCGCCAGCTCTCCGGGAGGGGAAAGCGCTCCAGCCGGCCCCAGGCCGGATCTCCGGCGCCGGCCCACCAGCTGAGCAGGAGCACGGCACAGAGCACCCCAGCGAGGAACAGCCCCTGGCCCAGGCGGCTGCTGCGCCAGCGCTGGGCCGCCAGAAAAGGTCCCAGGGTCTGGAGGGCGTCATTGCCCATCACCGCCAGGCTGGCCAGGCCGAAGGCCGCCAGCGGCAGGGGACTCACTCCCGGATCCAGACGGTGATCCCACCGGGTTTGTCCACCAGCTCCACCCCCTGATCCCGCAGTTCGGCCCGAATGCGATCGGCCTCCACGAAGTTGCGGGCCGTCTTGGCCGCTTTGCGCTGCTCCACCAGGGCCTCGATGGCCTCCGCAGCCAACCCCTCACCTGCCGCCGCCGGGCTGTCGTCTTCCGCGACCAGCCCCAGCACGCCCGCCAGCTCCACCAGCACCTTCCAGCGGGGGTGCAGCTCCCGCTGGGCTGGAGTGGGGGCCTCGTTGATCTGGAGCTGGTTGGCCAGGGCCCGCAGGGGGCGGGCCAGCTCAAACAACTCCCCGAGGGCGGCGGAGGTGTTGAGGTCATCGTCCATGGCGGCGATGAAGCGCCCCCGGCTGGCGGCCAGCTCAGGGCCCAGGGCGTCGGGCTCCAGGCCCTTAGCTCCAGCCCAGCCGAGCACTTCCCCATGGCGGGTGCCCAGGGAGAGGGCGGCATGGAGGCCCTTCCAGCCGGTGGCGGCCGCCTCCAGGGCCGCTGCCACAAAATCCAGCGGTTTGCGGTAGTTGGCCTGCAGCACGAAGAAGCGCAGGGTCATCGGGCTGACGCCGCTCTCGAGAAGGGCCCGGATGGTGGTGAAGTTGCCCAGGGATTTGGACATCTTCTCCCCGCCTACATTCACCATCCCGTTGTGCAGCCAGTAGCGGGCCAGGGGTTTGCCGCTCGCCGCCTCCGACTGGGCGATTTCATTCTCGTGGTGGGGAAAGATCAGGTCGGCCCCGCCGAGGTGCAGATCGATGGTGTCGCCCAGCTCCTGGCGCACCATGGCCGAGCATTCGATGTGCCATCCCGGCCGGCCCGGCCCCCAGGGGGAAGGGAAGCTGGGCTCCTGGGGTTTGGCGCCCTTCCAGAGGGCGAAGTCGAAGGGGTGGTGCTTGCGCGCTTCCTCTTCCGCCCGCATCCGGCCACTGGCGCCCTCCTCCTGTTGCTGCAGATCCCGCCCACTGAGTTTTCCGTACTGCGGATAGCCCATCACGGAGAAATACACATCGCCATCAGCGCAGTAGGCCATGCCCTTGTGCTGCAGTTCGCCAATCAACTGGCGGATACCGTCCAGGGAGCGGGTGGCTCGCGGCATGCGATCCGGCGGCAGGATGTTGAGCTGGCCCAGGTCTTCCAGGGCCCGCTGCAGGTTGCGTTCGCTCACCTCCTCCATGGAGCTGCCCTCCTGGGCGGCCCGCAGCAGGATCTTGTCGTCGATGTCGGTCACGTTCTGCACGTAGGTGACCGCAAAGCCACGCCACATCAGGTAGCGCCGCAGCACATCCCAGACGATGTAGCTGCGGGCGTGGCCCAGGTGGCACAGGTCGTAGACGGTGATGCCACAGCAGTAGATCGACACCCGACCGGGCTCGATCGGCTCAAAGGGCTCCAGGCGACGGGTGAGCGTGTTAGTGAGCCTCAGCGGCAAGGGCACAAGCGGCCAAGGGGCCGGCGCTGACTTCCAGCAGGCACCGTAGGCGGGCGCCTGCCTTCAGACCCGTGCCGCCAGGCCGATGCGCTCCCCTCCGTACTGGGCCCGCTGGCGCACGGCCCGGCACCAGGGCTCCTGGGCCAGATACCAGGCCACGGTTTCCGCCAGACCCTCTTCAAAGCTGTGGCGGGGAACCCAGCCCAGTTCCTCCGTGATCCGGGTGGGATCGATGGCATAACGGCGGTCATGGCCGGGCCGGTCGGTGACCGAGGTGATCAGCTGGCTGTGGGGAGCCCCCTGGGGATGGAGTTCGTCCATCAGGGTGCAGATGGCGTCCACCACCTGGCGGTTGGTGCGCTCCCCGTGGCCGCCCACGCAGTAGCTGCGGCCGCACTTCCCTTGGGTGGCCGCCAGCAGGAGGGCGTCCACGTGGTCTTCCACATAGAGCCAGTCGCGCACATTCAGCCCATCGCCATACACGGGAATGGACTCACCGGCCAGGGCCTTGAGGATCACCACCGGAATCAGCTTCTCCGGAAACTGCCAGGGGCCGAAGTTGTTGCTGCAGTTGGTGAGCACCACCGGCAGGCCATAGGTGTGGTGCCAGGCGCTCACCAGGTGGTCGCTGGCGGCTTTGCTGGCGGAGTAGGGGCTGCGGGGGTCGTAGGGGGTGGTTTCGGAGAATCTCCCCTCCGCCCCGAGGGAGCCGAACACCTCATCAGTGCTGATGTGGTGCAGGCGAAACCGCTCCTTTCGCTCCCCCTCCAGGCTCTGCCAGTGGCCCCGAACGGCCTGCAGCAGGGAAAAGGTGCCCTGCACATTGCTGGCGATGAAGGCCTCGGGCCCCTCGATGGAGCGATCCACATGGCTTTCGGCGGCCAGGTGCATCACCAGATCGGGATCGGCCTGCGCCACTGCCGCCCGGGTGGCTTCCACGTCGGCCAGATCCACCTTCAGAAGCTGGTGGCGGCTGCTGGGGCCGCTGCTGGGTTCGCCAGCCTCCGTCAGCAGGGCCTCGATGCTGGTGAGATCGCTGGCGTAACCGAATTTGTCGAGGTTGAACACCGTGCAGTCGCTCTCCCGCAGCAGGCGGCGCACCACGGCTCCACCGATGAAGCCGGCCCCCCCGGTGACCAGGAGGCGGCGGCGTCCGGCAAGGAGGGTGGGGAGATCAACCATGGGTAGCAGGTGGGGGGAGGGGGCTGGGATGCAGGGATGGGGAACGGGGGAGTCAGGTGGGGGCCGGAAGGCGGGTCAGCACCTGGGCCAGGGCGTCCCGCCAGTGCAGGGGAGCCAACTCCAGCGCCGTGCGGGTCGACCGGCAGTCCAGCAGGGAATAGGAGGGGCGACGGGCGGGGGTGGGGTACTCGTCGGTGCCGATGGGACGCACAGGGGCGGCCGTGGCCAACACCCCCTGGGCCACGGCGAGTTCGCCGATGGCCACCGCAAAGTCGTACCAGCTGGCCGCGCCCGCATCGCTCCAGTGGTGGATGCCGCTGTGGTGGCCCTGGATCACCCGGATGCAGGCCGCCGCCAGGCTGTGGGTGGCGGTGGGGCAGCCCACCTGATCGGCGATCACCCCCAGGGATTCCCCGGCGGCCGCCTTTTGGCGGTGCAACCGCAGCATGGTGAGACAGAAGTTCTGGCCCACGGGGCCGTAGACCCAGCTGGTGCGCAGCAGGCAACAGCGCTCAGGGGGCAGGGCCTCCAGCACCCGCCGCTCCCCCTCGGCCTTGCTGGCTCCATACACCCCGAGGGGATCCCGGGTCTGGTCTGGTCGGTAGGGCGAGCCCTGGCGGCCGTTGAACACGAAATCCGTGCTGATCTGCAGCAGGTGGCCGCCCGTGTCCGCCAGGGCTTCGGCAAAGGCCCCGGGGGCCTCCCCATTCACCCGCAGCGCGAGATCCGGCTCGCTTTCCGCCCGATCCACGGCGGTGTAGGCCCCGGCGTTGAGCAGCCACTGGGGCCGGTGCTCTCGCACCACCTGCCTGCAGGCCGAGGCATCCGCCAGATCTAGACGCGCGCGCGTGAGGGGGATCACCTCGATGCCCTGGGGGATGGCCGCCAGAAGGGCCTGTCCGAGCTGCCCGTTGCATCCGGTGATCAGCACCTTCAGCGGTGCGCTCATGGGAACACATCCCCCGCTGCCGCAGCCTCCTCCAGGGTGGGCGCCAGGAGATCTTTGTCCGACACGCTCGGGACGGTCCCGTCTGCGGGAAGGGGCCAGCCAATGGCCAGGGCCGGGTCATCCCAGCGGATCGAGCGCTCGGTGGCCTTATCCCAGAAGTCGGTGGTTTTGTAGAGCACCTCCGCGCTCTCGCTCAGCACCAGAAAGCCATGGGCAAAGCCAGCTGGCAGCCAGAGCTGGGCATGGTTTGCCGCGCTGAGCCGGACGCCGATCCACTGTCCATAGGTGGACGACTGGCGCCGGATGTCGACAGCCACATCAAAGATTTCCCCCTGCACACAACGCACGAGCTTTCCCTGGGCATGGGGCGGCAGTTGGTAATGGAGCCCCCGCAACACCCCCTGGGAGGAGCGGGATTGGTTGTCCTGCACAAAGGTGAGCACCTCGTTCAGGGGGAGCTCCACGGCCTCGGCAAAGCGCTTCTGGTTCCAGCTCTCCAGGAAGTAGCCACGGGAATCGCCGAACACCTGGGGGGTGAGCACCAGGGGGCCGACAATGGCAAACCGCTCAATCTGCATGGGAGCCCTCCAGCAGCTGAAGAAGGTAGGTGCCGTAGCCACTCTTCTTCTGGGGTTCGGCCAGCAGGCCCAGCTGGCTGTCGTCAATCCAGCCCATCCGCCAGGCCACCTCCTCGGGGCAGCCCACCTTCAGACCCTGGCGATGTTCCAGGGTGCGGATGTAACTGGAGGCCTCATGCAGGGAGTCGGGGGTGCCGGTATCCAGCCAGGCCATGCCCCTGCCCATCAGTTCCACCCGCAGCAGCCCGGCGTCCAGATATTGCTTGTTGAGGTCGGTGATTTCCAGTTCGCCCCGGGGCGACGGTGTCACCCGGCGGGCCCGCTCCACCACGGAACCGTCGTAGAAATACAGGCCCGTGATGGCGAAGCGGGAGCGGGGCTGCTGGGGCTTTTCTTCGATGCTGATGACCCGGCCTGTGCCATCAAACTCCACCACCCCATAGCGCTCCGGATCCCTGACGGGATAGGCAAACACCGTGGCCCCCTCCTGCAGGACCTGGCTGGACTGCAACTGGGGGACCAGATCGTGGCCATGGAAGAGGTTGTCGCCCAGCACCAGGGCGGCGGGCGCGTCCGCCAGGAAGTCGGCGCCAATCAGGAACGCCTGCGCCAGGCCATCCGGGCTCGGTTGCACGGCGTATTGGATGCTCACTCCCCAGATCGAGCCATCCCCCAACAGCCGCTGGAACGCCGGTTGATCGGCGGGGGTGGTGATGATGAGCACCTCCCGAATTCCCGCCAGCATCAAGGTGGTGAGCGGGTAGTAGATCATCGGCTTGTCGTAAACCGGCATCAGCTGTTTGCTGACCGCACACGTGAGGGGGGCCAGGCGGGTACCACTGCCACCGGCAAGGATGATGCCCTTTCGATTGGTTTGGCCGGTCCCCACTGACTTCCCAAGCTCCTGGTCAGTGTCTCACAAATCTGGGCTACTTCGTCTCCATCCAATTGGCCCCCACCCCCGTTTCCACCAGAAGGGGCACCTGCAGCTGGATCACGCCTTCCATGGTGCGTTTCGTGAGGGCGAGCACCTCCTCTAGAGCCTCCGGAGCCGCTTCCAGCACCAACTCGTCGTGCACCTGCAGCAGGAGCCGGGCCGACAGGTTGCGGGCATTCAGTTCATGGTGCAGCTGCACCATGGCCAGTTTGATGATGTCTGCGCTGGATCCCTGGATCGGCGCATTGGCGGCTGCCCGTAACTGCTGGGCCTCCAGTCCCCCCCTGCGGGCCCCCTCGATGGGGATCTCCAGGGGATCCTTGCCTCGATGCCGGCCCAGCCCGCCGGGGTCGAAATGGAAGGTGCGCCGACGCCCGAGAATCGTCTCCACGTAGCCCCGGCTGAGGGCCAGGCGCTCCTGCAGCTCGAGAAAGAGAAACACCTTGGGATAGCGCTGCCGGAAGCGCTGCAGAAACTCCTTGGCTCGGGCCTGGGGGATGCCCGTTTCTCGAGAGAGGCGCTGTGCGCCCATGCCGTAGATCACCCCGAAATTGATGGTCTTTCCCAGTCGCCGCTCCTCCGACGTCACGGAGTCTTTCTCCAGCAGCAACCGGGCGGTGAGGGCGTGCACATCGTCGCCGTTGTTGTAGGCCTCCACCAACACCTCCTCTCCGGAGAGGTGGGTGAGGATGCGCAGTTCGATCTGGGAGTAATCGGCGCTGATCATCTGCCAGCCCTCCTCCGGCAGGAAGGCCTTGCGGATCCGGCGGCTGAAATCCGTGCGAATGGGTATGTTCTGCAGATTGGGATTGCTGCTGGAGAGGCGGCCCGTGGCGGTGACGGCCTGGTTGAAATCCGTGTGTACCCTTCCTGTTTCTGGCTCCACCAGGCTCGGCAGGGCATCCACGTAGGTGCTGCGCAACTTGCTGAGGATGCGGTGGTTGAGCACCAGGGGAACGACGGGATGGTCGTCCTCCAGGCGCTCCAGCACGGCGGCGTCCGTGCTCCAACCGGTCTTGGTTTTCCGCGACTTCTTGCGGTCCAGCTTCAAGGTGTCAAACAGCAGGGCCTCCAGCTGTTTCGGCGACCCCAGGTTGAAGGGCTGGCCGGCCACCTCCTGGGCTGTGCTCTCCAGGTGATCCAGTTGGGCGCTCAGTTCTTGGCTCAGCTCCTGGAGGTAGGCCTGGTCGATGCGGATTCCCGTGGCCTCCATCACAGCCAGCACGGGCTCCAGGGGCAGCTCCACCTCCTTGAGCAGGGCCGGCAGGGCGGGCCCCAGGGCCGCCAGCTGGTCGGCCAGCCGGCCGGTGAGAGCCCAGGTGAGGTGCACGTCCATGCCGCAGTACTGGGCTGCAGCGGCGATGGGCACCTCGGCGAAGCTGGCTCCCTTCCCCACCACGGTGGTGTAGCTGTCGGGGGTGAAGCCGAACTCCCGCTGGGCCATGGCCTCCAGGGAGTGTTTGTCAGCGGGATCCCGCAGATAGTCCGCCAGCAGGGTGTCCATCACCACCCCGGCTAGGGGCAGGCCATGGCGCATCAGGATCAACCGGTCGTATTTGGCGTTCTGCAGGGTTTTGGGGTGGGCCTCGCTCCCCAGCCAGGGGCCCAGGGCCTGGAGCACCGTCTCTAGCTTCAGCTGGGGTTGGAGCGGCTCATCGTCTGCCTCGGGCAGCAGGGTAGGGGGGCTCTCCAGCCGGTGCCCCAGGGGGATGTAGGCCAGGTCGTTGGGCCCCGCCCCCCAGCACAGACCCAGGCCCACCAATTCGGCGCGGAAGGGATTGAGGGAGGTGGTTTCCGTGTCGAGCGCCACGGGGGCGGTGGCCTCCTGGCAGGCCATCAGCCGGTGGCGCAGCTGCTGGAGCGCCTCTTCGCTGTGGATCAGGGCGGGGTGGAGTTCGGGCCGGGCCGCCTCGGGCCGATCCCCTTCCTGGAGATTCCCTGGCTGGTCCCCGTCGGTCTGGTGATTGGAAGCGGGCTCTTGGCCGGCCTTCCCCGCTGCTTTTTTGGTCTGCTTGGTCGGCGCGTCGGACGCGACGTTGCTGGCGGAGACCTCAGGGTGTCCGCAGGAAAAGGTGGTGGTGAAACGGGCCGTCTGGCGGAGCAGGCTGAATAGCTCCAGGGCCTGCAGCCGTTCCCCCAGCGCGTCCTGTTTCACCTGGCCCAGGGTCAACCGGGGGGGCGTGGAGAGGGGCACGTCCCGGTGGATCGCCGCCAGATGCCTGGAGCGAAAGGCGCTCTCCCGGCCGTCCTGGAGCTTGGTGCGCAGGCTGCCCTTCTGGGCCTCGAGAGCTTCATAAATCCCATCCAGGCTGCCGTGGGCCTTGAGCAGGGTGATGGCCGTTTTCGGCCCCACCCCCCGCACCCCGGGGATGTTGTCCGAGCTGTCCCCCGTGAGGGCCTTGAGATCCACCACGTCTTCCGGGGGCACCCCCAGCTTCTCCACCACCTCCTCCCGGCGAATCTCCCGGGGGCCCGAGCCCCGGTTGTTGGGCCCCCCCCCCCATGTAGAGCACGGCGATGTCCCGTTCGTCATCCACCAGTTGGAACAGATCCCGGTCGCCAGAGAGGATGCGCACCCTCCAGCCCTCCTTGGCCCCCCTCTCGGCCAGGGTGCCGAGCACATCATCAGCTTCGAAGCCCGGGGCCATCACCAGGGGCAGATCCAGCTGCTCCTTGAGGATCTGCTGGAGGTTCTCAAGATCGGCAAAGAAGTGTTCGGGCGCCACGTCCCGATTGGCCTTGTACGTTTCATCCGCGTCGTGGCGAAACGTGGGTTCGGCGGTGTCGAAGGCAATGGCCACCCCCTCGGGGCGCCATTGCGCACAGGTGTCGAGCAGACTTTTGAGAAAACCGTAGGTGACACTGGTGGGCACCCCCTCCTTGGTGGACAGCCCCCCATCCCCCCCCTTGGCGAAGGCATAGAAGCTCCGGAAGGCCAGTGAATGGCCATCGACCAGCAGCAGGAGAGGTTTCGGATCCGCCATGGTCAACCGTTGTTCCGCCCCGAGTCGCCTCAGCCTGCCAGATCCTTTTCCAGTGCCGGCCTCCTGGGAGGGACGCACGGGCGCCGCCGCCTTCAGCGCCTGCGGCCAGTACCGCTGGTGGCTGCTGCGCCCCTGCCAGCCGGCGGGCAGCGCCGTGCTGTTCCTGGGATTGAATCCCTCCCGGGCCGATGGGGAGCGGGATGATCCCACCCTGCGCCGCCTTCGGGCCCTGGCGGGCCGCTGGGGCCATGGCCGCCTGCTGGTGATGAATCTCTTTGCCCGGGTGGGACCGGATCCGGCCCTGCTGCGCCGGGCCCAGGAGCCGGTGGGGGAGCAGAGCGATGGCTGGCTGGCCACCGGCCTGGCCTGGCTGGCGGCCCAGCCCCCCCCGTCCTGCGGGCCCCCGCCCCGGATCTGGGTGGGCTGGGGGCAGCAGGGGGGGCTCCAGGGCCGCGGGGGGCAGGTGTTGGATCTGCTGCGATGCTGGGGCGGTGAAGTGGTGTGTGTGGGGTTGACCCGCCAGGGCCAGCCCCGCCACCCTCTTTTCTGCCGGGCCGATCAGCCGCCCCAGCCCTTTGTTGTGGCCCCCCCCCATGTCTCGCATCCTCCGTTGCTATGCCATCCACCTGCTGCTGAGCAGCGGCCATGAGGAGGTGGTGCAGTTCCCCACCCTGGATGCCTTTCAGCAGTGGTACACCAGCGCCCTCCACGGGGGCGCTTCCCCCGATACCTTCATCAACGTGCCGATCAGTGAGCTAGATGGGGAGTATTTGCTGGTGCGGGCCGGAAATATCATCGGCCTGCGGGTGGAACCCCTCTACGGCAGCATCGACAACTGAAGTCGGCCGGGCTGCAGCTGGAGGCCTTACGGTTCAGCCTTGAAGGGCGGTTTCTAGGCGCTTCTGGTCTTCGCCGATCTGGTGGAGGAGCTGCCAGGAGGTGAGCAGATCGGGGCCCTGCAGGGATCCGAGCAGGGCGGCCCGCAGGCTTTTCATCATCACGCCCTTCTTCACGCCGGCGGTGGTGGCCGCGGCTTCCAGAAGGTGTTGGGCGGTTGGGGTGTCGAGCGGGGAGTCGGTGGGGTGCTGGGCCAGCAGGAGGGCATGAAGCGCCGCCAGAGCCTGCTGGGAGGGGGGTTGGTGCAGCACCTCCTGAGCCTGGGCATCGGGTTGGGGCACCTCGAAGAAGGGGGCGGCCTGGCTCACCCCATCGCTCAGGAGGGTGAGGGACGGACCCAGCAGGGCCGTGAGCTGGTGCAGCCAGGAGGGGGAAAAGGGGCTGGCATCCGCAGGGGCCTCCTCCCCGAGCCATCCCTTGGCGACCCAGAGGGGCTGGAGCCGCTCCAGCAGCTCCGCCGGGAGCAAGCCATGGAGCACCTGGGCATTGAGCCAGTTGAGCTTTTCCCAGTCGAAACGGGCGCCGGCCCGGTTGACCCGCTCGAAATCAAACACCTGGGCTGCCTCCTCCAGGGTGAAGCGCTCCCCCATGCCCTCGGGGGGCGACCAGCCCAGCAGGGTCATGTAGTTGGTGAGGGCTTCCGGGGCGTAGCCCAGGGCGCGGAAATCGCTGATGGAGGTGACCCCATCCCGCTTGGAGAGCTTGCGCCCCTCCTGGTTGAGGATCAGGGGGGTGTGGGAGAACTGGGGGATGGCCAGGCCCAGGGCTTCGTAGAGCAGGATCTGCTTGGCCGTGTTGGCGATGTGATCTTCTCCCCGGATCACATGGGTGATGGCCATGGCGGCATCGTCGACCACCACCACCAGGTTGTAGAGGGGATCGCCGATCGCATCGGCTGGAGCGCGGCGGGCGATCACCATGTCGCCCCCCAGGTCGGCCCCGCTCCAGCGCATATCGCCCCGCACCAGGTCGTGCCAGACGATGGAACGGTCGTCGTCGATCCGGAAACGGATCACGGCCTGGCGTCCTTCGGCGATGAAGGACTGCTCCTGTTCGGGGGTCAGGTGCCGATGTCGGTTGTCGTAGCGGGGGGCCTCCTTGCGTGCCGCCTGCCCCTCCCGCAGGGCGGTGAGTTCCTCTTCCGTGGTGTAGCAGCGGTAGGCGGCCCCGCTGGCCAGCAGCTGGGCGATGGCCGCCCGATGGGTGTCGATCCGGGCGCTCTGGATCACGGGCTCCCCATCCCAGCGGAGGCCGAGCCAGCTCAAACCCTCCAGGATGTTGGCGGTGTATTCGGGCTTCGAGCGTTCCCGGTCGGTGTCTTCAATGCGGAGGAGGAAGGATCCTCCTTGGCGCCGGGCAAAGAGCCAGTTGAACACCGCTGTGCGGGCGGTGCCGATGTGAAGCGTGCCGGTGGGGCTCGGAGCAAGACGGACGCGTACAGGGGAGGGGGCCGCGGCCATCTGCTCTGAAGACAATCTCCGTTTGGGGAACGGGGAGGACGGGACTGACGGGGCTCGAACCCGCAACTTCCGCCGTGACAGGGCGGTGCTCTAACCGATTGAACTACAGTCCCAAAAGGGGACGAACCTGTTCACAGGGTTCAGGTTGGTCCGACGACGCGATTGTCGACATGGTCAGTATCGACTGCCGTGGTTCCCTCCGTCAATTGATTGACTCCAGAAAGGGAGGAGGGATGGAGGCGAAGTAAAAGAGTGGGCGGTCAGGGGCGGAAGCCCGCGGGTTCAATCAGGCGAACCTGGTTGCCACGGGCCGTGAATTCACGGCCCTGGTCGCTTTGGACCACCACCCGACCACCGGATTTGACCCGGATGACCCTGGCGCGAACCCAACCCAGAGCCGCGGACTCCAGAACTTTGACCACATCACCGGGTTGAAGATCCAACTCCATGCTCGGAACGAGGAAACTACAAAAGGGGGTGCATCGGACGCGCCGTGGAGGACTCGAACCCCCGACATCAGGTTTTGGAGACCTGCGTTCTACCAGCTGAACTAACGGCGCAAGGCGATGCACCAAAAAGGGGAAAACCCCTTAGCGATCGAAGCGCTGCTTAACCCGAGTGGCTTTACCCACCCGGTCGCGCAGATAGAAGAGCTTCGCTCTCCGCACCTTACCGCGACGCTCAACCTTCACGGAAGCTACTTGGGGGCTGTGCAGCAAAAAGACCCGTTCCACCCCGATGCCCTGGAAAATCCGACGCACCGTGATGGTTTCATTGAGCCCGCCATGGCGCATGGCGATCACCACGCCCTCATAGGGCTGGATCCGTTCCTTGTTGCCTTCCCGAATCCGCACGCCCACGCGAACGGTGTCGCCCACGTAGATCTCCGGCAGGTCGCTCTTGAGCTGTTCGGCCTCGAAGGC